>JBEBGN010000025.1:0-29515 GCA_040081395.1 Longimicrobiales bacterium
CTGGTACGGACGACCCTCGAGGGAGAGGCGAGGGGGCTGGTGAAGGCGGCTGCCGGGCTACCCGCGAAACGGTTCGCCGGATTGAGGGCAGCCGTCCTGTCCTGGGTTCAGTGGGCGCTTGGTCGACCGTCACTGTATGGACTCGTAGCTGCCATTCCGGGCACCGGCCTGGGGGAGACGAACTACAAGGAGCCGAGCCCGTTAGCCGGGATGCCGGCGTTTTGTGCGGCGGCGGCGAGGAGGCACGCGGGGTTGGCAGAGGGGGCGGTGGAAGGGCTGCAGTTGCGCGCCTCAGACCGCACCATGGCGCTGCAACGGCACGCGAAGCCTGCGTCTTGCGTTCCGGTCGGGGGTGGGACCAGCGGATTCCTGCGGTATCCCGTACTCGTAGGAACGGATGGGCATTCATTGGCGATCGCATTGAGCGGGACCGTTTGCGGGGCGGTGCGCGGCTATCCTGAGGCCTTGCCCATGCTGGGGGCCGCCGCGGGACTTCAAGCAGGGGCGTGTGCCACTGTTCCGGGCGCCGAGCGCCTGGCGCGCAGGTTGGTCACACTCCCAACCCACAGATGGGTGTCTCCCAATGACCTTAAGGGCATCGATCCCATCGGGGTGGAGGTGGTCGGGTAAGCCGGGCATCACCGCTGCGCACTTCGTGCCGGGGAAGGGAACTCTATGTCTCGTTGACCTCGCTGTCGGGCCTAGTTAACCGGCCCTGACCACCGCGTCTTATGGCATGGCCCTCGCAGAAGCTTCTGCCCAACGGCGTTTGCGCGGTACGGTGATCGCTTGTGAACGCCCGAGGGAGTTTGGCGCCCTCGACGCAAACGTTTGTTTCTTGTTACCCAAGTAAACCTGTCGGGGAAAGCACTTCCGGCATTACGTTCGACCCGTTAGCGGGTCGATCCTCAGCCCTGGGGGGATCTCATGAGGGGCACGACAGCAGCGAAGGCCATCGTCTCGGCCATGATTCTCGTCGCCGCTTTGGCTTGCGGTGGGTCGGACGCGATCCTCGTGCATGTGGGGGGCTCGACAGACACCCTCACGATCACGGTGATCAACCAAAATTCGGTGGTTGTGTCGAACCTGTCCCTTCAAGTTGGGGACAGTGCCGTACTGGACGCTACGGCGATCAACGCCCTTGGGCTGAACCTTGGGAACGTCAATCCCATGTGGAGTTCGACCAACTCGGTGGTCGCGACCGTGTCGCCAACGGGCGTCGTGCAAGGGCTCGCCGCCGGCAGCGCCAACATTCTCGCTGTCTACGCCGGGGTGACGGCGACGGTGCCGACCACGGTGACATCCTCCGCCTCACCCCCGCCGCCCCCGCCGCCTCCGCCGCCTCCGGGTTCGTGGCCGAACCATGAGCCGACCGGGATGGCGCATATCCTATCGACGAACGGATCAGACAAGTATTTCGGCGGCACCCCGACCTCGCCAGGGTGGTTCTATGGCGGTAGGTGGAACGACAACACATACGTCCAAAGCGGTATCCCCGACGCAGGCTCGCGTTTCGGTACCGTGGTCCAGAAGCGCATGTTCGTTGGTGACGTGGCTGGCTGGAATGGGTTAGCTGAGTACAACTGGTCCTCGACCGTGGGCGTGAAGCGCCACCTCTATGTTCGGGCGATCTTCAAGTACAGCAGCAACTATCAGTTCTGCGGCAACAACGAGAAGATGTTCTATGTGGGTGGGCCCGGTGGTGACGGAGCCGATGTGTACATCGGTGTCATCGGGTCGAATGGCTCGACCTATCTGGCCAATGAGTTCAATGGCGGTGGATTCAACAACATCTTCTTCAACTACACGATCCCGAAGGGCCAGTACATCACAGTCGAGGAGTACTATGTGGCCGAGAGCGCGCCGGGATCGAGCGACGGGGAGTACCACATCTGGATCGATGGCGTGCAGAGGGCTTCAGCAACTGGGCAGAATTGGAGCAGCGGCGCGCCTGGGTTCAGCCAGATCGACCTTATGGTCTACTGGGGCGGTGCGAGCTGCACCAAGTCCGTCAACGACGTGATCTCGATTAGCGAGATCTACGTCAGCGGCAAGTGACACCGACGCTCGCCCCCGTGGGCGAAGGCCCGGCGCTCCCGGCAAGAACGGGCGGGGAAACGTTTGACGGTCTCACTCGGGCTGTGCAAGTTCCTACAGGTCTCGCCGTCGACAGAGGCGCGGCGCCACGAATACGCTGAGCATCCGTCCATGCGAAACACTCTTCAGATCCTTTTCACTGCGGCCGCTGCCACGGCCGTGCTGGCGTGCGGGCAGACGGACACGATCATCGTGGACGTCAGCGGCACACCAGACACACTGGTTGTTGCCGGCACGGTAGATACGGCGGTCGTGACGACCGCTGATACGACAGTCAACCCACCGGATACCGTCGTCCTTACGACCTTCGACACCGTATTCACTCCACCTGACACGGTCGTGGTCACCGTAGTCGACACCCTCATCGGTGTTGCGGGAGACACCACCTTTGTTACGACGGTGGATACGTTGGTGACCGTGGACACGGTGGTAGTGACCCGAGTGGATACCGTGGTTACGGTGGATACGCTCATCGTGACCGATACAATCAACGTCACCACCACCCTGGTCGCGTCGGTGAGTACTCTCACGCTGAGGATCGGTCAGACGGCGACTCTTGGCGTCACCGCACAGAATCCGCTTGGATTCCCCTCAATACCCTCGCAGGTCACATGGATCTCCAGCGCTCCCTCGGTCGCGAGCGTATCGAGTTCTGGGGTGGTCCGTGGGCAAGCGATCGGGAGCACCAATGTCTTCGCGGTTGCGTCGGGGCTCTCCGCGACGATTCCGACCACCGTAATCGACAGTGCGACCACCCCCCAGCCCCCCCCGCCGCCTCAGGGTTCGTGGCCGAACAACGAGCCGACGGGGATGACGCGGATCATGTCGACGAACGGATCCGATAAGTATTTCGGCTCCAACCCGACCGCGCCTGGCTGGTTCTATGGCGGTCGATGGAATGACAATACCTACGTCCAGGCCGGTATTCCCGACGCTAGCTCGCGCTACGGTACAGTGATCGAGAAGCGCATGGTCGTCGGCGACGTCGCAGGTTGGAACGGCCTGGCCGAGTACAATTGGTCCTCAACCGCGGGCGTCAAGCGACACCTGTACGTCCGCGCGATCTTCAAGTACAGCAGCAACTATCAGTTTTGTGCGGCCAATGAGAAGATGTTCTATGTGGGCGGGCCTGGTGGTGACGGGGCCGATTCATACATCGGCGTGATCGGGGGGAACGGCTCGACCTATCTGGCCAACGAATTCAATGGCGGGGGCTTCAACAATATTTTCTTCAACTACACGATCACGAAGGGCCGCTACATGACGGTTGAGAAGTACTTCGTCGCCGAGAGCGCGCCCGGATCGAGTGATGGTGAGTATTACATATGGATCGATGGCGTCCAAGTTGCGTCCGCGACAGGGCAGAATTGGAGTAGCGGTGCGCCCGGCTTCAGCCAGATCGACCTCTTGGTCTACTGGGGCGGTTCCAGCTGTACCAAGACCGTCAACGATGTCATCTCAATCAGTGAGGTGTACGTCAGCGGTAAGTAGCGCAGGGTACCGTCCGTCGGCGAGTGGCCGGCTGCCGGGCAAGCGAGATCCCCCTTGCCGCGTCGTACTCTAAGGGGCACCATGGCGCTGCTCAGATGCGCGCCAGCCAGCCATCGTCATTTTCGTACCCGTGAAGTCTCAGGAGCTCGAAGAGTCGCGGGCACTCACGAAACTGCTCCAAGATGCGCTCCCGATGCTCAGGTCCCTGCCACTTTCCTGATCGGGAGCGGTCTGCCGGCTTGTCTTCGCGAACGAGTGACGCTTCTCGCGGTGCCATTCGACCATCGTAGCGATACGCCATTCGACCCGGGTGCTTGTAGAAGTCGCTGAAGCGACCCCCGAAAGAGAGTCCCAGCCGGTCGGCGAGGCGGGCTTGAACCGCGTCAGAATCCTCTACGAGGTCCTCATACCGCACGAACTCTACATGGAGTTCAGACTGGCCGCGTAAGCGCTCGAGCTCGTCGAAAATGTCTACGACCCCGGGGGCGTTGTACTTCCATTCGCGAAACTCGGTGTCCTGGGGCCACCAACTGTTGTCGTGCCCGATGAAGTAGCGATCTGGAAGCAAGGGATGTCTCGACGTGACGACGTCACGCGGATCACGAAGCATCGCGATCACGTGGAGCTTCTTGCCGTGGACGTTGAGGTCCGGCAGCCGTGACACGTTGAAGACGTCCAACGGATACTTCGACGCAATGTTGCCCAGTCGGTGGAGGCGGTAGATCGCAGGCTCCTCGAACTCCTCGAAACGAAAGTTCGGCAGCGTGGCGCTCAACATGTTGTAAAGGAGGGAGGTGCCACCTCGAGGGTAGCCGCACACCACCAACTGCTCGTATCGCCTGCCGAGCAAGAGGAGGCGACCCCGCGAGTAGGCCCGAGTGAAGGGCAGCCTCGCCGCGAACAGCGGCCCCAGCTTCGTTCTGAGCAACGATGTCATCTCCGGGCAGCCGCCTCGTTGTAGATGTCCCAAAGGCGCTGCCCAATCACGCGGGCGTCGAACCGGGACTCGACCCACTGCCGTCCCCGCTCCTGCCAAGCCGGCCACTCCTCTGGCCGTTCTGCGATTTGCGCCAGTGCGGCAGCTATGGCGTCGCCATTCCGATCGGGAACGAGGAATGCGGAGACGCCTTCCTCCAAGCACTCAGGGATTCCACCGGTCCGGGATGCAACGATGATCTTGCCGCTGGCTTGGGCCTCTTGGAGCACTACCCCTTGGGTCTCCTCGTGATGTCCCGTTTCGTCACGTACGCTCGGCAGAAGGAAGACGTGCGCCTCAGCATACTCGGCAACCAGCGTGCGGTCGAACACGCCGCCCAAGAACCGGACATGGTCGGCGATACCCATATCCTGCGTCATTCGCTCCAGCCGCTCCCGCTCCGGTCCAGTGCCGATAATACGATAGTCGACTTGTAGCCCTATCTCCAACGCCCGCTTGACGGCCTCGAGTGCGTAACGATGTCCCTTGTCGGGGTGCAGTCTCGCCACCGTCAGAACGCGGAGTCGCTCGCCTTCGGCCCGTGCGCGGGGCCGGTACTGGAAGTCCGAAAGTGTGATCCCTTGTGGGAGAATTCGCACTTTCTCGGCCGGGCATCCCTGGCTCATCGCCTGTTTCTTCGCGAACTCGGTGTTCACGAGGCATGTGTGAATGCGCTGAAAGAACTCGAGCCGCAACTCCTCGGGCAAACTCGGGAGTCCCACCGGCTGCAGGCCGTGAAACGTATGGATCTGCGGCACGCCCAAGGCGCGCGCGACCTCCAAGTAAGCGTACCCCTCCACGAGTGAGTGTGAGTGGAGCAGGTCGACCCCAGCCAACCCAATCGCGTCCGCCTTGATGATTCGATTCGCCACATTTCGTGCCGCGCCCCTGAACAGCTGGCCGGAGGATGCCTGCAGAGACAGGCCCCTGCGCACGCGCCGGCCCCGGGCCGACGGAGACAGCGCCGCCCCCAGGGCTCGGATTAGGGCCGACGGCCGCCCAGGAAGCACATATAGTGTGCTGTTTCGGAGGCCCATGGCATCGACCTTCGCCGGATAGGCGTCATCGCCCTCGGCGGATGAGGCAATCCACACCCGACCGCCGAGGGCCAGTATCTGCTCAATTCCGCTAAGGATCCAGGGCTGGATTCGGTTCGGGAACCGCTCCACCACCACGAGCAGGGTCAACCTGCGTCGCGAGGCTTCAGCCATTAGCCCCCACCACGTGGTTCATCCCTGCGACCGGGTTGAACGGGAGTCTGGCCGGGTCGGAGATTGTCTGAAGGATCCTGGCACCGAGTGGGGGCTCGCGGGGGGGGAACGACCGGATACGGCGGGTCGCACGCCGGACTCCTGAGGTGGGCGTATGCCCGAAGTTTACGCCTGCGGGTGCCTCGCGACCAAGACTCGCCTTCGGGCGTCGGGTCTCGTACAACTGCCCAACGAGTGCGTCAGGCCGGGCGAGATGAGACAGTGCCCCCCAAGACGATTCGCGACACTTGGTCCAGCGTGACACGGAAATCAAAGTGGGTCAGGGCGCGCTCCCGTCCGGCCGTCCCCATCCGACGACATAGCGCGGGATCGCGGATGAGTTCGAGCAGGCTCTGGGTCAGGGCGCCTTCATCTGCGGGCGGGACGAGGAGACCTGTTCGGCCGTGCTCCACTATCTCGGGCAGCCCCCCGGCAGCCGATGCGATGACGGGCACTCCGCACGCGAGTGGTTCCAGGGCCGCGAGTCCGAACGCCTCATCCCAGATCGAAGGCACGACTGCAACTTGAGCTGCCGCTAGCACGCGTCTCGCGTTGGGAACATACCCCAACATGCGAATGTCTCGGCCGTTTTCGAGGGAGCTGGCGAGTGAACGCAGTTCGGCTTCGACAGGTCCGCTTCCCATACAGACCAGGAGTGGTCGCGGCTCACGCGTCTCCAAGTGGTCCAGGACGCGGTCGAAAGCGCGAAAGAGATGGGCGAAGCCCTTCTCACGTGTCAGCCGGCCCGCGCAGACCACCAAGGGCCTTGAACTCGGAAGTGAGTACTCGGCGAGGAACTCGGGGACGTCGCGCAGGGGGTCGTCGGGAACGGACACGGAATTCCACACGCGTACCACGCGGGAGGGTGGCACTTGGTCGACGGTGCGAACGCGCGCAGCTACGTACTCGCTGACCGCGATGACCCGGTCGACCATGAACCCGGGGAGGTTCCTGGATGCTCGCTTAAGAAAACCTCGGGCACCGGTCGCGCCGGCCCGCGCGCCAGACGAGTGCTCGTGGACGACGATCCAATTGACCCCCGCCACCCGTAGGAGCGCGTACGTCGGGTGCCATGTCGGGCGATCAGGGAAATACAGGGTGCCCACGGAGTGCGTGCGAACGAATCGGAGTAGGCGCAGTATGTGACCCGGCCGGTTCAGGTCGATCGGCAGCCTGATGGCGCGGGCCCTGCTCGCCGCGAGCGTCCGCGGCGGGCCATCCAGCTCGGGATACGCCACGAACGTGTCGATTCCCGAGTCCGCCGCTTGATCGGCGATGCCCGCGTAGAGGCCCTCGATGAAGTCCCACGCATACCCGGTATTACTTGGGAAATTGGCGACGCACAGTACTGACTTCACTCGCGCAGTGGCGCGCATCGTCCGGAGCTCGGGAGTCGGCGGTGGGCACTGGAACGATACTGAAGACTAGGAAACGATGTCCACAGCGGCGTGCCCCGAAAAATCCCTGGTCCTCGGCCGCGCCTCTGGGCTATCGTCTATCCTCACTCCCGCAACTCTGAAATTCGACGCCCGTGGCATACCGCACTCCGACGACGTTGAGGCATCGCTCGGCCGCACGCCCTGGCGGGGGCGACGCTGGGAGCACGGTGGCGAAATCGCGCCTGACCCGCGTCCTGTTTTCTGGCAAGGTTTGGACGTTCCCGCTCTTTGCGAGCCTATTCCAGATTTTCGTCGAGTATGTGCGGCCCCAGGAGAGATACGAAGTGCTCCAAGGGCTTCTGCTGGGCGAAGTATCCTTTGCACTTCTCATCTTGGCTGCGCTATTCGGTGGCAAAGGGCTGAGTTCCGGCGGATCTGCCGGGAAGTGGGTTCTCCCCCTACTGCTCTGGGCGTTGGTTGCGTCCGTGCTCTCGGGCAATCCCTCGGCATCCCTTACGACGTACTCTGATGTCCTGAAGGTGGTGGGCGTCTTCTTTTTCATCGTGGCTACGATCCAGAACAAGGAGCAGCTATACGTGCTCGTTCTCTGGTACATGGCCATCGCATTCCTACACACGAACTTCAGCTTCCGTATGTGGGCCGCCGCCGGATTCGTGGGGTCGGGTGGGGGCGCTTACGTCGGGAGCGGTTTCCTCCAGAACCCCAACGACTATGGGGCTGGGATGGCGGCCTTGTGGGGCCTCAGCTTGGGGTTGGCAGTGCACGACCCCCATGCCCTGGGGCGGATCTCGATGAAGTGGATCCACCGCGTCAACACGGTGCTTTTTTTGGTCGGCGTACTCACCTCGACTTCGCGTGGCGCCGCCGTCGCGACGCTCGCTGGAGCTGTATTCTACATGGCTGTGGCGGTCCCGGGGGGTAAGAAGAAAATCGCGTCCATGGTGGTCATTGCCGGGTTGGTGGTCGGTTTCCTCACGTTGTTGTCCGATAGCCAGAGCGCCCGTTTCGAGAACATGGGGTCGGAGGAAGATGAGTCCGCGCAGGATCGCCGACGCACCTGGCAGGTCGCTTTGATGGTCATCGCCGACAACCCCGTTGTTGGGGTGGGCGTGGGTCAATTCGTGCCAGTTGCGATTCGCTATCCCGCCCAGGGGCAGATCTTCGTGCAGCACAACATCCTGCTGCAGGCTGCGAGCGACATGGGTTTACCAGGGCTGGCCTTGCTTGGGGCGATCCTGTGGGGGTTCTATTTGGACCAGAAGAAAGTGATGGCGCGGCTAACCGCCCGCCCGGATCCCCTGCTCAAAGCGATCGCTGTGGGGCTCAATGTCTCGATGTTCAGTTTCCTTGTCGCCGGTCAGTTCATTACGGTACTGTTCTACCCGTTTCTCTGGTCTCTCTTGATAATATCGAGCGCATTGTACCGCGTTACCGAGGCACCCAAGACGCGGCCCTCGAGAAAGTGGCCCCGCCCGGCGCCTGGGGTCGCGTGAGCCGCGACGGGCTGGAGGGTAGCCTCGGAGCGGACATCGATGCGGGGCAACGAGGCTTGCTCGAGAGGCTCAACGGCAGTGAGTGGCGGGCCCCGATCTACGCCGAGCTCGTGGCGAGGGACGTCGGTCGCTTTGGCAGACCCGTCACCGTGCTAGAGATCGGGTGCGGCCTGGGGCTCGATGGTGACGTGGGCCTGCAACGGCAGATGGCGGAGCGAGCTGACCGCTTTATCGGCGTGGAGCCCGACACCGAGGTGGAACCCGAGCCCATCTTCACCGAGCTCATTCGAGCCCCACTAGAGGATGCCGAACTCGAGCCCGAATCCGTCGACATCGCCTACTCGATAATGGTGATGGAGCACCTCGAGGATCCGCGGGCCTTCATCGAGGCTATGCACAGCGCGCTCCGGCCCGGCGGCGTGTATTGGGGGTTCACGGTGGACCGTCGCCACTGGTATACCTACGTGGCGAATGCTATGACCCGACTTAACCTTAAGTCTGGGTATCTTGATCTCCTCGCCGGGCACCGTCGTGGCGAGGGACGGTATCACGACTATCCCACCGCCTACCGGATCAACCGGCCCCGGGATTTGAGGAAATTCGAGTCCCTGTTCTCGCGCGTGGACAGTTGGAACGTCGGCCCCGTGGACTCGGCTTCGCACTACGCGCCCCGCGCGCTCAGGCCGTTCGTGCGAGGATTTGAGCGCCTCCGGGTGCAATTCGGTGCGCCCCGAACTGACTTCGTCGTTCGGATGGTGAGGTGAGGTCTGTGCCCGCTCCGGGGATGCCCGACCGCGATTAGCGCGTTCGCGGGCGGGACACTACGGCTGGCGCGAGCTCCGAATGGGCAGCGACGAAGGCGGTGAGCGCCTCCGCGACCCAACGATTTCCGCGCTCGGTGTAGTGGCCAGCCCCGAAGACGAACGGCATGGTCGCTGGATCGAAGTCGGCGGCCTGCTGGAAGAGCGCTGGAACTTCGACGCCGGACATGAGCTGCAGCTGATCCGTGAGGTCCAAGAACGGCAAGCCAAGTGAGTCGGCGATTTCACGGGCGCCGCGTTGCCACACGGACGGCCTCGCCCGAGCGTGCATTCCCTCAGTGGGCAAGAACACGAGAAGAAGCGAGGTGGAGTTGGTGCGCGCTGCGACCGCAAGTCGGTCGAACATCGCCGCCGCCACCCGCAGCGTTTCGTCGGGCGAGGGGTGCGGACGCCCCGACTCGGGCAGGGCGCGGGTTGAAAGGCTGGTGAGTAGACGGATCGAGCGAAGCTGGGATGAAGGGAATGCCAAGCCGCGCCCGACCCATCGAAACCACGAATCTGCGGGCACCGGTTGGTTGAGAATTGAGAGGCTGTCGCCGGTGAGCGCCAAGATGGGCTTTGGGAATCCGAGGAAGACCGGGCTCTGGGCACGCACGAAGTCGTCCTCGATAAAGGCGAATACATGGAGCGTGTGCTCGATGCGGGTCCCCTCTCGCATGAAGAGCAGAAAAGACTGATCGACTCCGTACCCTGATTGCCCGAGGTTTACGGTTTCGATGCCGAACGCCTCCCCAAGGCCTCTGCACCAGGTGTCCTGGTTTCCCACGCCGTACCCCCAGGTGAACGAATCCCCGGAGCACAGGATCCGAGGGTGGCCCTCGGGGCTCCGCGGGGTCACCTCCTGGTCGGCCCGAAATCCGTGCCGGTCCGTTCGAACTCCGCGACCCGGTCCGTAGAAGTCGGGGGCCTCGAAGTTGCGTCTTGCGATCCAGCCCAGGTCCGGGTCGTACTCGCTTGAGAACTCGTTGGCGATCCGAGGCTGGTCTGTGACTGCCTGGTATGCAAATAGGACTAAGCTGGCGGTGCCCTCGATCACGATCAGGAGCCCGAGCGTGATCAGAAGCACCCCAATTAGCCAAAGACCCCCGTCCCGCGCGTGGGCGAGGAGACGACCGTAGCCCGGAACCCCCATCAGGCAGGACCCCACGTGAAGCCTGAGCTCACGCCGCCGCGTCGGGGGCGTAACGCATGTGGACCGCCGGCCCTTATCCCGGTGCGCGGGTGACGCTTGATAGAGGGCCTCTCGTTCCTGGGCATGCGCCGTGGCCGTCGTGCGTGACTCTGGATCCGTCAACGTGGCACAGCCGGCTGGGGCGGCACAAGAATATAGATCGCCGACCGGGCTCGTCTTCGCCCGGAACGCGAAGAAACGCTTCCCTGGTGGGTGGTGCCGTCTCAACGGAGGGCGAATGCGTCGGGCTGGCAATCGGCTGGACATCGTGCTGGGCCTGGCATGCGTGGCGGTGACCGGACTCGCCCTGGCATCCTGGAATCGACCGTACCTTTGGGTCTCGGCGGCTTGGTTCTGCTTCCTTCTGCTCCGTACCGCCCGTTCCCCGACGAAAAAGTTCGTCTGGTTTAACCTCGCGTTCGCGGTAGCGCTATTCGGTGGACTGGAGGCGTATATGTGGATTCCCGGCGATATGCGGGAGGTTTACGCAACGGGAACCACGACGCCAGACGAGGTTGTCGGTTACGCGCCCTTGTCGGGGCCATCGCGCCACGAAAAGTACTTCGAAGACGTGACGGTTTTCGATGTGACCTATCACGTAGGCGAGAATGGGCTCCGCATAACTCCGCCAGGCCCCGGCGATGGCGCGTGCATTCTCTTTTTCGGGGATTCCTTTACATATGGGGACGGCGTCCGGGATGACGAGGCGCTCCCCTACCAAGTCGGGATGATCGTAAAGGACCGCTTTGCCACCTTCAACTTCGGCTACCGCGGATACGGCCCGCACCAGATGTTGGCCAGCCTTCAGCAAGGGCGTGTGGCCAGGATCATCGGCGCCTGCCAACCCGGGCTCATCATCTACTCCGCGATCGGGGACCACCTGAACCGGGTGGCAGGGCGGACGTCGTGGGATGCGCACGGCCCCAAGTATCAGCTGGTCGGCGACGAGCTTGAGTATGCGGGGCATTTCGACGACCGCCCCACTCGAACTAGGGTGGAGCGGGAGATCCGGAAGTCCCTGCTTTTCGACAGAGTCTGGAGCGAGTTCGAAGATCCGGACACCGAGGAGGACGCAGCCCTATTTGGCCGAGTCGTCTCAGAATCGGCCCGACTCATTGGTGAACGGTACCCGGGGAGTGAGTTTCACGTCCTGTTCTGGGACCGCTTCGACAACGCGGCTGAGATCGGCGCGCTTGCCGCACTGGATCGTGAGGGGATCACGACCCACAGGGTCTCGGAGATCATTCCGAACTACGATGTGGAGCGGGCGAAGTATGAGATCAGCGTGTACGACAACCACCCCAGTCCGCTTGCTTACCGATTAGTCTCCGAGTTCGTCGTCGAAGAGCTGATCGAGCCTTGAACATGACCAGCGGTCCTCGGGCCATGTCGGGTCCGATCCGTCGCCGCGCCAAGGCGGCCCCATGAGCGACGTCCTGAGCAAGCTGGGCCGCCAGACGCCGATCTACGTGCTCGGCATCTTGGCGAATCGGTTGGCTGGCTTCCTCATGCTGCCCATATACACCTCCTACCTCAGGCCTGCCGACTACGGTGTGCTGGAACTGCTCACGCTCACGGTCGAAGCGATCGGGATCATGGGTGCGGTGGGGTTGTCGGCGGGAGTAATGAAGTTCCATGCCGCGTACGAGAGCGCGCAGGACAAGCGGGAGGTGATCAGCACGTCCGCGCTCGGCATCATCGGGCTCATGACCATCGTCGCGGGGGCGGGCGTGGCCGCTTCCGGACCCCTGAGTGCGGTCATCTTGGGGGAGGCGGGCAGCCCGACGCTCTTTCGAATCTTCTTTGTCATTTATCTGCTGCAGCAGGCGGAAATTGTTCCTTTGTTGCTGCTCCGCGTTCAAGGCCGAGCCGTTGCGTTTGTCGTGGTGAATTTGACGAAGCTCGCCCTGATGCTCGTGATGAACGTGTGGTTCGTGGTCTACGAGGGGCTCGGGGTCCTCGGAGTGTTGGTCAGCAATCTCATCGCCTCGAGTCTGTTCTCGGTCGGGCTGATGGCCTACCTGCTGATTTCCTCGGGGCGGGCCTTTTCGGGGCCGAAGTTCCGGGAGATGCTGAGGTTCGGTAGGCCCATGATGTTCTGGTTCCTTGGGAGTTTCGTGATGGTGTCTTCCGACAGGTTCTTCCTGAACCACTTCGCCGGGCCCTATGAGGTGGGTCTCTACTCGCTGGCGTATCGGTTCATGGCGATTCTGCCGGCGCTCACGTTCGTGCCCTTCTATCAGGCGTGGGATCCCCAGCGCTTCGGATTAGCAGGCGAGAAAGGCGTGGCGGAGACGTTTACACGGGCCTTCACCTACCTGAACATTGCGATCGCCGGTGTCGCACTCGGAATCTGCGTATTCACAGAGGATGTGATCCGCGTCATGGCAACTCCCGAGTTCTACGCGGCGCACCAGGTCGTGCCGCTGCTAATCGCGTCCCAGATCCTGTGGAGCTTGGTGGGTTTCGTGAACCTCGGGCTTCTCCTGCGCGATCGCACCGATATCCTTGGCAGACTCGCTGTGGTGACGGTCCTTGTTATCCTGGGCCTGGATCTCGCCCTCATCCCGCGCTTCGGGATTATCGGCGCGGCCACGGCGACTCTGATTACCTACGCCCTCCGCTTCGCGCTGGTCTTGAGAGCGTCCCAGCAACATTACCGCATTGACTACGACTGGCAGCGGGTCTTTAGCGTGTACGCCATCGCCGTAGTTGTGGTCGTTGTCGACGTCCTGCTTCCGTCCCTACCTGTCGCGATTTCGATGGTGGTTGGGCTCGCGCTCATCTCGGTCGCGCTTCTCGCGGCTTGGGCTATCGTGCTCAATCACCGGGAGCGAGCGTACATCTTCTCACTATTGCGGAGCCTGCGGGATGTGATCTGGCGAGGCGCCTGATCCGAGTATTCCCTCCCGAAGCGACCAGCGCGTAGCGCTAGCTGGCCGGAGGGAGGCGGAGTCACGGCGACGCCGGTGCCTATTGCGCCATGGACCCCGCGTCGCACTCGGCATAGCATTGAGCCCATCGAATGCCAGCCGTGCACCGAAGCGAGGCTTCTGCAATGCGGGCTGGCCGTCACTCCAGGGCCTTAATCAATCTCCGCATGTGTGGGATCACCGGATTCGTCTATCCCCCGTCGGGACACAAGTGGGATCCCCGTGCCGCGCTGCGGTCCATGGTGGGGTCGCTCGCCCATCGTGGACCCGACGACGAGGGAATGGAGGTTGACGAAGCCGCCGGGCTCTTCATGGGATTCCGGCGGCTTGCGATTCTCGACCTATCGGCGGCAGGGCACCAGCCTATGGTCTCCGCATCGGGTCGGTATGTAATCACCTTCAACGGTGAGATCTACAACTTCCTGGACTTGAGGCGCGAACTTGAGGCCGACGGCTTTGCGTTCACCGGTCGTTCCGACACCGAGGTCATGTTGGCCGCGTTCGAGCGCTGGGGCTGCGAAAATGCCGTACGCCGTTTCCGCGGTATGTTTGCCTTCGGACTCTGGGATCGGCGGGAGCGCCTTCTTTGGCTGGCACGGGACCGGATGGGCATCAAACCCCTCTACGTGCTCCGAAAGGACGGGGGCCTGGCATATGCCTCGGAGGCGCGGGTCTTCCATTGCTGCCCCATGTACAACGGGGCTGGGAGCCGATCGGCAGCCCTGGGCTACCTCCGGCGACTCCATGTGGTGGGACCCGCATCGATCCTGGAGGGAGTGGATCGAATCGAACCGGGGTCTCTTCTGTGTTATGAGGTCACGAGTTCGGGCGCGGTCGAACGCTCCCGGACGCGTTACTGGGACCTCCCACGCATCGCGTCGGCGGCCAAGGAAGATCCGGTGGGATCGGAAGCAGAGGCGCTGGAGTCGCTGCTGGACTTGCTGCGAGAGTCCGTACGGCTCCGCCTCATCGCCGATGTTCCGGTTGGTGCGCTGCTTTCTGGCGGCGTCGACTCCTCGTTGATAGTCGGGATCATGCAGGAGCTTTCGACGGCGCCCGTAAGGACCTTTACGATCAGCTTCTCGCAGCCAGGCTTCGACGAAGCCCCGGTTGCCGAGAGGGTCGCCCGGCATCTCGGCACCGCCCATACGACGGTGGGCTTCAGCGCGGACGAGATCATCGATCTGGTGCCCAACCTTGCGGGACTATCGGACGAGCCGATGGCCAACCCTTCTCTCCTACCCACGTTGCTGATTAGTGAAGTCGCGCGGAGAGATGTCGTCGTCGCCTTGTCAGGTGATGGGGGCGATGAGCTCTTCGGTGGCTACAATCGGTACCTCCAAGGAGCCCGAGCGATGCGGGTCCGGAATCGGCTTCCGAGTTGGGTTAGGGGGCTTGGCGCTGGGGTCCTTGGGCAGGTGGCGAGGCGGGCCGGCAGCAGTGCCATGCTTGCGCGACTGAAGCCGGCGTCGATGGGGGACCAGCAATCTCCAGGCGAGCGGCTAATGAAGCTCGCGGGGGTGCTCAATGCGGCTACTAACAGCGACGCATACGACCAGTTGCTCAGCGTCGGCATGGTCGATCCTCCACTCCGTCGCGAGTCGTCGGCCGGTGACAGACCGTCGGTCATCGAACTCGGGGATGAGTTCGATCTCGAAGAACTCATGATGCTACACGATCAGATGCACTACCTGCCAGATGACCTTCTCACCAAAGTCGACCGCGCGAGCATGTGGGAGTCGCTGGAGGCAAGGGTCCCAATCCTCGACCAGGAGGTAGTGAAGTTCAGTTGGCGGCTGCCCACGAGCATCAAGTTCCGCGGTGGCGTCCCGAAGTGGCCCTTGCGTCAATTGGCCCAGAAGTACGTTCCGGCGTCTCTGCTGGATCGCCCCAAGATGGGCTTTACCGCGCCGGTCACCGAGTGGCTGGGGGGAAGTCTGCGGGATTGGTCGCGGGATACGCTGGGAGCCGCGCGCGTACGTGACGTGGGGTTACTAGACCCCTCAGGGGTGGACCGACTTTGGAAGCAGTTCGACGCGGGCCGAACCGACCTTGCTCTGCCACTTTGGTCGGCGGCGGTACTGCATTCCTGGAGTGAAGCATGGGGCGTGAGGTTCTGATTGGCGGCTGCTGAACGACGACGCGGGGGTCTTCCTCGACTTCTGTACCTGGGTCACAACCTTCCGTATCCGCCGCACGAAGGTGCACTTATCCGCAGCTACCACACGGTTCGACTCTTGAGCAAGGAGTTCGACGTCTCCGCCGTTTGCTTCTACCGCCAGAGTGCCCATCCAGACGCAGCTACGCGTCAGCGCGCCATCGAGGCCTTGAGGGAGTTCGCCAGGGTCGTCGCCTTCCCGATCCCGCAAGAGTGCAGCTCGGGGCGACTAGTGTGGGATCATTTGCGGAGTGTGGTGACTGGGACAGCTTACACGCGCTGGGCGCATGAGTCCAGCGAGGCGCGGACCGCTATTCGCGACTTGGCGAGCAGGAACACGTTCGATCTCGTGCATGTGGACAGCCTCGACCTGATGGCCTACCTGCCCAACCTACCCGCAGCTCCGATCGTTCTTGCTCACCACAACGTGGAATCGTCCCTCCTGCGCCGTCGAGCCAACGTCGAACGCGGGCTCATGAAGACGTACGTGCGGCACCAGGCGAAGCTTGTGGAGCAAGCAGAACGAGAATGGTGCCGGCGAGTTGACCTGAACGTGGCGGTGTCCGACGCCGACGCGCAGCAGCTTCGCGAGTTCGCGAACGGCACCGACGTCTTGGTGACTCCGAACGGTGTGGACACAAAGTCGCTCCTGCCGTCTCCAGGCGAGCCGAAGGGCGGACTCCTTTTCGTCGGCGGCTACTCGTGGTTTCCGAACGCCGACGCTATGGGTTACTTCGCCGACGAGATCCTGCCGCTTATTCGCCGGGCTCGCCCCGAAACGACCGTCCGGTGGATTGGAAGGGACACCACTGAGGCGCGCCAACGTTTTGCCGAGCACGGGATCGAAATGTTGGGATACGTCGCGGACATCCGACCGTTCGTCGAGGAAGCCACCTGCGTCGTCGTCCCACTTCGAATTGGCGGAGGTACCCGCCTCAAGATTCTGGACGCGTGGAGTCTCGGGAAGGCCGTCGTCTCGACATCCGTGGGTTGCGAGGGTCTTGAGGCTCGGTCAGGGACCAACATCATGGTGGAGGATACCCCTCAGGGTTTCGCCGACGTCACACTGAGGATCCTTGGTGATGGAGACCTTCGGCGCGCGTTGGAGCAAGGGGGGCGGGACACTGCTGTTCGCCTTTACGATTGGGACTCCCTTGGGGAGAGGATGCTGAGGCGGTACTGCGCGCTGTTGACGAAGACCGCCTGAGGGTGGCCTTGGCGCCCAGGCCCAATGGCACGATTGCGATTGGGACCATTGGGGCGCGAACTTCGAACCGGGTGGCCAACCACGCCTCGAAGGCGGGATGTCGTGCTCCAGACCAACACTGACGCGGCGACCTGCGAGTCGCCGCTGGGCCTGCGTGTTGAGCCGACCGTTCCGGAGTTGTCCCGCCGGCACGCAACGAATCTCTTCGCCTCCCGCACATGTGCGATGGCTCGAGTCGGGCGGCTACCTCGTGCTCCTCACGCCGGCAGCCGCGCGTGCGTAGCGAGTTAATAGCCTACCACGAGGGTCTTTGGACAACCTTGGCACCGATTTGGGAGGCTTTAGCCGTCGACGAAGCCTCGGTCTTCCTCAGTCCAGAGTGGGTCGGCATGTGGGTCACCACATTCGGGCCCACGCGACGGCCCCGCGCCGTTGTCTGGCACGGTGCCGACGACCGTCCTGTCGGATGCGTGCTCTTGTCGAGCGGCTCGGCGAGAGTTGGCCCCATTCCGGTCCGTCGGTGGTATTTGAACGCCTCTGGCCCAGGAGTTGGGTGCGAGCACAACGACGTGCTTGCAATACCTGCGCAAAGGGCTGCGGTACTCGACGATCTGGTTGGGATCGTGAACGCTGAGGCCGCCGACGAGTTTGCCCTCGTGGGTGTTCGTGAAGAACTCTACCAGGAACTGTGGGCGCGCTGGCCGGAGCCCGCACGAGAGGGGCATCTCAGCGAGTCGCCGTTCGTGAGCCTGGATGAATTGCGGGCGAGTGGCGAGTCCTACCTTTCGCATCTCTCATCGAATACGCGATCTCAGGTTCGTCGGGCAGTCAGGCTCTATGGGGAGCGGTTTGGCGAGCCCGAGGTGCGGGCTGCCTGTTCGTCCCAAGAGTTATACGGGTGGTTCGACTCGATGGCGTCGCTTCACGCCAAGCGATGGCACGGGCGTGGCAAGTCTGGAGCCTTCGGGGACGCAAAGATTCGGGACTTCCATCTCGGTTTGCTGAAGCGCGTGTTCCATGGCCAGGCTAAGGAGCTAAGGGCCGAAATCCTGCGCGTGAGCTTCGGGGCGGAAGCGATCGCCTATCTTTATCAACTCAGGTATCGCGGGCGGGTGAACTTCTACCAATCGGGGCTCGCCTACCACGGGGACAATCGATTGAAGCCGGGCCTAGTGGCGCACGCTCTCGCCGTGGAGCACTATCTGACTGGCGGGGAAAGCGAATACGACTTTCTTGGCGGTGAGCCGGAAGCCGTTCGCTACAAGCGCTCGTTAGCCACGAGCCGTCGGATGCTGGCCTGGATTGAGCTTCCGAGCCCCAACGCGAAGATGCGGGTTCTGCGGGGCGCGCGTTTGGCTTGGCGAGGCATTCGTTCCCTCTTGGAGCGGCGTGATCATGAGTCATGAGCGCGGTGTCGGCATCGCCGTGACCATTGACACCGAGGAGGACAACTGGGGAAGCTATTCGCAGTATGGAGAGACGACCCGAAACATCGCCCACTTGGGCGAGCTCCAGGACTTATTCGATAAGTGGGGTGCACGTCCCACCTATCTAGTGAACCGGGCCCCGCTCGTGGATTGCGACGCGGTCGAAATGCTCGGACGAGTCGCAGCTCGACCCGGTGTCGAGATCGGAGCGCATTGCCACCCATGGAACACCCCGCCCTACACCGGGGCGGGTGTCGAGTATTCCATGATGGGGGGACTATCCGCCGAGGTGAATCGCGGCAAGCTCCAGGAGGTTGGTGCGCGCCTGGAATCCGAACTCGGCGTTCGACCTCGGGCGTTTCGCGCCGGCCGCTGGGGGTTCGGAGCCACCGTCGCCCAAGCACTCGCCCTCGAGGGATATGCGATCGACACGTCGGTTACCCCCTTCGTGGACTGGCGCGACGCCGGGGGGCCTGACTACGGATACGCGCCCCACGAGCCCTACCGTTTCAACCCCGGTGCTCCCCTTGTTCCCGCGGAACGCGGTGCCCTCCTCGAGCTTCCGACGACGGTTGGCTTCCTGGGCGGCGACTTCCGCAGAGCCGCGAAGACTCGGCGTCGCCTCGAGGCTACGCCCCTGCTCCGGAACCTGGTCGGGCCGATCGACCGCCTCGGGTTCATCGCCAAACGCTGGCTGTCACCCGAGAACTCGACCGCTGACACCATGATCCGCCTCGCGCACTCCTGCGTCGCGGCGGGTCAGACCTATCTCCAGGCCACGTTCCATTCCAGTACCTTGCTTCCCGGCGCGACCCCCTTCGTGCGCACCGCGGACGACAGGGCGGAGTTCCTGCACCGGCTGGACGGCTTCCTGTCCTGGTGCTCCCGCTCGGGCTTCGAGTTCCTCACGCTGTCCGAGATCGAGGCGCGCCTGTCTGAACGTTGACCAGGAACGCCACCGCCTGGGGACCTTGCTTCCAGAACTCCGTGAGCTGGAGGTGCGGGTTCCTCTCGAGCCACTCTCGGCAGGCCCGCTGCTCCCCCGAGTCCGGGCTTCCCTTGAAGCGGAACCAGTCGTCGAACACGAGGATCGTGCCCTGCTGCACGATATCCGTGAGGAAGTCGAGCACCGGCACCGTCGACTCGTACAGGTCGCAGTCGATCATGACCACCGCGGCCTTGGTGAGCCCGTGCTTCCCCTTGGTGGCCGGCGTGCAGGTGTCGCCGTACATGCCCTTCACCGTGATGACGTCGCGGAGGTCCACTCCCTGGTTGGCGACGTTCCGAAGGAACTCCTCTTCGGAACACGCGTACGCGCCCGGGCGATAGTCGACCATGCGTTCCGCGTCACCCCCCGGCAGGCCCGCGAACGAATCGAAGGCGAAGAAACGGGGGCGGGTGCCCCTCCAGCGGACGTATTCGGGGGAGTCGTATCCGAACGAGAGGTGGTTCTGCCGTTGAGCCAGGATCTCGTGGTACGCCGTCACGAACGAGTACCCCTTCCACACACCGAACTCGAGATAGTCACCCTCGAGCTGATTCCAGGCCGCGAATGACGCCGCTGTGCGCAGGCACCCGTTGTCCCCGATGTAGTTGGGTGGAATCCGCAGGAACGCTCTCGCCTTCAGGACGAGACGCTCGCGCCACGCCTTCAGCATCTTCTTCACGGGGTGATCTCCGGGGGGCGTTCGGGTCGTGAACAAGGTCACTGCCGACGTCGCCATCACCGACGTCGCCATCATCGGGGCCGGCTTCGCCGGTGTCAGCGCGGCCCACGCGCTCTCCTCCACAGGAGTAAGCGTCGCGCTGATCGACCGCCAGCGGGAGTGCCCGGACGTCTTCCGCGCCGAGAAGATCGAGCCCGATCAGGCGGTGCTGATGCGGGAGCTGGGGCTGCTCGACCTGCGCGCGCCCCACCGAGACCCGATCGGCACGACGCTCAACTTCGATGGCCGTGAGACCGTCGAGTTCGACACCGTCGAACAATACGGCATCTCCTACGCCGACACCGTGAACTCGATGCGCAGCGCTTTAGGTACGCGCGCCTGCCAGATCGTGAAGCGGGTGCAGCGCATCGACCGCGCGGCCACGCTCCCGAAGGTGGTGTTCGACGACGGCACGACGCTGACGGCCAAACTCGTCGTGCTGGCCACCGGCGGGAGCGACAAGCTCATCGAGGCGGTCGGTCTCCGCCGCACCTTCGACCGCACGCTCACCTCGCTGAGCTTCGGATTCGACATCGAGCGCACGGATGGAGCTACGTGGCCGTTCCACGGCTTCAACTACCTGCTCGAGGCCAACCCGGGGAAGCTCGACTACGTCACGATCTTTCCGATCGGCGACCGGATGCGCGTCAACCTCTTCACGCAAATGGGGCCGAAGAGCCAGGCGGCCGCCGAGTGGAAGCGGGACACGCTCGCGTGCCTGGATCGTGCGTTTCCGGGCATCCACGAGCATATCGGCCCCATCCGGATCAGCTCGACCGTGCAAGTGGTGCCGACCACGTTCTACCGGCTGCAAAGCCCGGCGCGCGCCGGGCTCGTCGTCATCGGAGACGAGTACCAGGGTGTGAGCCCCGCCACAGGGACCGGCCTCAGCCGCGTGCTCAGCGACGTGAGAGTGCTGTGCACCCGCCACGCGCCCAGTTGGCTCTCCAAGAGCCGTGTCAGCTCACGCGACGTGAAGGGGTTCTACACCGACGCCGATAAGGTTGCCGTCGATCGGAAGTCGCTCGATGCGTGGCGCTACTACCACGACCGCCAGGCCGGCGGCAAGGTGCCCCTCGCCACACGGGTCCGGCGCAAGATCCTGACGTAGGCGCGCTACCGGCCCTGCGCTCCTGCCCCGTGCATGGTCGCCACCGCGGCACTGACGGCCTCGCTGGCTTGCACGCGCCACGCCTCGCGCGAGAAAGTGTGGTCCGCGCCTTCGATGAACGAGACCGCGAGCGCGTTCTGGCGCAGAAGGCGCTTCAGCACGGGACCCGCCTCACTCGTGAGGATGGCGTGGCCGGGATCCCGAGTCGAGAACACGAACGTGAGCGGCAGGCCCCGGGAGCGGTACTGCTCGAGTCGCCGGCCGAGGAGGCCTGTCGCACGCAGCCCGACCCGCTCGGCGGCGTTCTCGAGTCCCTTCTTGAGCACGTCGCGCGCACGCTTGGCCGCGAAGCGGATGATGTAGCCGGTGTTCGCCTGTCCGGTCAGGAGCCGTTTCCATTTGCCCCAGTTCCGCACCGCGCCCTTGTAGTACTGCGCGTCACGGGTGGTCCGGTGCGAATCCGGCGTGTCCAGCGACATACCATCCTGCCATTGGAACGTCAGCGGGTTCAGGCAGACGACGCCGTGGATGGGGAGCGTCGGGTCGAGCCCGGCATGGAAGGCGGTGTACGCCCCCGAGCAGAGACCCGCGACCACGCAGGAAGGCTGGTGCCGCTGGCGCCGCAGCCAGTCGACCCCACAGCGTACGTCCTCGACCGCCGTGGCCGGGTAGGGGTGGTTCTCGTTCGCGCAGTCGCCCAGGCGGCTGTCCCCCAGGTTGCGCAGGTCCAGGCGGAGACACGCCACCCCGCCGCGTGCCAGCGCGCGGGACAGCTCCACATACAGGCGATTGGGGCCGACGTGGTGCACGGACCCCGAGTTGGCGAGCACGACCGCGCCGGTGGAGGGGCCAGCCGGGGCGGTGAGGACGCCGACCAGGGGCGTTCCCTGGTCGGTCTCCATCGAGACCATCTCCTCGACGATCTCGGTGCCGCTCTCGGACCAGCGGGCCGTGCGGGAGATGAGCAGGCGGTCGAGTGCAGGGCCCTCCAGGAGCCGTTCGGGTGCCGTGTCGCGTGCGCTCAGCCATGCCACGATCGAGTCGAGCGTGCCCTGCGGGACGACGGTGTATTGGGGCTCGGCCATCATGCCGAGGTATCCAGCTCCGACCATCGTTTCGACACCAAGCCCCGAGGCGCCGAGTCGCTCGGCCAGACGCCCATCGGACGGCAGATCGTCGCGCTCCACGACGAGGGCCGACCCCCGCACCCGGAACGAAGCGACCGACAGGTCCACGCTCCGCACCGCCTGGGCTGTCTCGGCGGACAGCACGAAACCACCTGCCTCGATCTTCCCGGTGGAGGGCTGCGGTACGTGCGCCGCCACGCTCTGGAGGGCCTCGTGCTCGCGGATGTAGCGTTTGCCGCTGCTCACCGGATGCCACGCGACCAGGTCATGCACGTCCACGCGGCCCGCCGCCAAGCCCGCGAGCAGTGCGCCGAACCGGAGACCGATCAGCGTGGCGGGTCCGCCCCCGGTGAGCACACCCGCGTCCGCGGCGGTGGCCGTGATGCTGGCCACCCATCGCTCCAGTAGATCCGGGGTCGAGGCGTCCCCCTCCGAGTCCCCCGTGCCGACGTAGTCGAGTCGCACGGCCAGGAAGCCGGCGGCCGCCAGGTCGTCGGCCAGGTGGAGCAGTGAGCGATGCGCGTGCGTGTACTCGTATCCGAACGGGGGGCAGATCACCACTGGGTGAGCGCGTACATTGCGGTCTGCGGGAAGGTGCAGACACGCGGCCACCGCGCCCCCGTCGGTCGGGATCCAGACGTGGTGCCGCTCGACGGGACGCGCCGTCATGGCTCCGAGCCGCGGTCGGCCACGAGCGCGATCTCCCTCTTCTCGCCGGGCGCCAAGTCCACCCAGTCCTCGGAGGGCGTCCATCCCGGGCAGTCGACGCGCACATCACGCGCGAGCTTCGAGGCTTCCAGGAGGGTGGTGGCGCCCCGTTCGTGCAGCCGCACGGTGGCCCTCGGCTCGGACGCGGGTAGGGGCGTATCCAGCGCCGACCACCGGAACGTGCTGAGCTCCTCGGAGCGTCCGTCGATGCGCAGGCGGGCCACGATGGCCGCGTGCGCGAGCGGCCCGAAGCGATAGGCGTAGGTCGAGTCCGTGAAGTGGCCGACCATCGCATCGAGCGACTCGACGAGGGAGTCACGGGCGCCGACGACCACCCGCTTCGTCGCCCTGGTGGTGAGTACCGAGCCGGGGCCGTACATCGAGACTTCGAGCGTCCCGTCCACCGCCGCGGCCGTCTCGTTGTGCACCTCGATGCGGACCCCATCGAGCCCGCGGTCGAGCAGCGCGACGCGGATGGGCGCCCACGCGCGCTTCAGGTAGTGGTAGACCGGCTTGGGCCGGGCGTCGCTATCGATGATCCCCCAACCGGCACCGGGCCGGAGGTCCTGGAGGAACCACACGAGCCCGCCCGCGCACGGGTTCTCGGGGCTGCGCCATTCGTCGAAGACGTGGGCCATGACTCGTCCCGTCACCGCGCGCGAGCGCGCGAGGTAGCGTTCGAGATCGCTGGAGCGCAGCTCCACCGGGTCGACGCCGTACACGAGCCGCAGGTAGTGATCGCGGACGTCCTCGAAGTCCCAATTCGTGCCGCTGTCGCGGGGCACGCCGTGCTTCCAGGTGGGGTCGTGCGGGGGCGCGCTCGCATCGAGGCCGCGCAGGTTTTCGGGCTCCGGCACGTTCGAGAACCCGAGGCACTCGGGACCGAATCGCACCCCCGCCGTGCGTGCGTCCTCGAGCGGCCGTAGGTAGGCGCCCACGCCGAAGTAGTGCGCGATGCCGGTACCGACGTGGAACGGCATCGCACCCCCCGTAGGAGTGGAGGTCCAATAGGGCGTCCGCTCGCCGAGCAGCTCGGCCACGAGGCGCGGCGCGGTCTCGGCGAAGAACTCATGCGTCCAGACCTCCCGCGGCGCGCCGAACATGGCGGCCTGCTGCTCGATCTCGCTGCCGCCGCACACCGCCACCACCGATGGGTGTCCCTGCAGTCGGCGGAGCTGTTGCTCGACCTCCGCCTCGAGGCTTTCCCTGAAGGCGGCGTCGTCGGTCGGATAGTCCATGTTGGCGCACATGAAGTCCTGCCAGACCAGGAGCCCCAGCTCGTCGCACGTCCGGTAGAACGCATCCGACTCGTATACCATCGTGCCACCCACGCGCACCATGTTCGCATGCGCGTCGGCCATCAGCTCGAGGGTGCGCCGGAGGCGGTCGTCCGGTCCGCTGAGCGAGACGACGTCGTTGGTGGTCCAGCAGGCGCCCCGGCAGAACACCGGCACGCCGTTCACGACGAAGCGGACGTCACCGTTCGTGGTGTCCAGCGATACGTCCCGGAAGCCCACACGGCCGAGATCGACCGTCACCGGTCCGTCTGTCGTGGCGAGCGTCAGCGCGCACGCGTGCAGGACGGGGGTGCCGTGCGTCCGCGGCCACCAGAGCGCGACGCCAGGAATGCGCGCCTCACCGTGGATCCGCGTCGTGTCCTCCTCGTGCTCCACCGTCAGGTCGAAGTCGCGGTCGCCCACGCGCAACGACGCGGCGTCGACGCGTGCGCCCGCGCTCCAGGCACGGGCCTCGGCGTCGACCGGCAGGACACCCACTGTGCCCTCCAAGCGCGGCCGCGCGTCGAGCCGGACGAGGTCGGGCCCCGACACGACCTCGAGCCAGACCGGCCGCCAGGGTCCGACGGGCTGGATGCGTGGCGTCCACCCAGGAATGCGCCCGAGCAGCGTCGTGCGATGCCAGCGCAACTGTTGGTGGTCCACCAGCTTCGTCTTCCAACGCGGTCTCGGTCGCTTCTGTTCCAGCGCGCGCGTCAGGCTCCGAAAGACGAGCACCAACTCGTTGCTGGCCGCCACCACGTCGGTCACGTCCACCGCGGCCGCCACGAACATGTTCGTCGACTCAAGCACGCGCGTGCCGTTCAGCCAGGCTTCGGCGAGCGTCGCGAGTCCGTCGAAGCGGAGGCGGACGCGAGTCCCGGTCGGACGCTCGCTCGCAGCCACCTTGAACGAGCAGCGGTACCACCAGTCCCGCGCATCGTACTCCTCGTGCCCGTCGAGGTCGGAGGGGCCGATAGCCTGCGCGACCGTACCGGGGACGATGGCGGGTCGCCAGTCGAGCGGTGCGCCGGCCAGCTCGGCAGCCTCAGTGAACTGGTCGGGTGTCGTCGACGCCAGCGTCCAACCCGAGGACAGGCGGGTGGCACGAGTGCTGGAGACCGAGCCTGCGGGCAGGCTCACCCGTACCGCTCCCGCACGACGGACATGCCGCGGTTCCAGAGCGCGGCGGCCTGGTCGAGGGGCTCGAGGGGCAGCTCGCGCTTCCGCGCCATCGCGCGTGCGAGCTGGAACTGGAGCGTCTTGGTCGTGGACGAGATGTCGCGGAATGCCGCAACGGCCTCATCGAGTCCCTGCTCGCCTCCGCGCGCGAGCCAGGCGAGGTAGGTCTCGACCAGCTCGAAGCAGGCGCCGTACTGACGGAAGGTCGCGAACGAGTACGTGTGGAACGCGTCGATCGGCTCAGCCATGAGCCACTGCAGATCACGCTCGAAGCGTGCGCGGAACGTGCGGAAGGGGTTCGTCTCGGGTAGCAGTGCGACGTGACGGCGCAACGTGGAGACTGACGCATCCACGAGCGCTCGACCTTCGAGCTTGGGCCGATCCAGGATCTTCACGTACTCGATGTAGGGCGGGAGCATGCGCTCGTGCACCAGCCCTTCGAGTTGGTAGATGTCCGCGAAGTCCTGGCCGTCGAGATGGTAGTACCCCTGTCCGTGAAAGTACCCCATGTGACGCGCGGCTATGTCGATCTCGTTGACGGCCACGGTGGACTTCACGTGCGCGAGCTTATACGCGGTGCCGTGCGTGTCCGGCAGGAAGTACGAGTCGAGCTCCACGAGCACGGGTCGGCCGAGGCCGACCTGCTCGTCGACGTGCTCGGCGAGGCGCCCTCGCCACGGGTTCAGCTCCTGCACGTCGAGCCCGAACAGCTCCAGCAGGTCGGCGTGCGGGAACTTGAAGAAGGTCCACTGGTCCCCCTCGAAGTCGATGCGGAGAGTGAACGGCATGGCTGCGATCGGCTCGAAGCCCAGGCCGTGCAGCAGCTCGATGAGGACGTCGACGTAGCAGTTGGTCTCCGCCCACACCCGACCCTGCCCGTGCACGAGATGCCGCTGGTAGCTCGCGGCGTCGAGGTGCCGGATGGGGCCGGTCACAGCTCCAGGACGCTCCTCACTTCGCGCGGCCAGCGGTCGGGGTCCATGCCGTGCTCGGCCATGAGCGCGAGCGCGATGCGTTCGAGCCCGAAGCCCACGCAGGCCGAGTGCGCGAAAGCCCCGTCGTGCGTGCGGATGTCGAACGCCACGCCGAAGTGGTCGAGGTGGCAGTTGCTGGAGGTGATCGCGGTGAGCTTCTCTTCCGACGTGACCGGAGCCATCAACTCGTACTTGAGGTCCTGCTCGCGCTGGGTGGCCTTCATGACGCGGCCCCCCCGCCCGAAGAAGGGATCGTTGGCGAGCACGCGCTGGACGCGCAGCCCGACGCTCCGATGCATCTCCTCGCCGCGACGGAGCCACTCGTCGCGGTGCGCGACCGCCTGCTCCGGGGTGCCGAGCCGCACGTACTCGCGTTGGCGGAAGATCTGCATGCGTGCCGGGTCGTCCGACGGCTCGTGGCGGAACACGAACGCCACCAAGTCGACGGTCCTGCCCCCCACCGGCAACACGCCTGTCGCGGTCGGATAGAGCGGGTAGCACGCGGCCGGCACGAGCATGACGTCGGTCGGGCGGAGCAGGTCGCTCCAGTCGTCTCCGGCATGGGCGCGCTGCGTGAGCGCCGCGTAGTCCGCGTCGCCACCCATGAACGAGTGCACCGAGCCCATGAGCTGCGGCATGGTCTCGACGTGATCCGTCGACTCGTAGGTCCGACGTGCGAGGATGGGCGGGAACCGCATCACCTCGGCCTTCTGGTCGGCGCCGCGTCGCGTGATGAAGCGCTCGAAGTGCTCGATCACGCCCTCGAACACGCCCCCTCGGCCGTAGAGGCCCGGCACCCCCGACGGAATCAGGTGGCCCGCCTGGATGAGCCGAGCGAGGAACGCCTCGCGGGCGGCAGTGATCGCTGCGTCGTTCTGTACGCTCGACATTAGGCCGGCCGGTACATCAACTGCATGGTGGCGTTGTGCCCGCGGATCCGGTCGTTGTTCACCATGAGCGCGGCGCCGTAGGCATCCCTCAGCTGGCGGCAGAGGCTGCTCGAGGAGTCATTCTTGTAGCCGGAGATGCCGACGATCACGAGCGACTTGCCGACGATGTCGACTACTAGCTCCGAGCACGTGAGCTTCACGTTGTTCACGCGCACCGAGAAGCCGAAGTTGCTGAACGCGTCCGCGTTGCCGGCGGCGAGCAGGCTCTGATACTCGGCCATCGTCTCGTACAACCCGCTCCGCATCTTGAAGAGCACCTCGTCGACCTCGGTGAGACGGAGCGACGAGACCGCCGCGCCCTCGGGATCCTTCCGGAACTTGGTGCGTACCGCGTCGCGCGCGCGCGCCACGGAGTCGCTGGCGAGGCCGAGCCAGAGCGAGCCCCAGGTCATGTGCGCAAACGGGTGCATGCTCTGCGAGAGGATGTCGGCGAAAGGCGTCGGTAGGATCTGCGCGGCATCGCCGGAGCCCTTCAGCACGAACCCGAGGCTGCACGTGCCGCGGAAACCGAGGGTGTCCCACGTGGCCAGAGGCTCCAGTTCGCAGCGGCCCTTCTCGACCAGCACGTGCACCTGGTCGCTGCTCTGTGCGTCCGGCGCCCTGCGGCAGGTCACCAGGATCGCGTCGGCCGCCTGCCCGTAGGAGATGACCGGGGCTTTCTTCTCGATGCGAAACGAACGACCGCTGACTTCCACCGCGCACACGCTCGAGCGTAGGTCGCCGCCCACACCCAGTTCGGTAGTCGCGGATGCGAGCAGGAGCTGCTCGTCCACGAGGCGGCGGAGGTACTTCCGGAAGAAGTCCGAGGACTGTCCATGGTGCAGGATACACGCGACCTGGATCTGGTGCATCGCGTAGATCATGGCCGTGGAGGCGCAGTACTGTCCGAGCGCTTCGCAGATGCGGCAGATCTGTGTCATGGTGAGCCCCATACCGCCGAATTCGGGCGTGACGTAGGCGCTCAGCAGCTTGTCGGCGCGCAGCGCCGCGAAGGACTCGGCAGGGAAGCGTGCCTTCGCGTCCACATCCGATGCAGCGGGCTCGACGACCGATTTGCCCAGCTCGTGCACGCGGGCCAGCACTGCCGCGAAGGGGGACTGCGAAAGGGACTCCATCGACGTTCCTCGAGTGTGGTGCCGGGGTGCCGGCTAGCTACGTAGACCTTCGACCGCCTGGGCCAGTGCGTTGATGCTCTGGAACGTCTTCCGGCTCAGCAGCTCATCGGGGAACTCCACGTCGAAGTGGTCCTCGACTGCGAGCAGGAGGTTCACCGTGATGAGGGAGGTCAGCCCGGCGTCGTACAGGTCGCTGTCGTCCCCGAGTTGAGCGACGTCCACCGGGAGGCGGCCATGCGTGGCGAGGATCTCGCGGACCTGCGTGTGATACGTAGTGCTCAATGAGGTCGAGGTCAGCAGAAGTGAGCAGAAGTCGGCAAAAATCAGGAAAAGTCAGCGCAGCAGTCCGGCCAGACGTAGGGCCAGTCCTTCCAGCGTCAGCCCCCGAGGGACGTTGAGCCGAGGCGTCGCATGCACGGGGGCCGACCACCGGCCCCGCGACTGGGCGAGCCCGCCCTCGATCAGAACCGCGCCCTCGAAGTGCTCAGCGGCCTCGGCGACGACGGCGTCGGTCCGGAGTCCGTACGGATAAGCAAGCCAGTCAATATACCTCGGAGCCCGCGCGCCGAGCCACGTTTTCGACCGTTCCAGCTCGTCCCGGACGGCCTCCGGGGGGAGGGCCGCCAGGTTGGGGTGGCTCCAAGTGTGTGCCCCCAGCGAGATCCCGTTCTGGCGGGCGGTCTGGACCACGGTGGCCTCGTCTGCGGGGCGCGCGTGCGGAGGCAGGGCCGAGCTTGGGAGCCCTTCGGAGGTCGCCCAAGCCAGGACCCGCTCCTGACGGCCCTCCAGGGCCTCGAGCGCATGCCGCCGGAGGGGTTCGGCGAGGGGGCCGCCCCCTGGGGGGGCCAATCGGTCCCACCAGAAGCCCTCCCCACCCAGGGCACCCGGGGGCACGAAGACCGTGGCCGGGAGGCCGCGCCGCTTCAGTTCCTCGAGCCCGGCCG
>JBEBGN010000298.1:0-2127 GCA_040081395.1 Longimicrobiales bacterium
ACCCTGCACCGCATCGCAGAGGGGCTGGTCATTTGGTGGCTGCTGAGACCTCGTTACGGGGTGGGCGCGGCTGCCGCCGGGGTCGCCCTCCTGCTCGCCGCCACCGTCGCTGGGGTCGTGCTCGGCCTCGAGTTCCTCGCCGGGGTGGACAGCACGGGGGTCGCGGTCTACCAGGCGTTCGTCGCTGGATCGCTGGTGCACGTGGTCTTCCACCAAGGCCGGCACGACCACACGCACTAGCGGATCGCGACGCGCCGGTCCTCGGCTGGCGTCCTGCGCGCGCCCCGCCAATGATTACGCTCGATCGACACCCCTTCGCCGGCGGGAGCGTATCGCAAGATGAGGCGAACGCGTGCCGCCCCGCGTCTCGTGGCCGTGCTCGCGGGTCTGTGGATGGTCGCGGAGCCCGGCGCCGCTCAGAGCGGTTTCGTGGCCCGGCTTTCCGTGGACACCGTGGAGGTGGGCGAGGCGTTCTCGCTGCTGGTTCGCGTTCCCGTCCCGGCCGGCAGCTTGGTCCACTTTCCGGACACGTTGGCGCGCACGGAGTTCCTCGAGAGCCACACCCCCGTGCGGTGGGAAGCCGAGCCCGATGATGCGGGGGGCGCCACGCTCACGCTGGAGTACCAGGTGCTCGCCTACGGGGTGGGCATGGTTCCCGTGCCGGGCTTCGACGTCTTCGTTGGCCCTGTGGCGGCCAGCTCGGACGGCGCACCGATCCCCGGTGGGTCGACCGTGGGCGCGTGGGGCACGGCGCCCACCTCGGGTCCGGCCTATCTACGCCCTCTGCGGGTGCCCCGTCGCGGCGTGTGGGTGAACCCGGTGTTCACCCCTGAGCAGATCGAGGTTGGCGTGCAGCCCATGCCCTCCGCCGACGTGGTCGGATCGAGCTGGCACTGGCCCTCCGTGTTGATGGGGCTCGGCTTCGCGGGCCTGCTCGCGCTGATGCTCGCGCGGGCGGCGCCGGACTGGATCGCGCGCCTGCGCGCACGCGCGGGCGGGCCTGACGAAGCCACTCGTTGGACGCCGGAATCGTCTCGCCGACACGCGCTCGATGAGCTCGCTCGCCTGAGGGCCGAAGGGCTCGCCGACGACGGCCGCATGCACGAGCTGTATACACGCAGCAGCGGGGTCGTGCGTACGTACGTGTCGCAAGTGAGACCACAGCACGGAGCCGACCTCACCAGTTCCGAGTTGATGGGCCAGCTCGACGAGACAGCGGGCGGACCGGAGAAGGCGCCACTCGTCCGCGAGATGAACATGGCCGAGGTGGTGAAGTTCGGACGGCTCCGGCCGGAGGCGAACGCGGCCGAGGAGCACCTGCGGTCGCTTCGCACCTGGGTCGAGAAGTCGTGATCACCCTCGAGCTCGCTCACCCCGGATGGCTCTGGCTCCTCGGCGCCCTCCCGGTGTGGTGGTGGTACATCCAGCCCCGGCCGATGTGGGGCCTGCTCATCGCGCGCGGCGACGCCGCAGGATTGGTCTCTCTGGGGCAGGTGATGGTCGCCCTCATCGAGAGCGCGCCCCGAGCGCTGCGGGTGGGTGCGGCCGTTTGTCTCATCGTGGCGCTCGCCCGTCCGCAGCTAGTACGCACCATTCAAGAGGAGCGCACCGAGGGTGTCGGCATCGCGGTCGCGATGGACCTGTCGACCTCCATGTGGGCGCTAGACATGGGGGCGCAGACCACGCGACTCCAGGTCGCGAAGGAGGCCGTGCAGCGGTTCCTCGCCTCCCGCCGCGACACGGACGAAGTCGGATTAGTGTCGTTCGCGGGGGAGTCCCACGTGCGCTTGCCCCTCACGCACGACAAGTACGTCGTCGAGCAGGCAGTCGCCGGCCTCGAGGTCGGTCTGCTGCTGGATGGCACGGACATCGCGGGGGCCATCGCCATGGGGGCCGGCCTTCTCAAGGACGCGCCCCAGCAGACCAAGATGCTCATCCTCGTCACGGATGGAGCGCACAACAAGGCGGGCCTGGTACCGGGATTGGCCGCTCGTGCGGCGTCGACCTTCGGCGTGAAGATCTACCCGATCGCGATCGGGTCCGAGGAGGCGCTCCAGCGCGGCGGCGCCGGCATGGAGACGGTGCTCGTACAGGCCGCCCGCCTATCGGGGGGCCAGTACTTCAGGG
>JBEBGN010000143.1:0-8285 GCA_040081395.1 Longimicrobiales bacterium
CTCCCCGCGCATTCGGGACACGGTTCCCCATCCAGACTTGACGCCTCCCGCAACGCTGGCCGTCTTGGTCGGATTGGTCGCCTGACTGACGATGTCATGCATGAGCCAGGATGAGGACATCACCTATTTCGCGAGGATCAACCACCGCAACGCGGGCACGCCCTTCGGCATCCGGCAGCGCGACCGCCGGACCCACTTCTACGTCATCGGCAAGACGGGCACGGGCAAGTCGTCACTTCTGCGAACGATGATCAGTCAGGATGTGGCCGCCGGCCGTGGCTGTGCTCTCCTCGACCCGCATGGGGACCTCGTCTCGCAGGTGCGCGCGTTCGTACCGTCCGACCGGCGGTCCGACGTTATCGACTTGAACGTTCCCGATCCGGACCTGGCCTGGCACTTCAACCCCTTCGCAGGTGTCGAGCACGAGTCCCGATCTCTGGCCGCCGCCGGTCTGGTCGAGGTCTTCAAGAAGCTCTGGCCGGACGATTGGGGTCCGCGCCTCGAGCATCTCCTGAGGAATGTCGTCTACACTCTCCTCGAGACGGAGGGCGCCACCCTGGCCGATGTGCCGGCCCTGCTCACGGACCGGACCTATCGCAATGACGTCGTATCCCAGATCGATAACCCCGTCGTGCGCGACTTCTGGTTCAACGAATTCGACAAATACTCGCCTGGGTTCAGATCCGTGGTCGTGGCCCCCTTGCAGAACAAGGTGGGGGCGCTGCTAACGGACCCCGTTCTGCGACGGATTCTCACCGAGCCAGGCCGGTCTCTGAACCTTCGGCGCATCATGGACGAGGGCCGGATTCTCCTGGTGAACCTGGACAAGGGCCGGATCGGGGAAGGGCCGGCCGCGCTGCTTGGCTCGTTCCTCGTGTCCCACATCGCTCTGGCGGGCATCGCGAGGAGCGAGCAGCCGGAAGCGGCGCGCAGAGACTTCCTCGTCTATCTCGACGAGTTCCAGACGTTCACCACCCTCTCGGTCGCGAACATGCTCTCGGAGCTTCGCAAGTACCGGGTCGGGATGATCTTGGCGCACCAGCACCTTAGCCAGCTGGAGCCGGAAGTTCGAGACGCTGTGTTCGGGAACGCAGGGACACTAGTGTGCTTCCGCGTCGGAGCGGCTGACGCCGCCTACATCGCCCGCGAGTTCGACCCGAAATTCGTGGCGAGCGACTTGATTGGCCTTCCGCGCTACTCCGTGTACCTCAAGCTGATGATCGACGGCGAGCCCTCGGCGCCGTTCTCGGCAATCACGCTCGACTTCTCCTCGGAGGTTCCACCCCCGTAGCGCCTCCGCCTTTTCTCGTGGTGAGGAGCACCCGATCGCCGTCGCGGGGCTTCGGGTCAGTTATGCGGTGCCGGAGCCGGCACGATACACCTCCTTTGTGTCCGCAAGCTCTGCGATACGCTGGGACGAGACAGTTCCTTATCCGCCCAACGATCTCACAGAGGAGGTGCCATGGACCACGAACAGCATGCGAGCGAAGAACCTCGAAAGGCACACCATTACGATCCCACCACCGCGTGGACGATTCCGGGGGCCGGCGTCCCGGAGCAGATCAGGGAAGTCGTTGCATACCTCCGCGACCGGGGCCTCGCCGCCGACTGCGCGGACGCCGCGAACATCCTCACCAAGCTTCTTGAGCTCTCGGGGCGTGCCGACGCGGCGGGTATCGGCGTGTCGCGGGCAGCCAGGCTCCTCTACATGAGCCGGCGGAGCCTGGCGCGCCTCTGCATGCGGTCTGGTCTTCCAACACCGTCCCGGATCCTCGCTTTCGGGCGCATCGTCCGGGCAACCCGAATACTGCATTCGACCGGTTGGTCCGTGTTCCGGGTGGCCGAGGCCACCGGCTGGGTCGATCCGTTCGGCCTGTCGAAGACCATGCATCGGTTGACGGGCATCCGGCCCACCGACGCGCGGGAGCGGGGCCTCCTCTACCTGGCCGAGGCCTGGCTGCAACGCGAGGTCGCTGACGGAGGAGCGGTGCTCCGGCATCCGCGCGCGGCACCATGCCCTTCCTGCGGACAGCAGATCCGATTGGTCGGTGATCCCTGAGCCCATTCTGCCACGCCTTCTCACCCCTTCCGGCCCGCGCATCGCGCGGGCCGTTCCTTTTGCGTATACACTCCACATGGTACGTTACCCCGTCCCTCGCCCGAGGGCCGTCGCTCCACGGCGGAAGACATGCGTCGCATGAGGAGGGAGCATGGCCCAGTCTGCGGAAGTCATCTCACATTGGCACCATTCGGCCGAGACCTTCAACACTTCTGCTCTCGAGTTCTACGATGCGATCAAGGCCGAGCTAGAAGCGGCCAAGGCCCCGGTTCGTTTCTCGCAGATCGAATGGAACGAAGGGGGGGTGCTCTCCGCCAAGCGCAGCTATCTGCGCGTCGAGTTCAATCGCTTCACGTTCGACATTTGTGGCGCGCCGTTCGGCACCAGCTACTTCTTCTCGTGGTGGCTGGCGAAGAGACCCCCAGACTTGGCCATGCTCTACGGCTGCACTGGGCTGCTGGCACTCCCGCTCGGCCTCGGAATTTTCATCGCCCTGTTTGGCGCCCTGAATGGCCTACTGTTCTTCATCGTCGCAGCGGGCGCCGCCGCCTTTGGGCTGCGCCACTTGATGCAGCGGGGCAGCACCGACATTGAGGATGTGATCCTCGCTATCCCGCTTGTTGGAACTCTGTACGAACGTTTCTTCAAGCCGGTGACGTACTTCTCGGTCGACTCCCGGATCATGTTCGAAGAGGCCGTGCACGGCACGGTGCTCAAGATCGTTGAGGGGCTGCTTGCCGCTAAGGGTGCGCGGGCCCTCTCCCCGGACGAGACCAAGGCGAAGGGTCGGGACGTGCTTCGATAGTACGCACGTATGCAGACCCTCTCCGCACTGGCCGAGCATACCGCTCGCTTCCATGAATGGGAGCTTTCCGGCCGCGGGTGGCAGACGTACCCCCACCTGGTGCCGCTCGAACCAACCTTCCGTCCGTTCGAAGGGCATCGTCGCAGTCCGCTCCCGTCGCAAGACGACGGTCGCCGGCACACGGTGCTCTCCGCTTTCTGGGAGCGCCTCACCGGAAAGCCATCTCCTCAAGAATCTGCGGAGGCGCAACCCACGCAGCTGGCGGCTCCTATTGAGATCGAGGTGCCAGAGGAGGTCCTAGAGGAGACGGAGTTCCTTCTCCCTCCCGATCAGAAGGCCGAGACGGCGGTCACCGCATCACTCCTCCGCGCGATGTCCGCCGCCACGGAGCCGATCTCCTTCGAGCTGGTGGGGCGGGAAGGAAGGGTTTCGATCCGCTTTGCTTCGTCGCCAGCCGATACGCGCCTCGTTCGTTCGCAGCTTGCCACGTTCTTTCCGGCCGCCGAGTTGGTGGAGCCGGCCCTCGACCTGGTCCAGCTTTGGCGCAGAACCGACGGCACCGCGGTGAGGGCGATGGAGTTTGGCCTCGCCCGGGAGTTCATGCTTCCTCTCGCGGACGCCGGCAAAGCCCCAGATCCACTGACGCCCTTCATCGCTGCCCTGGCCGAGGCAGGCCCTGACGAGCTCGCGGTACTGCAGGTCCTTTTCACTCCCGCCCGGGCACCCTGGGCTGAGAGCGCGTCGATGGCGCTCGTGTCGCCAGACGGCGAGGCCTTCTTCATCGATTCCCCGCAGCTCACGAAGCTCGCCGAGGAGAAGTTTTCAGCGCCGTTGTATGCCGTGCTCGTGCGAGTGCTCGTGAGGACAATGGACGAAGACTCCGCGCAAGAGATCCTCCGGGGCGTCACCGGCGCTCTGAAGCAGTTCAGCAACCCGGACAGGAACAGTCTGACCGTCGTCGCTGCCGAGGACCCGGAGGACGTTCAGTACAATATCCTTCTGCGATGCACCGATCGAAGTGGGATGCTCCTGTCCCTGCGGGAACTCGCAGGTCTGGTGCGTATCCCTGGGGCTGATGTGAGATCGCCGGCACTCGTGCGGGAGGTTGAGGTCTTTCCACAACTGCCCGAGGAGGTCCTCGACAACGCCGGAGTAGTGCTCGGGGTGGCCCAGCACGAAGAGGCGATGGTTCCGGTTCGACTGTCTGCCGAGGCCCGCATGCAGCATATGTACGTGATCGGGGCATCGGGTACTGGCAAGTCGACGCTCCTCGAGAACCTTATCCTCCAGGACATCGCCTCCGGCCACGGTGTGGGCGTCTTGGATCCCCACGGCGACCTCGTGGACGAAGTGCTCGGGCGGATCCCGGACGGACGGATCGAGGATGTGGTGCTCTTCGACCCAGCCGATCCCGATTGGGTCGTGGGGTGGAACATCCTGGGCGCGCATTCCGACATGGAGAAGGAGCTCCTCACCTCGGACCTGGTGGCCGTCTTCAAGCGGCTGTCCACGTCCTGGGGCGACCAGATGAGCGCGGTGCTGGGCAATGCAGTCCTCACCTTCCTCGAATCGAGGACGGGCGGGACGCTCATCGAGCTGCGCAGGTTCCTTCTCGACGACGCATTCCGGAAGGCATTCCTCGGCACCGTGGCGGACGAGCACGCCCGGATCTTCTGGCGGGAGGAGTTCCCACTTCTCGCGGGGAAGAAGCCTCAGGCGCCGATCCTGACGCGCCTCAACACGTTGCTCCGCACGCGTCTCGTGCGAGAAGCCGTGGTCGAGCGCGAGAAGGCGCTCAACTTCCGCGAGATCATGGACGGACGGAAAATCTTCCTGGCCAAGCTCTCACAAGGTGCTATCGGCGAGGAGAACGCGGCCCTCCTCGGATCGCTCCTGGTGTCAAAGTTCCATCAAGTGGCACTGACCCGCCAAGACACGGCCCACGAGGCGAGGACGCCCTTCTTCCTCTTTGCCGACGAGTTCCAAAACGTCGCCACGCCCTCGATGGCGAGCCTCTTCTCGGGCGTGCGCAAGTACAAGCTCGCCCTCTGCGTCGCCCACCAGGATTTGTACCAGCTCCACAGCACTGCACCCGAGCTCGAACGCTCGATTCTCGCGAACGCCTATTCCCGCATTCTATTCCGTGTTTCGGAGGAGGACGCCCGGAAGGTCGAGCGAGGGATGGGCGAGTACACGGCCGAGGACCTAGTCAACCTCAGTCGCGGCGAAGCAGTGTGCCGCGTTGGGAAGCGCGATCATGCGTTCCGACTCGATACGGTCCCCTTGCCTCCCCTGCCGCCAGGCGAAGCGGAGGCTCGGCGCACCCATGTCCGGAACGAAAGCCTCAGGCGATACGGCAGGCCACGCGTTACGCCGGCCGTCGAAGCTGGCTCAGAGATGGCGAGTCCAAGTCAGGAGGTCGCGTCGTCCAGGGACGCATTGGACGAGGGCCGTCCCAAGGGCCGCGGGGGGAGACAGCACAAGTACCTCCAGTCTCTCCTGAGGCGGGTGGGCGAAGACCGCGGCTTCCGGGTGACCACGGAAGAGACGGTCCTGGACGGCCATGGCCACGTCGATGTGTCATTTGAGCGCAACGGCGTCTCGATCGGATGCGAGATCTCGGTGTCGACGAGCCCGACCCACGAGTTGAACAACCTGTCGAAGTGCTTGGCCGCGGGCTTCGATTACGCCGTCCTGGTCTCCGCCGAAGAACGCACGCTCCGGAACGCCGAGCGGACCTTCCTACCCGAACTGCCCGCGGAGCAGCGCGACCGCGTTCACTTCCTCACTCCCGATGCATTCATAAAGTGGCTCGAGGCGGTGCGGGTGGAAGCATTTTCACACTCATATGGCGCACGCACGCAGGAAGCTCCCGCACCTGATCCCAAACGCCGTGGCCGAAAGCGTCCCGGAGCCGCGCCTCGAGACGCTACGGACCAGTCGGATGCCGACGACGCTTTGCTACTCGACGCTGAACAGGCTGCGGCCTACTTGCACCGGGCACCGCAGACTTTGGCCAAGCTGCGCTGCGTCGGAGGCGGCCCACCGTACTACAAGGTGGGTAGGAACGTGTTCTATAAGCGGCCCGATCTGGACGCCTGGCTGGATGGCCGACGTCGGCGATCCACTTCGGATAAAGGAGGCGAGTAGCGACATGGGGGCATCGGCAGGCGGGATCCGCTCGCGATCGCACGCGAGGGACAACTTCGTCGCGGCGCTGACTCTCAGCGTCGTTGTCGGCATCCTTACCGCGTCGTGCAGTTTGGATGGCACGAACTCCCTTGTGGGCGAGTATGCCGCCGAGCAAGGGGGTGCGGCAGAAGTAAGAGTCACGAAGAACCAAGGCCAACTTGAGATTTCGATGCTAAACGGCCAAACCTGGACCCCTGCGGAATCGCTCATACCTCTCGCTCAGACAGACTATGCGGAGTTGTTTGGCTCCAATTGGCAGGACCTCCAGCCGATCGGGCTTGGTATCGAGAGCGGCCTACTTGCGATCTTTAGAGTCAAGAAAGGTGTGACACTACAGGGGCACACCTTCACTACCGGCTACTACCTCTTCTTCTTCTTGGTCGGCAGCGACCTCTACAAGCTGTGACCTGGGAGCTTCGGGTCACGATGGATGATACCTCTTCAGCCACCACTTTCGAGCGCGTGGAGCGTGGGACGGCGGCGCCACTCCTCCAACTTTAGATGTGGTAAGTCCGGCACGTAACCTCAGCACTCAGGGATGGCGAAGGCGCCTAGCGGTGCACTGTCGAAAGCACTCGCGCGAGCACGCCAAAGACGGCGCTTAGAGCGCGCCAGCGACCACTGAACTCCAAACGCCTTTTCTCTCAGCGAGAGTGAAGCAGAAAAGCGCGACGTACTAGCCCGCCCGCACCAAAACCGATTTCTTCCCCGAGGAAGAACCAAGGAGGTCTGCCAGCTCTCCGGCTGTGGCATCCGCCGTCGCTTGGACAGGATCCTCGAGCAGATGCGCATACTTGGCTGTGGTCGTCGTGTCCTTATGGCCAAGGAGGTTCCGGATCATGAGGAGGGACCCACCGGCGCTCGCCACTGCCGATGCGAAGCTGTGCCGAAGATCGTGTAGACGCACGTCATCGAGTCCAGCCGCATGCCGGACCGCGTACCAGACACGGTTGATCTCGACGAGAGGCTTCCCCGGCTTCGACCCTGGGAACACATAAGGCGATCTCTTCACCCGCGGAAGCGAGTCAAGTAGTAGCACCGCCGCGGCGCCGAGCCTACGGACGCTCTTGCCCGTCTTGGTGTCCGGAAGGACCGCCACCTTTCGTTCAAGGTTCACGGTATCCCAACGGAGACCCAAAGCTTCCTTCTCTCGGAACCCCGTGAGGAGAAGGAACCGTATCGCAGCAACGGCAAACAGATTGGCCACCTTCGGCGTGCCAGCACTCTTCGGGCGATGCTTAGCAGTTGCGCCCGTGGCGGGCTTCCTGCGGTGGCCGGGCGCGGGCGGCAGACCCACAGTCTCGGCCTGCACCAAGGCTTCGCCGAGTCTCCGTGTCTCCGCCGGAGTGAGGAATCGCTCGCGCGAGCGCTCCTTGTAAGGCTCGATCCCCTTTACGGGATTCGTTTGGCGAGGACGAGCGCCTTGGTGCTCGGCGAATGAGAAGAAGCCGCCCACGAGAGACAACATGCGGTTGGCGAGGTACGGGGTCTTCCTCATCCGCCGATGCAGTCCACTGACTTGGGCCGTACTCACGGACGCCACGAGTGTCGTTCCCAGTTCGGGAAGGACGTGGCGCTCCCAGAGCCGGCGGTACTCCTTGGCGGTGCTCTTCTTGCGCTTCGCCTCAACGTTTGCAAGAAAGGTCTCCCCGAGCTCGCGAAGAGTCGGCGCAGTCTTGCTTGCGGCGCGGGACGTCGCCGGATCGCCACCTTGAGCCACGTCGCCAAGAAGCGCCTTCGCCGCCGCCCGTGCTTGCTCGACGGTGAGAGGACCGTACCGACCGATCGTAACCCGGCGCTTCCTGCCTCTCCTACCACCCGCCGTGCGGTACTGAGCGAAGAAGGTCCGCACCCCGCTCCGCATGGCACGAACGCCGAATCCTGGAAGCTCGGTATCGAAAATGAGTTGCCGTTCGACATCCGGAGCGAGACGATCCAACATCCGCTTGGTCAGCTTCGTTTGCATCCCCGACCCCATCCGAATAACTGATTCACAGAACCGCGTGGGTACCCACCGGGTACCCACGCGGTAGGAATCTATGGGAATCTCCGGCAACTGCAATATTCCTAAGTCGTTGCTTTAAAGATGCATAGGAATCTACAGGCAAATCCAGGAATGCCGTGTAATCCGAATGGGGTTCAGGGGGTCGCCGGTTCGAATCCGGCCGTCCCGATACGGCCTCACAACCACACAGGTTGTGAGGCCGAAGTGTTTCCGGCCGTAACGGG
>JBEBGN010000299.1:0-2093 GCA_040081395.1 Longimicrobiales bacterium
GTGTGCTGGGGATCCCTCATCCCATCCCCTCCGTTCTCGTGGCCAGGGCCACGACCACGACGGCCAGGACGATCACCACCAGGGCGAAGGCCTTGTCGTTCAACTCCAGGCGCAGCGCAGGGCGTTTGCTTCTCGGCATACACACATCGTCGGTCCCTGCTTACGGCGGCGCAAATCGGGCCTCCGTGCAAGTCCACGAGCATCGAGGCGACAGCTTGGAACCCTTCCCCAACCTGCATCCTGGGGCAGCGGCCCGAAGGGCGAAGCGGTACCACTCCCTTCGCCAGCCACCAGGGCGACCGAGGAGACTCACGACGCCCTGACGGGAGGACTCCCGAGCTTCGGCGCGGAACGCGCCCGCGTCTCCGGCCAGGGGCCTCCTGGGCCTTCCTGGGCGGTTCCTGGTCGGGCAGGAGCGGAAACCTCCTCTGAGCCTGGATGACCTGCACCCACTAACAGCAGGTCATTCAGCACAGCCGGGGGGTCGTTCAGGCCGTCCCCGGCGGCGGCATGTCCCCGCGGGGTAGTACCTTCGGAACGTCACGTTGCTGACTCACGCCTCGGCCCCGAGGCAGCGAGGACCGATGAGGGCTCCCCGAGCGATCGGGGGGCCCTTCTTCGTTCACCCGTGGATCTGGAACAGCGGTGCGGTCTTGTCGTCCGGGTTCTCCCGGCGGTACTTCTCGAGCGCCTTGCGGACCTTCTCGCGGTCCTTCGCTTCGGCTGCGTCGATGAAGCCCTTCACGACGAGGAAGAGCACCACCAGCCAGAACACCTTCTCGGCTGTGCTCATCTGGGCCATAGACCACCATCATCGCCGGTTGCGGCCCCGTCGCCGACGGGGAACCCGAGAGTCTCAAGCACCTTCAGCGCTGCTTCGTCGGTCACCGTCTTCCGGAACGCGCGCAGCTCGTCGGTCATCCCCTCGCGTGCCCACTGGAGGAACGCCGCCGTTCCGATGTCGCCCAGGAGGACCGCGCAGGCCTTCCGCGCGTGCGATGCGAACTCCATCTTCGCGGCGTACTCGCGCTCTGCTGTGCGGTCTGCTTCGTCGCGGCCCAGGGGCACCGGCCCGATCCCGTCGATCGCCTCCTCGAACGCCTCCCACCGCGGCACGCGCTGCGGGTTCTTCGTCACCGGCCGCGCCTTCGGCTCGATCTTGTCGAGGAACCACGCGATGACGTTCCGCGGGAACTCGGTCGCCCATCGCTCCTCCGGGATCGCTGCGAGCTTCCGCGCGGCCGTCTTCGCGGAGCGCCGTCGCAACTCCATCTCGATCCGCGTGATCCCTTCACCGATCGGCGCGCCGCGCCGCGCTCGCTCCGCGCTCTTGTCGTAGACGCGCACCAGGACGTCACCGGAGCCGAGGTACCAGGTGCATCCCGTCTCGGGAGTGCCCCACCAGCCGGGCCGCTGGAGCCGCGTCACAAGCTGCCCCCGCTCGTGCATCTGCCGGAACGCCATCGGCGTCACCTCCGGGTGCTGCACGTCGATCGCGAGGTCCAGGCGCGTCATGGAGCCCTTCCACTCCGCGAAGCGGTGCAACGCGTCCCGATCGCTGCGGTCCTCCGCGCGCATCTGCACCAGTCCCGAGCCCTTGAGGATCAGGAACGCCCTCGTCGGCTGCGGCTGGTCCTTCTCGTCGCGTTCGAGTCGCAGGCCGACCATCGTCCCGTGCGTGTCGCCTTGCCACAGGTGGTAGCCCTTCACGCCCCGCGGCTGCCCGATGCGCTTCGGCTCCGTCATGAGCCACGCGAGATCCGCGCGCGTCTGCGTCCCGACCTCCTCCGGGAGGATGGCGCCCTGGAGCCAGTCGATCCGGACGGTCGGCCGCTTCCACGCCTCGCGGGCGCTCCCTCTGTTCGCCCCTGGGTCGTCCAGCACCATCGCCCACAAGCCTAGAGTGTGCTGGGGACACGATACTCCAGCACACGAGCGACGCGCCGTCCGGGGAAGCGGCCAGGCGCAGCCGGCCGCGCCCGGCGGCGCTCGCCGTGTGCTGGGGATCCCTCATCCCATCCCCTCCGTTCTCGTGGCCAGGGCCACGACCACGACGGCCAGGACGATCACCACCAGGGCGAAGGCCTTGTCGT
>JBEBGN010000026.1:0-28965 GCA_040081395.1 Longimicrobiales bacterium
GAGCACGCGCGCGGATACGAGGCCGACCATGCCCCCCACCATCGCCGCGATCGCATGGCGAGGACCCGCCCAGTCCGTGTACAGACCCGCGATGAGCGGGACTGCCAGCCCCGCGGTCAGGAGGGAATAGAAGATCGTGAGCAGGACGACCATGTTCGGCGCCGCGACGGCGAGCCCCACCGCCAACGCGCCGCACACGAGGGCGGCGCGCCGCGCGATGCCGAGAAGATCGACCTCGCGCGCCCGCTCCTTCAGCATGGGGCGCAGCATATCCTGCGACACGGAGGTGGTCACCATGAAGAGGATCGCGTCGCAGGTGGACAGCTCGGCCGAGAAGACGGCCGCTACCCCGAGGGCGCCGACCCATGCGGGCACCCCCTCCTGGAGCAGCGTCGGCAGCGCCAACTGCGGGTCGGCGAGGTCAGGGAACTGCGCGCGGGCCACGATGCCGAGCAGGGGGGGGACGGCAGCGAAGAGCAGAAGTGCCAGGGCATTCAGCCCCACACCGACGCGCACCGCTCGGTCATCGGCCGCGCCGTACACCTTTTGCAGCAGGCCGGGCGACACGATGAACGCCGGCCCCAGCATGACGAGGTACCAGAGCCCCGCTGGCCCACTAGACGTGAAGTGCCAGTAGTCCCCGGTGGGTACGCGGTCGACCACCTCACCCCATCCGCCGGCCACCAGGATCGCGAAGGGAATCAGCAGGAAGAAGCCGCCGTACTCGAGCACGAGCTGGAGCGCGTTCACCCGCGCGGCACCCGCGAGGCCCCCCGCGGCGAAGTACGCCGTTGCGATGCTCCCCCCGATCACGACCCCCACCCAATACGGGGTCCCGACCACCACCTGCATCAGCAGGCCCATGGCGGCGAGCTGCACCGCGAGCAGGAAGAGGCTCCCAGGCACGAGCAGCGCAGCGCCCAGCGTGCGCACCCCCGGGCTGTAGCGCCACTCCAGGTAGTCGCCCAAGGTGCGCAGGCCGGCCTCGGCCGAGCGGCGGCGGATCTTCGGACCGATCCACCAGGCGAGCACCAGCGAGCCGAGCCCCGCCGAGCCGACCCACCACCAGGCGCTCAGGCCATGGCTGTATCCCAGGGCGGTGGCGTTCACGGTGGTGCCCGCGCCGATGTTCGCGGCCAACAGCGTCGAGAATATGAGTCCGGCGCCGAGCTTCCGGTCCCCGACGAAAAACGCCTCCGCAGTCTTCGAGCGCCGCGCGACCCGCAACCCTACGATGAGATAGACGAGCCCGACGCCGATCAGGACGGCGAGCAGCGGATTCACGCGCGACGACGACGCGCGGCCATGAGCTCGATCACCATGGGGAGCAGGGACACGGCCACGATGCCGAGCGCCACCAGCGTGAAGTTGTCCCGGACGATCGGCACGTTGCCGAACGCGTACCCGGCCCCCAGGCAGATCCCCACCCACGCCAGCGCGCCAATGATGTTGTAGAGGGCGAACTTCGGATAATCCATGGCGCCAGCGCCGGCCACGAAGGGCACGAAGGTCCGCACGATCGGCACGAAGCGCCCCAGCACGACCGCCTTGCCGCCGTACTTCTCGAAGAACACATGCGCGCGGGCGAGGTGCTCACGATTGAGCGCACGATCGAGCAGGCCTGTTCCGGCGGTGGCCTTGAAGACCCGCGGGCCCACCCACCGACCGACCGCGTAGTTCACCGCGTCGCCCAGCACCGCCGCAACAATGAGCAGGATGGCGGCGACGCGCGCGTCCAGCGCCCCGACCGCCCCCATGGCACCCACGGCGAAGAGGAGCGAATCGCCGGGCAGGAACGGGGTGACGACCAGGCCCGTCTCGGCGAAGACGATCAGGAAGAGGATGCCGTACACCCAGACTCCGTACGTCGCCACCAGCTCCGCGAGGTGCGTGTCCAGGTGCAGGAAGAGGTCGATGAAGGTCTGCATGCGGAGCGGCGCCGGGGTGGCGGGAGGAAGCGCCCGGGAATATGGAAGCGCCCCCGCAGGGGCGGGAAGCGCGACCGCGCTCGGCGCCGCCACAAAGGAGCCGGAAAAGGTCGGCGCCCGCCGCTGGTGTGCGACGGGCGCCGTCGGAATGAGCGCGCGGAATAAGCCGAGTTCTGTCCCCTTCGACTCACGTCTCCGGGGGAGGATCATTCCTCTGGGACCGCCGTTGCCGGCGGCCTCGTGCAGCCTACCCGGGACTCAGATGGAGCGAGCCGCTCCTCGTCCCTGTTTGGCCTTGCTCCGGGTGGGGTTTGCCATACGACCCACTGTTACCAGGGGCCTGGTGCGCTCTTACCGCACCGTTTCACCCTTGCCTGTGCCGCTCGCGCGGCCATCGGCGGTCTGCTCTCTGTTGCACTGTCCGTCGCCTTTCGACGCCCGGGAGTTACCCGGCACCCTGCCCTGCGGAGCTCGGACTTTCCTCCAGCGGCCGAAACCGCCGGCGATCCTCACTCGCACGCTCGGGTCCTACTAACCCCACCGCCGCGGCAGGGTCCTCGCCTCACAAAGGCGGCTCATCGCGCCATTCCAACGCCCCGTCCCAACTCCGAAGTTGCGGCGTACCTTCGGTGATATATACTGGTATATACCATGACGACACGGCGTGCCAAGCTCTTCTGGAACGGGCGGTCCCAGGCGGTCCGTCTGCCTGCGGAGTTCCGCTTCGAAGGGGATGAAGTCGAGATCCGTCGCGAGGGGGACGAGATCGTGATCGCGCCGCTCGTGCGCCAACGCTTCGAGCGCACGTTCTGGCGTCACGTGGACGAGCTTGCGCGAGGTCTCGAGCTGGCAGACGCGGAGCCCCTGGGTGCAGGGCTCTTGGACGTCGACGTCGCGGACTCGGACGAGTGAGCTACCTGCTCGACACCAACGCGGTGATTCACGCCGTGCGCGGACGCCCCGCCTCCGTGAGATCCCGACTGGATGCCGAGGGGCCTGCACGTGTGAAGGTCACATCCATCACGATCGCCGAGCTGTGGTACGGTGCCGAGAAGTCGGACGATCCCGAGCGACGCAGGCGACTCTTCGACGCTTTCTTGGCGCCCTTCGAGGTGCTGCCCTTCGATACGGCGGCGGGCAAACTGCACGGTACGCTGCGACACCAGCTCCGTCACCAGCCCATCGGTGAGCGCGATCTCCTGCTCGCAGCCATTGCCCGCTCGGCAGGTCTGACGCTCGTCACGGCGAACGCGGGAGAGTTCCGCCGCGTGCCCGATCTAGCCGTAGAGGACTGGAGCGCTCCCGCACCGTAGTCGCCCGAGCGGCGGACGCGCGGCGTCCTTCCAGGCCCACCAGTCGAGCAGCTTCCGCTCGCGCCCCCCCTCGGCCCAGTAGATCGCGCAGCGGTAGACGTAGAGGTTGCAGCGGTCGGAGTGCCCGCCCTGGTGCTTGCACAGGCGCGCGTACAGGTCTTCGGGGTCCTGTCCAACCAGGTGCTCGACGCGCTGGATGCCCAACTCACGCAGGTCTTGGGCGGTGTTCGGCCCGACCCCCGGGATCTCCTGGAGCGGATCCTTCAACGCGCGCGGCTTCCGGCCACCAGGTCGGAAGCGCCCACGGCGCTGCGTGCCTTGAGCTGCACCAGGCGCGGACGGATCGCCTCCATGTCGTGCTTGCACACGCCGCTCTTCTCGATGAGCTGCACCTCGCAGTCATTGCAGCGCACGCACTCCTTGAAGTCGACCTGCGGGCCGGAGATGGCACCGGTCGGGCAGCGCTTCTCGCACACCTTGCAGTAGTCGCACTGCTCGACGCGCTTGATGCGCTTGAGTGTCACCAGCGACGCAATCGCCAAGGAGGCACCGAGCGGGCAGGCGTACCGACAGTAGAAGCGCGGCACGACTACGGAAGCGGCAAGGAAGGCGCCGGCGATGCTCCAGAGCACGAGGTCGCGGCTGAGGAAGAACACGGTGCCGAACGGCTCGAAGTACTGATAGATGCTCGCCTCGCTGCCGGCGAGCGCGGGCAGCAGGATCAACGCGAGGATCCCGTACTTCACCTTCAGGGCGCCGCGATGGATGTCGGTGGGCAGCTCCCGCTTGAAGCGGGCCGGCACGATCCGGTCGATGAAGTCCTGGAGCGCTCCGAACGGGCAGAGGTAGCCGCAGAAGATCCGCCCGAAGAGCACGAGCGTGACGAGGGTGAAGACCACCATCATGAGCAGCGGGAAGTCGCTCAGGATCGCTGAAGGCCCGATCCAGATCACGCCCGTGATATGCGAGATGGAGAGGAAGCCCCCATCGAGGAAGCCGAGCACCGCGAAGGTGGTGGCCAGCGAGACCCAGCGGATCGCCGGGATCTTGGTGAAGAACGCGAGGGTGGCGAGGCCCAACACGAGCACCACCCAGCCTACCCGCGCCCAGGATAGTCCTTCGAACATCCGGTCGACCGCGCTCTCGTCATCGGCGAACGTGAAGTCGAGCGCGTCGAGCTGGTCCTCCTCGGCCGCATCGGTCGCGAAGGCTGCGTTGGCGGGAAGGGTCGCGCTCGCGAGCGGTGCATCGGCCTCGACGGAGCTCGCGGTCGCGCTCGTGGCGGCACCGGAGGTGGGAGCGTTCGCAGCAGCGGCGGCCGCGGCGGCTTCGCGCTCGGCGACCAGGCTGGCGGCGCGCCGGAGCGCGGCCTGACTCGTGTACTCGACCTCGAATCGGCCGATCTCTTCCCCTCGGTCGAACACCAAATTCATCGGCGCTTCGACGTCGATCTCGTCACCGAGGATGATCACCCCGACCATCGACGTCTCGCCGCTGAGCAGACCCTCCCAAGGCGCGCCCAGCATCACGACGTTGTCGACCGGGACCGCGGTGGTGTTGCCGTTCTGCACGATCGACCAGCCCTGCTGGATTGCCATGCGTCCCCCGGCGCCGTCCACCACATAGAGAATGAGTTCGGACCCCACCGCGTTGCGGCGCTCAATGGCACTCGTGATGTATCCGTTCAGGGCCCCGACCAGGTAGAGCGCGAGCTCCTCGCTCTCGAGGTGGATCACGGAGAGGCCGACCTCGTCCTGTTCTTCGGCGTTCACCGTCATGCGGGCAGTGACACCCACGCGTCGCATCTCGAACCACGGCATGCCGATGACGTTTTCGGCGGGCGCGGCCATTCCCCCGCTCTCGGGCACGGCCCGCGAGTAGGTCGCGGCCACCCGCCGCGCTGAATCGCGAACGCCCCGAGAGAGCGCGCGAACGCTGATCGAGACGCGCGAGATCCCGTCGATGTCCTCGTAGACGCGGAAGGCATCACCGATGTACTTGCCCTCGTACTGCTCCTGGAAGCCGGGCGTCTGCCGCAGGAAGTCTCCCTTCTGATTCATGCGGCTCTCGTGGTATTCCGTCACCCGCACGCCCGTGAGGTGACCGTCCGGCGCCATTCCCACGACGGCCCGAATGGGACCACTGTAGCCAACCACTTCGGGAGGAAAGTCGGAGGTGAGGAAGACGTACCCGAGGAACTCGTCACCACGGTAGGCCCGCCTGACCGGAGGATCCCCCTCGGCGGGATCGAAGCGATCCCCCTCCGGCATCACCTCACGCAGCAGCCGCGCGGCCACGCGGTCCACGCCCTGGGCCCCAGCGGCCCCCGGCGCCGACACGAAGGCGAGGACGGAGGCAAGGAGCGCGGCTAGGCGAAGTCGGGACATGTCGGGGATCCGAGGTGGAACGCATCGGCAGACGTCGGCAACAACACGCCGATCGAGACGCGCCCGAGCTTACGTGACCCCGACTGACGCCGTCAATCACCAGCGCGCGGCCGGAGCTTCAGATCATGCCGATGTCGGCCCTGCGAAGCGCGTCGGTGACCTCGGGGGAGAACCACACGCCCTTCTTGGCCTCGAGAATGGCCAGCCCCTCGTCTCGGGTGAAGCTCGACCGGTAGGCACGGGACTCCAGGATCGCGATCCATGCCTCCGAGATGCCGACCACCTGCCCCCCGAGCGAGATCTCGTCCCCCTTCTTGCCCAGCGGATACCCCGAGCCATCCCAGCGCTCGTGGTGCTCGTGGACGTATCGGATCGAGCGCCCGAGGTGCTTCATCGGCTCGAGGATCTCGACGCCGCGGTCGCAGTGCGAGCGGATCATCTTGAATTCCTCGGGCGTGAGCGACTGCGGCTTGTGCACGAGCGCATCGGGCACGGCCATCATGCCGACGTCGTGGAGAAGCCCGGCCACCCTAACGGCCTCGACCTCGGCATCGCCGGCATCGAGGGCCTGCGCGATGGCGGCGGCCTGCATGGCGACAGCGCGGCTGTGCCCCTGGAAGTGCGGGCTACGCATGTCGAGCGCGTTGGTCAACGAAGCCAGCGTGCTGACGCTCACCTCCCGCAGCGCCTGCGCGCGCCGCTCGAGCTCCTCCTTCATCCACGCGAACATGCCGCGGTGATGTTCGTCCGCGGCGCGCTTGTGGAAGGCGCGCTGCACGGAGCGCTTGAGCGCCTCGGGATCGGGGGGCTTCTTGATGTAGTCGGACACGCCCATGCGGAGCGCGGCCTGGGCGGTGGCTTCGTCGCCGCTGCCGGTGAGCAGGATGACCGCGATGTCCGGGTCGTGCTCCTGAGCGGCTTGGGCGAGGTCGAGGCCCGACATGCCACCCATGGCGAAGTCGGTCACGAGGATGGTGGGTGCTGCCTTGCGGAGTTCGTCGAGGGCCTCTTGAGGCGTGGCGAACTGGCGCACCTTGTACCCGACGCCCTTCAGGATACCCGCGTTCAGTGTTCCAGAAGTGCGGTCGTTGTCCACCACGAACACGACACCCTCGCTGGACTCCGGCAGCTCGAACCTGAAGTCGCTCGGTTCGACGATATCGTCGAACGGCGACGTACCCCGGTTGGAATCACTCATACGCACGCCCCCGCAATGCATGTACGAACGGAGCACACGGGCCTGGGGCCGGTGAGCACCGGAAGGGAAATCGACATGTCGTGCCTGGGGGGCGGTAGGCACGGTGCGCCGCCCCACCACGCGGTGTCAAGCTTCCTGGCCTCACCCGTGGCGTGCGGGGGGAGCCACGCGATCGGCCTATACGGTCAGGATCGTCGATCCCACGGTCTTGCGGGCTTCCAGATCGATATGCGCGCGCGCCGCTTCCTTCAACGGGAAGCGAGCCCCGATGTGCGGGCGGACCTTGCCCGACGACACCATCTGGAAGAGTGCGGCCACCCCTTCGACCGCCTCATCTCGGGCCGCGTAGTAGTGCGCGATGGTGGGGCGCGTGAGGAAGATCGACCCTTTTTGCAGAAGCAGCAGCGGCGCGATGGGCTCGACGGGTCCGGAGGCATTTCCGAAGGAGACCATCATGCCGCGCGGGCGCAGGGAGTCGAGCGAGCCCATGAACGTCGCAGCCCCAACCGAATCGTACACGACATCGACCCCGCGGCCACCCGTGATCTCCTTCACGCGCTTCGCCACATCCTCGGACCTATAGAGGATGGTCTGCTCGCAGCCGTTGCCCTTGGCGAGCGATCCCTTGTCCTCAGAGCCGACAGTGCCGATCACGTGGGCCCCGATTGCCTTCAGCCACTGGCAGAGCAACGAGCCGACCCCGCCCGCTGCGGCATGCACGAGGACCCATTCGCCAGACTTCACGGGATAGGTTCGACGCACCAGGTACTCCACCGTGCACCCCTTCAGCATGATGGCCGCGGCGGTCGCGTCGTCAATTTCCTTCGGCACTTTGAAGAGGCGCGTGGTGGGGAGCACGCGCGCTTCGGTGTACGAGCCCGCAGGTCCGTTCCCCGTGTAGGCGACGCGGTCACCGACCTTCAGGTCGGTGACGCCGCTTCCGACCTCTGCGACCACGCCCGCCGCTTCGACACCCGGCGAGAAGGGGAGCGCCATGGGGTATAGCCCCATGCGATGGTACACGTCGATGTAGTTCAGGCCGACCGCGGTATGGCGGACGAGGACCTCACCCGCCCCTGGCTTGCCGGGGCTCTTCTTCGCCCATTCCAGCACTTCGGGTCCGCCGTGCCGACTGATGACGATCGCGCCGTCCATCGCACTCTCCTTGTTTCCTCGAGTCGCCGCTGGGTCGTGGCCGGCCATCCTAGCGAAAAGGGCTTTCCGCGTCACCAGCACCGCGTCTAACTTCGAATTCCCAGCCGCAGAATAAGGATGAGTCCGCAATGCCGCGCTTCGTATCGCTTCCGACGCCGGCACGCTTTCTCGCCTCGCTCGTGGCCCTGGCGCTCCCGCTGGCCCCGCTCGCCGCCCAGATCCCGTGGACGCCGGTCGCGCAGGGCTTCCCCACCACCGCGGCCGAACAGAACGACTTCTCGGCGCACACGCGCCACCAAGAAATGTGGGAGTACCTGCGGGCGCTACGCGGCGCGACCACCGAGATGCGACTCGACACCTACGGGCGCACGCAACAGGGTCGCGAGCTTCCCCTCGCCATCTTCAGTCGACCGCTCGTGAGCGAGCCCTGGGAAGCCTGGGCCCTCGGCCGCCCGATCGTCGTGCTGGGCGCGAACGTGCATGGGGGTGAGCGCACCTTCCGCGAAGGGCTGCTCATCCTGATGCGAGACCTGGCCACGCCGGGCACCGCGGCCAACGCGCTGCTGGACCAGGTCACGGTGATCGTGACGCCGCAGCTCAACCCGGATGGGTTCGAAGCCAGCGCGCAGGGCCAGCGCGGCAACGCGTGGGGCATCGACCTCAACCGCGACTACGTGAAGCTCGAGGATCCGGCGATCGCGTCTCTCGTCTCGAACGTGATCGCCGAGTGGCGCCCGCACGTATTCGTCGATGGCCACAACGGGGGCTCGCGTCCCTATCACGTGAACTACCAGTGTCCGAGCCACGTCGACACGATGCTCGAGCTCACGCTCATCTGCGACGACGAGATCTTCCCCGCCATCGACGCGAAGCTGGCCAGCGAGGGATACCGCGGCTGGTACTACACGGGCGGGGACGAGAACGAGTGGCGTGTCGGCGGCTGGCAGGCGCGCATCGGCCGCAACTACATCGGGTTCGCGAACGCGATCGGCATGCTCTTCGAGGCGCCGACGCAGGATCAGGAGGGCGGTGCGCGGGCCGGGTACCTCGCCTATCTGACCGTGCTCGAGTTCTCCGCTCGCAACGCGGCGCGGGTGATGGACCTGGTCGACCGGGCGCGGGAAGAGACCGTGGCCATGGGTGCCGAGCCGCGCGGCGACATCGCGGTCGCCATGGAGTACGAGCCGGAAGACTACCGCGTCGACTATCTCCTCGTGCGCGGGGGCGGGCGGGGCAACGGCGCGCGGGAGGACACCGTCGAGGTGCGGGGCGCGCGGCTCATGAAGAAGCCCGTGGCCACGCGGCTGCGGCCGCGCCCGTGGGCGTATATCCTGCCGCGGGACGCGGTCGACGCGGTGGCCATGCTCCGCCGCCATCGCATCCACGTGGAGCGCCTCTTGGCACCCGCTCGCTTCGAGGTCGACGCCTATACCATCGAGGACGTGTCGTACGAGCAAGCGTACAACCACGCCGCGGCCATGCGCATCCAGGTCGGGGAGGTACTCACCGCACAGCGCGACTTTCCTGCGGGAACGTATCTGGTGCCGACCGCGCAGCCACTCGGGAGACTGGCCGCGCACATGCTCGAGCCCGAGACGGACGACAACGTCATCTATTGGAACACGATGGATGCGTGGGTGCCGCGACCCGGAGCCACGCCGGCAGGTGGGGGTGGACTCCCCAACGCCGACCGGGAGCCGGCCCTCCCCTTCGCCGGTCCGCTCCTGGTGCCGATCTACAAGCTCATGACGCCGACCGCACTGTCGTCGGCGGTGGTGAAGTAGAGGGCTAGGCGACGATCCCCGACTCGGCCAGGTAGCGGAGGACATCCTCATGAGCCGTCCGTACCGACGGCAAGAGGCGCGCGGATTTCGCGGCGTCGTTGTCCTTGGCCGCGTTCTCCAGCTCCTGGAGCAGCTCGGCGAGCGCCTTGGCCCGGACATTCCCAGCCGAGGACTTGAACGAGTGGGCGGCGCGACTGGCCGCCTCGAGGTCCCCCGCCGCCATGGTGGACTCGATCGCGGCCATACCCTTGGGCGCCTCCTGCCCGAAGAGCTGAAGCATCGGCACGACAATCTCCTCGATGCCAGAGTCGCGCATGGCCGCGCGGAAGCCTTCGAGGTCGATCGGAGGCGGGGGATTGGTCGTCACCCCGCAACATCCGCTTCGCGCCACTCACGACGCAAGGCGGACGTCCGGCGCTGCTCGCGTTAGACTTCTGGCATGCGACAGGAGGTGGAGTCCCGCCCCGATCCATCCGCGCTCGCGCGCTTCTTCGAGGAGCTCCGGGCGCGCGAGTTCGCGCGCCTAGACGAGTGCGGGTCCGCCTATCTGGACTACACGGGTAGCGCGCTCTACGCCGAGTCGCACCTGCGCGCCCACGAGGAGTTCCTGAAGCACCATGTGCTCGGGAACCCGCACTCCGAGAACTCCGCCTCGATCGCCGCGACCGAGATCGTGGATCGGGCACGCAGCGACGTGCTCGACTTCTTCGGAGCGGATCGCTCGGAGTACACCGTCGTCTTCGCAGCCAATGCGACCGCCGCGATCAAGCTCGTCGCCGAGAGCTATCCGTTCGGCGCCGGCTCGCGCTTCACGCTGCTGGCCGACAACCACAACTCGGTCAACGGCATCCGCGAGTACGCCGCGAGTGCGGGCGCGGAAACGATCTACCTCCCCATCGACGCGGATCTCCGACAGGACCACACCACGCCCGTCCCGCCCGCCGGATCGGCGCCGAGTCTGTTTGCTTTCCCCGCCCAGTCCAACTTCTCGGGGGTCCGCCACCCGTTGGACCTCGCCGCAGAAGCCCACGCGCTCGGGTACGACGTGTTGCTCGACGCCGCGGCGTTCGTACCCACCGAGCGGCTCGACCTCGGCAGCGTGCGCGCGGACTTCACCTGCGTGTCCTTCTACAAGATGTTCGGCTTCCCCACGGGACTCGGCGCACTCATCGCGCGACGCGAGGCACTCGCGCGCCTACAGCGCCCTTGGTTCGCGGGGGGCACCGTGGACTTCGTCTCGGTCGAGCGCCGACGCCACCGGCTCCTGCGTGGCGCGGCGGGCTTCGAGGACGGCACGCTCAACTTCCTCGGCATCGCAGCGCTCTCGGGGGGACTGGCCTTCCTGCGCGACGTCGGCATGGGCCGCGCCGCGACCCGGGTGAAGGGGCTCACGGCTCGGCTCCTGGCGATCCTGTGCGACGCGCGGCATGCGAACGGCGCGCCCGCCGTTCACATCTACGGACCTCGAACCGGGGAAGCCCGCGGCGGCACCGTGGCGTTCAATCTCATCCAGGCCGACGGGACCCCGGTGCCCTACGGAGATGTCGAGAGGGCGGCCAGTGCCCTGGGGATCGCACTCCGCGGGGGCTGCTTCTGCAATCCCGGGGCCGCCGAGCGAGCCCTCGACCTCCCCGCCGACGCGATGCTCGACTGCCTCGACACCATTCCGCAGCGATCGTTCGACTTGGGAGCGCTCGCCGAGTGCCTGGGTGGGTCGGTGGCGGTGGGGGCATTGCGCGCCTCGGTCAGCTTGCCGACCACCGACGCGGACCTCGATCGGCTCGAGCGTTTTCTGGCTGGGTTCTGGAGGCGGTGAACTCACCGGCAGCGAAGGCGGAACCCGGGAACCAGACGGCGACCTTCCGGGTGCAGCATGGGTACGAAGCGTCCCGCACTCACTCTGGAGGAGCCGTGATCGGAGCCCGTCGTTCGTCCATTCTCGCTGTGGTCGCCATCGCCGTCGCGCCGCTCGGCGCGGCCGCGCAGGCCAACTCGGTGCTGGCGTTGATTCCCACCGACGGACGACAGCTGGAGATCGGGAGCGACGTGACGGGAGCGCTGTCCACCTCGGATCCGCTCAGCCACGACGACCACTATCTGGAAGCGTGGGAGCTGCGCGCGCGCGCGGGCCAACGCGCCACCATCGACGTCCTGTCGGACGATTTCGACCCGAGGGTCTACTTGATCGGGCCTGGCTTCTCGGAGACTCAGTTCGCCGATGACGGCGCGGGCGGCTGCGATGCACGCCTCTCGCTCACGTTTCTCGAGGCAGGCACCTTTCGCGTGGCGGTGAGCTCGCTCTCCACACGGGAGACCGGCACGTACGAGATCCGCGTCACAGATAGCCCAGGCGCGCCCCCGGCGTACGACTGCGGGGAAGCCAACCCCGAAGAGTTGAATGCACTTCCGACAGAAGGGCGCGAGGCGCTCCGCCTAGGCTCCATGCAGTCGAGCCGGCTCGACGCGTTCGCCTCGACCGTACAGGACGGCAGGCCCGCCCAGGCGTGGCGGCTTTCGGGAAGCGCCGGCCAACGCGTCTCGATCATCATGAGCTCCGAGGACTTCGACACCTACCTCTACATGACAGGGCCGGGGCTCTCCGAGGTCCTCAGTGATGACGACGGAGCAGGCGATCTCGACTCCAAAATCGACGTGACGCTGCCGACCTCGGGGCCATTCACCATCGTGGCTGCGGCGCTGTCTTCGGGCTCGTCGGGTTCGTACACGATCCGCGTCGAAGCACCGTTCGACCTGAACGACCTTCCGACCGAGGGACGGGTGATCGACCTGGGCCAGACCGTCAACGGTCAACTCCGGTCGACCGATCCCCTCGTGACCGATGGGCGCCGCGGCCAGGCATGGGCGTTCGACGGCGTGGCGGGACAGCGCGTGGTCATCGACCTCGAGGTCGATGACCTCGACGCGTACCTCTACCTGATCGGGCCCGGACTGCCCGAGCCCCTCCAGGACGACGATGGCGGCGAAGGGCTCAACTCGAGACTGGAGACGGTGCTGGCGGGCTCTGGGACCTACCGCATCGTGGCGTCCTCGCTCTCGAGCGGTACCGGAGCCTACACGCTCCGCGTCACGCGGCAGTAGTCAGGCGCGCAGCCGAGGCATTCGGCACGCGGCGGGGAGCGGCCATCACGACCCGCTCCACCACGTCCAACAGGCGCGCGTCGGCCTCCAGGCACCAGGCTCGGAAGCCTTCGCGCGGTGCGCGTTCGGGAAGGCGCGCGAGCGCGTCGAGGTCGAAGTCGGGGTGCGCGAGCGCCACCCCGGCCTGCTCGGCGTCCGCGGCGTTCAACGCCTGCTCGTGATGCCCGTCTAGCGGCACCATCAGCACCGGCTTCCCGAGGAACGCCGCCTCGCACACCGACTCGAAGCCTGCGGTGCACATGACCGCGCGGCATCCTGCCATCATCTGCAGGAACTTGTCGCCGTCGAGCGCGTGGAAGCTCAGGGTATCATCCACGACTTCGACCGCGGGGGCTCCCGGTCGGTCGTAGAAGCAATGCAGGGACACGTGTGGGTTACGCGCATGCCACGCACGCACCGAGTCCGCGTACCCGTGGGTGGCGACATACACCAGCACGTAGTCGCCCGCTTCGGGCTCGAGGTTCAGGACGCGGCGTCGCAGGAGGGGCGGCGCCACGATCACGCGGTCCGGGGTCGTCGGAGGTGATCCTCCCGGCGTGAACGAGAGCGCGAGCTTCCAGGAACGCCAGCCTACCAGGCGGATGAATGCGCGGAGCCACCACGGGGCCACGGGGGTCCCCGCGGGCGCTCCGGCCCCAAGGCCCAGCAGGGCAAACTGATGCGCGGCGGCGATCACGGGCACCGGAAGCGGTCGGAGCGCCTGGAGCAGCCCCGTGAGCGGCTCGAAGAAGTTCACCACGAGGTCGGGGCGCGCTTCGTCGATGACCCGCTGGAGGGTGGCGAAGCTTCGGCGCCATGTGCCCGCGTGTCGGGCGGCATGGGCGAGCGTTGCGGGCAGGTCGACGCCGCGGTCCTGTCGGAAGATGAAGCCCGGGCTCGCGACCTGGGTCACCGGCGCCGGGAACGCCTGTGCGAAGAACGCAGGCAGGTCCCGACCGGGGTGATTGCCCGCAACGACGCCGACCAGTTCGTGGCCAGCCGCGGCCAGGACCTGGTGGGCCGCGATCGCTTGGGTGAGGTGTCCCCTCCCCTGACCCTGCACCGTGAACAGGATGCGCATGGGTCGATCCGTCAGGGAACGAGCAGGAACGCGACGCTCGCGAGGCACCACCCGACCACGACGTCGCCAGGGTAGTGCACCCCGAGGTAGCACCGGCTCACGCCGATCCCGAGGCCGAGGGCGAGCACGCCCGCGCCGGCCGCGCCGTCCAAGGCGAGAGCCAGCGGAAGCGCCACGGAGAGGCCCGCCGCTGCGTGCCCCGATGGAAAGGAGAACCGGTCCTCCGGCTCGATCAGGAACCCGAGACCGACGGGGAGCTGCGGACGCTTGCGACAGACGCGCCGCTTCATCACCTGCACCATCATGTGCGACGCGGCGCCGCTCCAGAATGCCGCGACCGCGGCGTCGCGCACGGCGGGCACCAGGCCCAACGCCAGCGCGATCGTGAGCGGCGCAATCACTTCGACGTCTCCGAGCCGTGTGATCAGGCGCATGACGGTGTCCGCCGCGGGGCTCCGGCGGAGCAACAGGCCAACCAGCAGCCGCTCGTCGGCGTGCGAGAGGCGTCCGAGCAATCGGATCATGGTGTGACCACCGCCACCCTGCCGCGGCGTACGTCCGGGGGCGTCCGGGTCAATTGCTGACCCGTGTCGAGGTCGAAATCCCCGATGTCGGTGCCGCCGTTCCGGTACACGGCCATGAAGAGCTCGGTGTGCTGCGGAACTACGGTCTCGATCGCATCGAGGAGCCAAGCGCTCGGGCTCACCGGACTCAGGTAGGCGACCGAAGTCGCGGAGAGCAAGCCGGCCTTCCGCGCGGCGCTCAGCGCCCAACCCAGCCCCGGGAGCTTCCTCGGCCCCGAGACCCGATCCGCGAGCGCCGCGACCACGTGGATCGAGGAGAGCGCCTGCCCCACGCGGCGTGCCACCCCGACGTGCGAGGAGAGCAGGGACTTGCGAGTCGGTACGAAACCGTACGTGGCAGCGTACGCGTGCGACAGGAAGTTGATGCTCATCTCGTCGAACGCGGGACGGAGCCGCACCGAGCGCGCGCCCACTTCGCGCGCGGCGTACCAGCAGTCGACCCCAATCTCCACGCGCAGGTGACTCTGCAGGTCGGCCGCGCCGGCGACGAACGTGTCTCGGCTCCCGAGCGTCAGTTCGCCGACTCCGCGCCCGATCCAGGGGTGGACCAACCGATCGGCGAGCACGTGAGTGAGCCACCCCCAAGCGAAAGCCCGCTCGACGGGTGTCCTGGCCGAGCCGATGAGGCGCTCCGTGAGCTGACCCGTGCGCACCCGGTGCGCAAGATCGGAGAGCACCCGGCACCCTCCGGGCAGGTATCCGAAGTCGGGGCCGACCGAGCCGTGCAAGAAGGCGTTGACGTCCGCCGGCTCGAAGGGATCGAAGGGGGCGGCCTCGGGGGTGCTCTGCCAGCGACCGAGCACCCTATGGGCCAACATGAAGTGCAGCGTCAGGCCCGGCATGCCACCTCCAGCGCACGTCCGATCATCGTCATCTGCGGAGGAAACATCTGGCGCGCGCTAGACGGCTACCGGACGGTTCGGTAACGGACCTGTACCACGCGCGCCGCGATCCCGTCGCAGGGGCTCAGGCTCCGGGCGCTCGAGCGCGACCGGGTCGTCGCGCTGCCGACAACACCCCTGGTCGAACCCCGCGCAATTCGTAGGCTTCCGGCATGAATGGCGATACGAGCGAAGCCAGTGCGTCTGCCCCTCCGGAGGGCGATCCGACCCTCGACGCGCTCGTCGCCCGAACGGCGGGGCCTCAACCGTGGCGGAAGGCGTTCCATGCCTTCAACGCGGTGACGATCGCCGCGCTCCTCGCCGTCCTGGCGCCCTCACGTGGGGTCGCCGTGGCCGTGCTCGGTGCCATGGTAGCCGCAGCGTTTGCCGCGGACCTGCTACGGCTCACGACCCCCACCGCCAACGCGCTCTTCTTCCGCGCGTTCGGCAAGCTCGCCTCGCCGCGGGAAGCCAAAGGGATCGCCTCGTCGACCTGGTACGCGGCCGGGATCCTCTTGGTAGTGGCGTTCTTCCCGCCGGACATCGCCATCACCGCGGTGCTGGTTCTGGGTCTCTGTGACCCCGCGGCCGCGGTCCTCGGGCGGCGCTACGGCCGCCGACCCTTTCTGGGCGGCACGCTCGAGGGGACCCTCGCCTTCTTCGCGGTGTGCGCGTTGATCGTCGGGCTCCGCCACGGCTGGCCGGTCGCGATCGTCGCGTCTGCCGCAGCAGCCCTCGCCGAGCGCCGTTCCTGGCCGCTCGACGACAACCTCACGGTTCCCGTGGTATGCGCCGCGGTGATCCAGGCGATCGCGTCGATCGCCTGACGAGCGTCAGCTGACCGCGGTCCCTCGGCGCAAGGCGAGCCGCACGCGCGAGCGCACGTGGCTGGAAAAGGGTCCGTCGGTGTTGGGATCGTAGGTGCGGATCGCTTCGAGCAACGAGCTCACGCCCATCGGCACCAGCTTCCGCTGGGGCTGCCCGTGGCCGCGCGTGCGGATCGCTTCGTCGATCGCGACGCGCAGGTTGCTGAGCACCAGCACCTCGCGCGCGTCCGTGTCACCTTTCTGCGCTCGTTCGACGAGGGCCCCTTCGTCGCGCTCGTCGAGCACCGGCTGGGCGCTCGCCATTCGAATGAGATCGCCCAGGCCGAGCTGGGCCAGGTTCGGGGTCGGGAGCGCTTGCACCATCATGCGTCACGATCCTCGGTCCGAGGGGGGTACCGCAAGCGCTGTTTCGAACACGTTACACACTGTTACGCGCGCAAGTCCTTGGTGGCGCCCAGCTCCGCCCGATGCTTGATCATCCTGCCTTCGACCAAGAAGACCAGGTCTTCGCACACATTGGTCGCCAGGTCGCCGATGCGCTCCAGATTCTGCGAGACCAGGAGCAACTCGAGCGCGCCGCTGAGCCGCTTCGGATCCTCGAGCATGTGCGTGACCAAGATGCGGTACATGGACCGGCGTAGCTCGTCGACGCGGTCGTCCGTGACGCACACCAACCGCGCCTTGGCCGCGCTCCGTGTCACATACGCGTCGAGGGAGTCCGCCACCATGCCCTGCACGACCTCCGCCATCTCCGTGAGCTCGCGGATCTCGGGGAGCGGTGCCGTCCCGCTCAGCCGCTTGGCCGCGTTGGCCATGTTGACCGCGTGGTCCCCCATGCGCTCCAGGTCGTTCGCGATCTTGTTGGCCGTCACGATCTGCCGGAGATCCGAGGCCATCGGCTGCTGGAGCGCGAGCAGCTCGAGCACCCGTTCGTCGACATCGACCTCCAGCTCGTCGATGCGGTCGTCGGCGTCCACGATCTTGTCCGCCACGCTGGCGTCGCGCGAAAGCACGGCCCCGATCGACTCACGGATGACCTGCTCGACCAATCCGGCCATCTCGACCAGAACTTCCTGTAGGGAGTCGAGCTCGTCGTGGAAGCGACGCCTGGGTGCGTGGTCCTCTTTCATCCGAACCTCCCGGTCACGTAGGCCTCGGTCCGCTCTTCGCGCGGGTTGGTGAATATGGTCTGGGTCGGTCCGTATTCGATCAGCTGCCCCATGTACAGGAACGCGGTGAAGTCCGAGATGCGCGCGGCCTGCTGCATGTTGTGCGTGACGATGACGATCGTGTAGTCACGCTTGAGCTCGTAGATCAGCTCTTCGATGCGCTGCGTGGCGATCGGGTCGAGCGCCGAAGCGGGTTCGTCCATGAGCACGATCTCGGGTCGGACCGCGAGTGTCCGGGCGATACAAAGGCGCTGCTGTTGGCCACCAGAGAGCGCGTACGCCGAGTCGTCGAGTCGGTCGCTCACCTCGTCCCAGAGCGCCGCGCGACGGAGGGACTCCTCGACGATGGTGTCGAGATCGCCGTCGATCCCGTTCACGCGCGGTCCGAAGGCGACGTTGTCGTAGATGGACTTGGGAAACGGGTTGGGCTTCTGGAACACCATGCCGATGCGACGACGTACCTCGACCGGGTCGATCCCGCTCGCGTAGAGATCCTGTCCGTGGAAGTCGACGGTGCCCTCCACACGCGCGGTCTTCACCAGGTCGTTCATCCGGTTGAAGCAGCGCAACAGCGTGCTCTTCCCGCACCCGGAGGGGCCGATGAGCGCCACCACCTGATGGGAGGGAATCATCAGGTCGACGCTCTGCACAGCGTGCTTCTCGCCGTAGTACACGGAAAGGCCGCGCGCCTCCAGCGCGGGGTCGCGCCCCCCCAGGTCGATGTCGTAGACCGTTGGCATGGATCAGTATCGCGCCTGAGCACGGTTCCGGAGGAAGATGGCGGCGGCGTTCATGGTGAGAAGCAGGAGCAGCAGAACGATGATCCCGGCGGCTGCGAGCTCGCGGAACTCGTCCTGAGGCCTGGAGATCCAGCTGTAGATCTGGAGCGGAAGCACGGTGAACTGGTCCATGACGCTCTGCGGCGTGAAGGCCACGAAGCCCACCGCGCCGACCAGGATCAGCGGTGCGGTCTCGCCGATCGCGCGCGAGAGGGCGAGGATGGTCCCGGTCATGATGCCCGGAAACGCCATCGGGAGCACCTGGTGGCGCACCACCTGCCAGCGCGTGGCACCGAGGCCGTACGCGGCCTCACGGATGGTGGAGGGCACGGCACGGATCGCTTCCTGCGACGCCATGATGATCACCGGCATGACCAGCAACGAGAGTGTGAGCGCCCCGGACAAGATGCTCCGGTCGAACCCCAGTGCCCGCACGAAGAGCGCGAGCCCCAGAATGCCGTACACGATGGACGGCACGCCGGCGAGATTGGCGACGTTGATCTGAATCGCCTTGGTCAACCACCCCTTGGACGCGTACTCCTCCAGATAGATCGCTGCGGCCACGGAAACGGGGAAGGACAAGATCGCGGTGAGGACCAGGAGCCAGATCGACCCGGCCAACGCCGCGCGCACACCCGCGCGCTCCGGGAACCGCGACGCGAAACTCGACAGGAACGCGCCGTTCAGCCTGGGAAGGCCGTCGATCAGCACGTCGACGAGGAGGACCGCGAGCGCCACGACGCCCACGAGCGTCGCGGCCCCGCACAGCCAAGCGAACAGGACGCCCATGAGCCTCCGGCGGCGGTCGAAGGCCGTCTCGCTGGACCCGATGGGGATCGGAGCGCGATCGCTCATTCGTACTCCTCGCGGAACTTGGCGAGCACCCACTGGCTCAGAACGTTCATCGCGAGCGTGACCAGGAAGAGCGTCATCCCTACGGCGAACAGGGTCTGGTAGACGATCGTGCCCTGCGGCGTGTCCCCCAGGCTCGCCTGCACGATATAGGCGGTCATGGTCTGCATGGACTCGAACGGGTTCAGCGTCAGGTTGGGCAGATTCCCCGCCGCGATGGTGACCGCCATGGTCTCGCCCACTGCCCGGGAGAGGCCGAGAATGAACGACGCGATGACACCCGAGAGCGCAGCCGGCACCACGACCCGGGTAGACACCTCGAGTTTGGTGGCCCCCAACCCGTAGGCCCCCTCGCGAAGCGCATCCGGAACGGCGCGGAGCGCGTCTTCCGAGAGCGACGACACGGTCGGTATGATCATCACCCCGACGACGATGCTCGCGGCGGCCGCGTTGAAGATCTCCGTCTCGGGAAAGACGACGCGAAGCAGTGGCGTGATGAAGGTCAGGGCGAAGTAGCCGTAGATCACGGTCGGCACGCCAGCCAAGATCTCCAAAACGGGCTTGAGCGCGCGGCGTAGCCGCGGCCCCGCGTACTCGCTCAGGAAGATCGCAGTGAGCAGCCCCAGCGGAAGCGCGATCACTCCCGCTCCCGCCGCGATGAGGAAGGAGCCCGAGAGGAGCGGGAGCACTCCGAAGTGTTGATCCCGGAACATGGGCTCCCAGCGCGTCGACGTCAGGAACTCGACGATCGACACCTCACGGAAGAACCCGATCGTCTCGCCCAGGAGCACGGCCACCACGCCCACGGTGACAAGGGTGGACGCCGCCGCGCATGTAAACAACGCGGCGGCGACCGCACCCTCCTTCAGCTTGCGACTCCGCCGGCCGGCAAGCATCGCGGGCCCGTTGGAAGCCATGTCGGACCGTCGACTGGGAACGGCGAGTCCCGGCTTGCTCGTTTCCTGCGTCAGCCCGCGATGCCGGCGAGCGCGGCCGCATACTCCGCGGCGGTCAACGGATGGTACCCCGTCGACGGCACCAACCTCACCGCCTCATCGAGCAGGAAGGTCACGTACGCGCGGACCTCCGCACGCTCGAGCGCGGCATGCTTCACATACATGTAGAGGGGACGGGAGAGCGGCGCGTAGGTGCCGTCCGCGATGGTCGCGTCCGAAGGGGCCACGCACCCACTGCCGTTGTCCACCTGCACCAGCTTCAAGCGATCCGCGCTCTCGGTGTAGTAGGCATAGCCGAAGTAGCCGAGCGCGTAGCGGTCGCCGGCGACGCCCTGGACCAGGATGTTGTCGTCCTCGCTCGCCTGGAAGTCGGGCCGGCTCGCGCCCGTCTCTCCGTTGATGACCTCGGTGAAGTAGTCGAAGGTGCCCGAGTCGGTACCGGGCCCGTACAGTCTGATGGACTCGTCCGGCCACTCAGGACGAACGTCACGCCACGAGCGCACCACGCTCCCCGGCTCCCACACGCGGCGCAGCTCCGCCGTGGTGAGGCAGGTAACGAAATCGTTCGCGGGGTTCACGATGACCGAGAGGCCATCCCATGCCACCTCCAACTCGGTGAACTCGATCCCCGCCGCCGCGCACGCCGCGCGCTCCGTATCGTTGATCGGACGCGAGGCGTTGGACAGGTCGGTTTCCCCGGCGCAGAAGCGCTCGAAACCGCCTCCGGTTCCCGAGAAGCCGACCGTCACCCGCACATCGGCATTCGCGATCTGGAATTCCTCGGCCACGGCCTCGGCGATCGGGAACACCGTGCTGGAGCCGTCGATTTCCACGGCCCCCGTTAGACCCTGGGTCTCCCCGGCATCCCCACCACACCCAACCAACAAGAGGCCGGTACCGGCCAAGACGGCGATCGATCGGGACATCGCGATCACGACGCTACCTCCGAATATGGATCTGTCAGACTTCAGGCCCTTCTGGGCCCCTTGACCGTACTTCCGTTCGGAGTCGAAACAGGCACGGATTTGTAACAAACTCGTGACGACGCCTCGGCCGTGGTCGGTCAGCCGCGCGGCAACGTGATCCGAATCGTCGTTCCCCGGCCCAGTTCGCTTTCGGCCGATACCTGGCCCCCCATGGCGCCGACCAGGTGCTTCACGATCGCCAGGCCCAAGCCCGTACCCCCGACATGCCGTGCGCGCGACGAGTCGGCGCGGTAGAAGCGCTCGAAAATCCGTGGAAGCGACAGGGCCGGAATGCCCTCTCCGTCGTCGGTCACGAGAATCACGAGCTCCGGGCCATTCGGCTCGGCGCTTCCCGTGCGGCCGTTGTTGCCGGCCGTGATCGTTACGCGCACGCGTCCGCCGGCGGGGGTGTGCCGCACGGCATTCTCGAGCAGATTGCGGAACACGTGCACGAGTCCCTCGCGGTCGCCGCGAGCCGCCCCCTCGCCGACGACCTCGAAGCTCACTTTCGGCGAGTCGCGCGAGGCAACCAGTTCCCAAGCCTCCTGCACGACCTCGGGGACCCAGACGCTCTCGATATTCGCCGTCCACCCCCCCGACTCGAGGCGCGACAGGTCGAGGAGATCGTCGACGAGCTTTTGCAGGCGGAGGGTGTTCTGGAGGATCGAACCCATGAACTTCCGCCGGATCTCGTCCGGCGGATCGTCCTCGGACAGGGCCTCGGCATACCCGCGAATGGAGGTCAGGGGCGTCTTCAGTTCATGCGAGGCGTTGGCGACGAAGTCGCTGCGCACGCGCTCCATGCGGCGCAGCTCCGTGATGTCGAGCAGCGTCACCACCGAGCCCCCCTCGTCGAGGGCGCGCGAGGCGAGGAGCACGTGCTGGCCGCCGACCTCGATCTCGCAGGACTGTTCCGGACGCGACACCGAGTCCTTCAGCGCATCGCGAAGCTCGGGATGGCGGATGACGGTGCCGATGGGGGTGGCACCATGGCCCTCGGGAATGTCCAGCATCGCACGGGCGGTGCGGTTCGTCCGCACGAGCCGTCCGTCTTCGGCGAGTGCAACCACCCCTTCGGCCATGCAGTCGATCAGCGTCTCCATACCGTCCCGCTCTCGCCCCAGCTCGGCGAGTCGCGCGCGCAGTTCGTCGGTCAGCCGTCCGAACGCGACCGATACGTCGTGCAGCTCCGCAACCCGACTCTTGGGCACGGTGACGGAGAAGTCGCCGGCGCCGAGCTTACGCGCCTGATCCGCCAGAACCACGAGAGGCCGTGAGACCCCAACGCTGAGGGCGTAGGCCGCGACCATGCCGAGGAGGAGTGCGAGGATGCCCGCCAGGGCGACGGCGCGCTGGACGCGACCGACCGTCCTGTCGATGTCGATGCGCGGGGCCGCGATGCGGAGGACGATCGGGGTCCCGGCGAGCGTTGTCTGCCGAGCCCCGTACACGAAGGGCGTGCCGACCGTCGTGCTCGTCCGTTCGGAGATGGCGAGCGCTCCCCCCCCTTCGAGGACCGCTCGGACCTCCGGCCGATCCAGATGGTTCTCGATCGTGGGGACGCGGCTCGGCTCCACATAGGAGTCGGCCAACACTGCGCCACTCGTCGTGATCAGGGTGACTCGGTACCCAATCCGCTCGGTGATCGCTCTCGCCAGCGCGTGCGCGTCGGCCCCACCCGCCTCCGACACCAGCGTGTCGCCCAGCGCGAGCAGTCGGGCGAGATCGGCCTCGACGGTGCCATGGATCTCGCGGCGGAGGCCGGGCCCCACCAGGAGCACGACCAGGACCACCAACCCCCCGACGATCCCGAGGATGCCGGCGAGGAGGAGGGGGCGAATCCGGGGGCGCATGGTCTACCCTAACGGACCCCGGGGGCTCTGGCTATTCGACGCCGTCGGGCACCTTGAGCCGATATCCGAACCCGCGGATCGTTTGAATCCAGTCCCCGGCCTCGCCGAGCTTCGAGCGGAGTCGGCGAACGTGCATGTCCACCGTGCGCGTCTGAATGCGGTCTGACGCCCCGGAGTCGACGTCCCACGCCTTTTCGAGAAGCTGCTTGCGGCTCTGCGTGCGGCCGCGGCGCTCCATGAGAGCCTGGAGCAGCCGGAACTCGGTCGGCGTGAGATTGAGTTCTTCGCCATCCAGTTGAGTCTGGTGCGACGCGATGTCGAGGCGAATCGGTCCGGCGCGCAGGATGCGCCCCCCCGAAGTCATGCCCGACTCCTGAACGCGGCGCAGAATCGCCTGAGCGCGGAGCACGAGCTCGCGTGGACTGAACGGTTTGGTAAGGTAGTCGTCAGCGCCCAGTTCGAGTCCCTCGATCCGGTCCTCCTGCTCTCGCTTCGCGGTGAGCACGAGCACGGGGATGTTCGCCGTAGAGGGTTCGGTCTTGAGCTGCCTCAGCACCTCGTCCCCGGAGAGCCCCGGAAGCATACGATCGAGCACCAACAGGTCGGGGATCTCCCGGCCGACGGCATCGAGCGCTTCGGAGCCGCTCCCCGCGGTCTCGACGCGAAAGCCTTCGCGGGTCAGCTGGTAGGCGATGAGCGCAGCGATGTCGGGCTCGTCCTCGGCTACGAGGACTCGGGGAACGGCAGGGGCAATCGGCTTGGCTTCCATCACAGCACCTGTCAGCGCGCCGGCCACGGGACCCTCGATGCGTCGATCATGGCAGGTACCATACGACGCGGGCGTAACCGATCCGGCGTTGGGAATGTAACCGGGAGGTAACAGTGGCGCCGGCCGACCCGGGCTCCCGCTCCAAATCGTCACGGGAACCCATATCTCCGTCTCGGTCTCCGAGCTTCCGTTCGACGGCAATTCGTTTCGGCGCCGTCACGAGTCGGTTACACGCCCGACCTATCGTCCATCACGAATGATCGCCCGCAGAGATCGAAGCGGGCGGAGTCCCTCGCGACATGGATGACATGCCCATGCCCGGCCGAACCCCACTCCTCCGATTCTCTACCACACTGCTGGCTGCGCTCGCGATCTTCACGACCGCAGGCGATGCCCAGGAGAGCGCACCCGCCGATGGCCGCATCGTCGGCCGTGTCGTCGACTCGGAGTCGGGGCGAGCGCTCCCTGGAGCCCAAGTCGCGATCGACGGAACTAGCCAGGGGGTCCTCGCAGGCGTCGATGGCCGGTACATGATCCAGCGGGTCCATCCCGGAACCGTGGGTGTGCGAGTGGTGATGATCGGGTTCGCGACCAAGACCATCACGGGGGTCGTGGTGCCGGCCGGGGGCGCCGTCGAGCTGAACCTCTCGGTGGACCCGTCTGCGCTCCTCATGGACGAGATCATCGTCACTGCTGCGGCCGAGCGCGGCTCCGTGGCGAGGGCGCTCGACGAGCAGCGCACCTCGGTCAACGTGGTGTCGGCGCTCACTCGCGAGGAAATGTCCCGCAGCCCTGACGGCGACGCCGCCGAGGCCGTGAAGCGAGTGAGTGGCGTGACCGTCCAGGACGGTAAGTACGTGTTCGTGCGCGGACTCGGCGAGCGGTATACGACGACTTCGCTCAACGGCGCGCGCGTTCCGTCGCCGGAGCCGGAGCGGAGGGTCGTGCCGCTCGACCTCTTCCCCAGCGGTCTGCTCGAGACGATCACGACCTCGAAGACGTTCACGCCGGATCTACCGGGTGACTTCTCCGGCGCGCAGGTGAACATCCAGACGAGGACGTTCCCGACCCGCCGGCAGTTCACCTTCTCGGCCTCCACCGGCTACAACTCGGCCTCGACGAACCGCGCCATCTTCTTCGCGCCTGGCGTCGGACGCGAGTGGCTCGGCCTCGCCGCCGGGCAGCGTGGCCTCCCGTCGCTCGTGCAGCAGTTCGGCAACTTCCAGACTACGACCCCCACGCAGCCGCAGGTCAACCAGATGGTGCGGAGCTTCCGCAACGCCTGGACCGCGCAGAGCCAGAGCGGCCAGCCCAAGTCGTCCTTCTCGGCTTCGGTGGGCGGGAGCGACCCGATCTTCGGACGTCAGATCGGCTATCTGCTATCCGGCACGTACTCCTACAGTGAAGACGCCAAGATCGACCAGCGTCGGGCACAGGCGCTGCCAACCACTGGGGGCGCTACACAAGAAGTGGATCGCTTCGTAGGCAATTCGGGTGGGCGCTCGGTACTCTGGGGCGGCCTCTTCAACCTGAGCACGCTCGTCAGCCCGACCAGCCGGGTCCTCTTCAACGGCACGTACAACCGAACCGCGGACGACGAGGCACGCGTCGAGCGCGGCAACAGCGAGAACCTGGGCCAAGCCTTCGAGATCCACCGTCTCCGCTACGTGGAGCGCACGGTCGCCTCGGGACAGCTCGCCGGCGAACACCAGATCGGAGATGCCCACCGCCTCGACTGGCGCGGCACCGCTTCCCGTGTCACGCGCTCGGAGCCGGATCGCTCGGAGTTCGTCAGCCAGCTGGACGTCGACCCGCTCGGGAACCCGCTCCCCGCGGCCTGGTTCAGCGTGTCGAACGAGGGCGCGGTGCGAACCTTCGCCGACTTACGCGAGTCGTCGTACGAAGGGTCACTGGTCTACGCGTTCTCGTTCGGGGATTCGCGGACGCCGAGCACCCTGAAGGTGGGAACCCTCGGCCGACTGACGAGCCGTGATGCGTCGAACTTCGCGTACGCCATTTCAGGAACGCTCGACCAGGCCAGCAGAGAGCTGGGCGCCGAAGAGATCTTCGACGGCCGCTTCGCTGCGGACACGGCGCAGGTCTTCCGGATCACCCCGGTGTCTCAGGGCGGCTCGTACTCGGCAACCGACGGGAACGTCTCCGGCTACGCGATGGTCGATTGGGGCCTCGCGCCCAGCCTCCATATGGTCGCGGGCGCGCGGGTGGAGTACTCCAACGTCCAAGTCGACGCCCAGAGCACGATCGGTCAGCCCGTAACCACCGCGCCGACCTACACCGACGTGCTCCCCTCCCTGTCGCTCAACTGGACGCTGTCCGAGACGCAGACGGTGCGTTTGTCCGCGGCGCAGACGCTCTCCCGCCCCGAGTATCGGGAACTGGCGCCCGTGCAGTACCGCGACGTGCTCGGCGGCGACAATGTCGTCGGCAACCCCGACCTCGTCCGCACACTCATCCGCAACTATGACGCACGCTGGGAGTGGTATCCGAGTTCGGGTGAGGCCCTGAGCATCGGGCTATTCGCCAAGGACTTCCGGGATCCGATCGAGCGCATCTACCTCGGTACCTCGGGGACGCGCGTCGTCACCTTCAAGAACGCCGAGAGCGCCTGGAACTACGGTGTCGAGCTCGAGATGCGTAAGGGCCTAGGCTTCGTCGCGGAAGCCCTCGAGTCGACGTCGATCTTCGCGAACACCACGCTGATGCAGTCCGAGATCGAGCTCGCCGATGCATCCGCGGATACACGCCCGATGGTGGGTCAGTCCCGCTTCGTCGTGAACACCGGCCTGAGCTACCTGCACGAGGATACCGGAGTCAGCGCCACGGCTCTCTACAACCTCGCCGGCCGCCGCATCTCGAGCGCGGGGGAAGCGCCACTGCCGAGCGTGTACGAGCAGGCGCGTCATGCACTCGACGTCTCGCTCCGTTTCCCGCTCCTCGCGGGGCTCCGGGCAAAAGCGGATCTCGAGAACGTGTTGGACAGCCCCTACGAGCAGGTCCAGGGATCGGTGGTCCGCGAGTACTACCGTGCGGGTCGCACGTTCGTCTTCGGAATCACTTGGCAGCCGGGTTCGTGATCGTGACAGAACCGCGACACAGCCGTCGTCGAAGGGTCGCGGGGCCACCTGAGACTGAGGTGTGACATCCGTACGAGCCCGGAGCGTTGCCGTGGGAATGGCCGCTCTCGGTCCACACCGATCAGGGAGCAGAGGAAGACATGCAAGCGGCAAGATCCTTCCACGGCATGGCGGCCACAGCGCTGGTTCTGGCGTTCGGCGCGGCCTGCGGTGACGACAACGGAACGAACGTCGTGCCCGGCCCGCTGGCCGCCGTCATCAACGCGAACATCACGGCCGATCGCACGCTCTACAGCGACACGGTCTATACCATCAGCGGCTTCATCAGCGTGGGGAACGGCGCCACGCTGAATATCGAGCCCGGGACGGTCATCCAGGGCGACTACAACGTGCTGGGCTCGTCCCTGTTCATCCTGCGGGGTGCCAACATCAATGCCCCCGGCACCTCCGCGGAACCGATCGTCTTCACCTCGAGCCGTCCGGTCGGTCAGCGCCAGCCCGGTGACTGGGGTGGGCTGATCATCGTCGGCAACGGCATCATCAACCGCACCGGCACGGTCAACCTGGAAGGCACCGGGACCGGAGCGACCAACCCCTTCATCGAGTACTCCGGGGGAGTCGACAACACGGATGACTCGGGCACGCTCAGCTACGTCCGCGTGGAGTTCGCCGGCTACGCCACCGCGGCGGACGCCGAGCTGAACACACTGACCCTCGCGGCCGTCGGCAGCGGCACGGACATCTCTTACGTGCAGGCCTTGAACGGCCTCGACGACTCGTTCGAATTCTTCGGGGGCGCCGTCGACGCCAAGTACTTGGTGTCGTACGACGCGGGCGACGACCACTTCGACATGTCGGAAGGGTACGTCGGCCGCCTACAGCACCTCATTGCGTACCAGACCCGCCAGATCATCCCAAGGACCGGAGCGGGCAACGTCTCGTCCGACCCGCAGGGGATCGAGAATGACGGGTGCAACGGTTCGGGATGCACGAGCGGCCAGACCACGACGCCCTACAACATTCCGCTGGTTGCCAACTTCACCCTGGTCGGGCCGGCGGATGGTGTCTTCTCGGGCACCTCGGGGGGCATCGGCATGATGCTCCGCCGCGGCACGGGCGGCTACTACATGAACGGCGTGGTTGCTCGCTGGGAGCGCGCAGGGATCTCGCTGCGGGACCAGTCGACGATCGACCGCGGGACCGCCGGGGACCTGATCGTGAACAACGTCCACGTGGCCGATGTCGGCGCCACATTCCAAACGGGTGGCTCCTCGGTGCAGGGAACGCTCGACACGACGCTCAATTCGATCGTGGCCGGCAGCGAGGCGACGTTGGGCGCGCTGTTCACATCGGCGCCGTCCGTTCCAACCAGCGGCGCACAGCTCGACTGGACACCGGCGGCTGCGGCAGCCATCGCCACGGGCGGGCTCGCAACCTTCACGGGTGCGGTAGCTACGAAGGGCGGCACGTTCGTCACCGGAACGTCCTACCGTGGCGCGGCCGATCCGGCCGGCGTCGACTGGTGGGCTGGCTGGACGAACTACGCGGACAACTGACGTAGCTGGTGGAGAAGCAGGACGCGGCCGGCGCCCCCTGGGCGCCGGCCGCGGTCACATGAAGATCAGGAGAGTATAGATGGAGTTCGGACGGAAGCGGCATGCGTGGACGATCGTTGCCCTGTCGTGCGCGGTGGCGGCATGCGGGGCGGATGCCTCCTCGTCGGAGGAGTTGGTGATGGAGGAGAGCGGACGCTCTACGGTGCCGCCGCACGTTGAGGAGCATCCCCCCGCTCACGTCGACAGCATCTTCCCCATCGAGGAGTCACTCAGGCGGTTCCGTGAGGCCTCGGGTCCCGAGCCAACGGGGTTGTCGGCCGGTGCGGCGTCGCGAGACGCGCTGGTGGAGCGGTTCGTCACCGCGCTGGCAGCGCACGACACCGCGGCCTTCCGAGACATGCTGGTGACGCGCGAGGAATTCGGGTGGCTCTACTACCCGCACACGCAGTTCACCTCGCGCCCCTACGAAATGGCGCCCGAGTTGCTTTGGTTTCAACTCCAGAACGGGAGCAGCCGCGGGCTCGGACGACTGCTCGACCGTATGGGCGGCACGCGCCTCGACCTGGTCGAGCACCGGTGTGCGCCGGTTCCACTCGTGGAAGGGCCGAACCGGGTCTGGGAAGGCTGCCTGCTGCGCATCGTCCCGCCCACTGGCGGCGAGCCCGCGAACTTGCGGCTCTTCGGCAGCATCCTGG
>JBEBGN010000027.1:0-28618 GCA_040081395.1 Longimicrobiales bacterium
CCCCCCAAGGTACCCGCCCCCCAGGTGGATCGAGATGGTTTCCGAGATCGAGAGTCTGCAGCAGGAGCTGGCCCGCGCGCGGGCCGCCAGAGCCGAGGCCGAGGCACGTTGGGACGAAGTCACGCGCGAGCTCGAGGATGCACGTCGCGAGCTACGGCGGACCGTTGCGGCTTTCCAGGATGCGGCGCTGCGCCACCAGCGGGCCCTGGTGCGGCTGGCTGACCTGAGTCCGGACCACGCAGGACTCGCTGCCGTGCAGCGCGAGCTGACGAGGGTTGCCGCGGAGACGATCGGGGTCGAGCGAGCAAGCGTGTGGCTCCTGAACGACGACGGCACGGAACTGCGGTGCGAGGAACTCTACGAGCGTAGTCAGGATCGGCACTCGGCGGGCGTCGTGCTCAAGGCCTCCGAGTACCCGCGATATTTCGCGGCGCTCAAGCTCGGGCGCGCCATCGATGGACACGACGCGCACCGGGATCCACGGACGAGCGAGTTCAGCGCCTATCTCACGCCCCTCGGCATCACGTCGATGATGGATGCGGCGATCCGCCGGGACGGGGGCGTGGCCGGTGTGGTTTGTCTCGAGCACGTCGGTGAGCCGCGCGTGTGGAGCCCTGCCGAGTTGGAGTTCGCCGGGGCGCTCGCGGATCAGGCGGCACTCGCGCTGGCGGCCGTCGAGCGGCACCGGCTCGAGGAGGAGCGGACCCGGGTCCGCTCGGAGCTCGCCCGCACACGCGAGCAGGCCCTCAAGGATGATCTGACGGGCCTCGCGAACCGTCGGGCGCTCGAACAGATGCTGGCCGACGAAGTGACGAGGTCGCTCCGGCATGGGCACTCCATGGCCATTCTCATGGCCGACGTGGATCACTTCAAGGTGATCAACGACACGTATGGCCACCGCGCCGGCGACGAAGTGCTACGCGAGCTCGCCCGCTTGCTTGTGGAGAAGCTGCGGTCGATCGACAAGGCGGCCCGCTACGGCGGGGAAGAGTTGTTCGTGTTGATGCCGGAGACTCCTGTCGCCGAGGCTCTGCGGGTGGCGGAGCGCGTGCGCTGCGCGGTCGAGGCGCACACCTTCGTGGTGGATCCCGAGGATGACGAGCCACCCATTCCTCTGCGCCTCACCGTGAGCCTCGGTGTCGCGGGTCTTCCCGAGAGCGCAGGGAGCCTGGAGGGCCTAGTCGAGGTCGCCGACCGCGCACTCTACGATGCGAAGCACCTCGGGCGAAATCGCGTCGTGATGGCACCGTCCGTGCCCAAGCGCGGATAGACGCCCACGCCGCTCAGAAGCACTCGGAAACCCGCGGCGATCAGGTTGCAACCCGCGGCCCACAGCCTGTCCGGAGTCGGTACCAGCAGCGTATGCCGCAGGCACCGACGCCCCCCGAGACTGGGCAGTCGGCTCGCCACCCTTGCACCGAAATGGTGAGCCGAGCTCGGTGTAACACGCCAGCCGTTCGGCCGAAGGTCTATGTAAAGTATTGATGTGCAAGATGTTACGGGCGGCACGGTTACTGACCCGTCCGGGAACGGGGATTGCAGGTTTCCAAGCAGCGTGCTCGGCCCCCCACACCCCGAACTCGGAGTCCCAGATGCGCAGCTTGCGCTCTGCCCACATCCGCACCGCGGCCCTCGCTGTCCTGATGGTCCTCGCCGCCTGCAGCAGCGATCCGACGGCGCCCCCAGGCATCCAGCCCCAGATCACCAACAACACGAACTCGTTCACGTTCCAGATCACGAACCTCAACAACGTGACGGGCACCTACGACTATACGTGGCAGAACACCGGGACGCTGGCCCGGGTCACCCACTCCTCCAACGCGGGCTCGACCGGAACCGCCACGTTGATCCTGCGTGATGCTGCGGGTGCGCAGGTCTACTCGGGTGCCCTCGCGACCACCGGCCAACCCGTGAGCGCCCCCGCCGGCGTCGCGGGTGCATGGACGGTCCGGCTCGTCTTCACCAACTACACGAATGCCCAGATCAACTTCGGCGTAGTGACCCAGTAAGGGTCTCGGGGCGGCGCAGGAGCGCGACCGCCAACATGGCTGTCCACAACATACCCGCAGCCATGTTGGCACGCTCCCACAGTCCGATCCACGGGGTGGGGCGGCCCGCGGCCAGATCCGTGCCGTCCACGGTCGTGAGCGTGCCGAACACCACGAAGACCGCGAGCGTGGCGACGGTGTAGATGCGGAAGCGCCGCCCGAGCGCCCGGGCGGCCAATAGCATGCATGTGAGCATGACGACCAGCCACGCCATCGACCATGCGATGTGCAGCGTGTCGGTCAACGTTGGCTCGGTGCCTCTCATATGCATCGGCGGCCAGAACGCGCCGACGGCGCCGTTCGCCACGTACAGCCACCCGACGGCGCGCAGGGGGCGGCTGTGCCCCTCGGACGCTCTAACGCCCCAACCGAAGGCGATCAGCAGGGCGGTGTAGGGGATCATGAGCCTGACCCAGAGCGTCCGCGTCGGGGCGTCGATCGCCGACAATTCACTCACGACCCGAGATGCCACGCTGTACCCTGGCCACTGCGTGGGGACGTACAGGTTGACGGCCAAGTAGTAGAGGGACGAGACGATACCGCAAAGCAACAGCGCCTTCGACGCTCCCGCCCGTGACATCGTTTGTCTGGGCATCGTACGTCTCCTCGGGCCCCGCCCCGACCGCACCGGAAGATCGCCCGCGCCCCGCCGAGGAGGTGTCGGCACTCTGCTGAGACGGACGTCGGGGAACGCCTGATGGGGTGCCGTGGACCCTGGCGAGACCGCGCGCCGCTCTGGATACTCAACCCACGTCCCTGTCCTTCAGGAGAGCATGAGCATGCGCCGCCCGATCCCCGTCCCCACGTCCGCCGCGTTCGTTGCGGCATTCGCGTTCGCCATGGCGCCGGTCGCTGCCGCCGCCCAGGTCGACGCAGCCCGTATCGTTCGGGCCGACGCTGCGGAGTGGCTCACCTACGGGCGTGACTACTCGGAGACCCACTACAGTCCCCTCACGGACATCACCACTGCCAACGTCGCGCAGCTTCGGCCGGCATGGAGTTGGACATTGCCGAAGTCGGGCGCGCGACCGGAGGCCACACCACTCGTGGTCGACGGCGTCATCTATGCGACCGGCCCGTACAGCTATGTCTTCGCCCTCGACGCGCGTACCGGCGAGCCGCTCTGGCACTGGGACCCGGGCATTCCTGAGGAAGAGCAGGGCGGTCCGAGCGTATGCTGCGGGAACGTGAACCGCGGTGTTGCCGTGTACGGCAACAAGGTGTACGTCGGCGTTCTGGACGGCCGGTTGGTGGCGCTCGATCGGCAGACGGGGATCGTGCAGTGGGCGGTGCAGACGACGCCGCGCGACAGCGACTACAGCATCACTCAGGCGCCGCGCGTGGTGGCGGGCAACGTCATCATCGGCAACTCGGGGGCCGAGTTCGGCGTGCGCGGTTACGTGTCGGCCTACGACGCCGAGACCGGCGTAATGAAGTGGCGGTGGCACACGGTTCCCGGGAACCCCGCGAACGGCTTCGAGAACGAAGCGATGCGCCGCGCGGCGGAGACCTGGAGCGGCCAGTGGTGGGTCGTCGGGGGTGGTGGCACGGTGTGGGACGGCATGGCGTACGACCCGACCCTCGGTCTGTTGTACATCGGCACCGGGAACGGCGCGCCCTGGAGCCGTGACCAGCGCAGCCCCGGAGGCGGTGACAACCTATACCTGTCCTCGATCGTCGCGTTGCGCGCTGAGACCGGCGAGTACGTGTGGCACTACCAGACGACCCCAGGGGACGACTGGGACTACACGGCCGTGCAGCCCATGATGCTGCTCGATCTCACCATCGAAGGCCGGCAGCGCGCGGTGATCGTGCAGGCGCCGAAGAACGGCTTCTTCTACGTGCTCGACCGGATCACCGGGGAGTTCATTTCGTCCTCCGCGTTCGCGGACGACCTCACGTGGGCGTCGGGCGTCGATCAAGAGACGGGCCGTCCGATCGAGACTCCCGAGGCGCGCTACGGCATGAACGCGCGCGGCGCCTGGCTCTCACCCGGTCCCGGCGGGGCCGCCAACTGGCGTCCCTTCGCATGGAATCCGGGTACGCAGCTCGTCTATCTGCCCATGCAGAACAATCAGTCGTGGTACGAGATGGTGCAGGTCAACTACCGACAGGGGCAGCGCAACCAGGGCGTCGCCCGCGGTGCCGACGTCGTGCGCCCCGAAGCGCCACCGCTGCGGGGCCCGGCCGGTGCCCTGAAGGCTTGGGACCCGGTCGCGAACCGTGAGGTCTGGCGCTTCGAGACCGACGGGCAGAATGGCGGGGCGCTCTCGACCGGGGGCGGCCTCGTGTTCTGGGGCTCACGCAACCGCATCATTGCGCTCGACGCCCGCGCGGGCCGACTACTCTGGGAGTCGCCGGTTGGCGACCAGCCGTCGACGCCGGTCACCTACGAGCTCGACGGACGTCAGTACGTCACGATCATGGGTGGCAACGCGCCACCGAGCGTGCACACGTTCGTGCTCCCGTAGAGGACGGCATGCGCAGTTTCGGTTTCGCCCTTGGCCTGTTCGCGTCGGTGGCCGCGAGCGGCCTCGAGGCCCAGTCGCCGTTGCCCGGTCTCGATGGCGCTTGGCGTGTGGTCGAGGTGGAGATCACCGGACCGGGGGCCCGCACTGTCGAATCACCGCAGCCGGGCCTCCTGCTCTTCACCGGTCGCCACTACAGCTACACGTTCGTCACCAGCGACGGGCCGCGGCCGTCTCTCGCGGGGCCCGCGACTGCCGAGGACTTGGCCACCGTCTGGAATCCGTTCACGGCGAACGCGGGAACGTTCGAGGTGTCGGGATCGGTCATGTTTCGTCGTCCGCTCGTGGCGAAGAGCCCCGATGCCATGGCGACCGGAGCCTTCAACCAGTACTCCTTCCGTCTTTCCGCGGATACACTGTGGATGACGACGACTGCAACGGAAGCGGGACCCGTGCGCAACCCCTCGACGGTGCGGTACGCGAGGGTGCGCTGACATTGAGCGCCCGCGCCAAGTCTCGATGGGGAGCGACACACCGGTTGGGGTTGGCGGCCCTCGCCGTCGTCGCGGCGGCCGTATCGGTCGACGCAGGGGATGCCGGTGCCCAAACCGTCTCTCCGCCCACCATCGAGGAAACCGCCCTCGACCTCGGCGACGGAACCGCACTTCGATACGGCATCGCGTTGCCGGCCGGCTACGACGCTTCCGCGCGTGACCCTCGGCCCCTCGTGGTGTCACTGCACCCGGGGGGAAGCGGCGAGTACTACGGCAGCGAATTCATGCAGGGGATCGTGGAGCCGGGACTCCGTTCATGGCGTGCCGTGATCGTGGCCCCCGACGTGCCCGACCGGAGCTGGGCGACGCCGCGCTCCGAGCGCGCGATCCTGGCGCTGGTCCGCCAGATCTCGGCGACCCACGCGATCGACCCCACGCGCGTACTCGTGACCGGGTTCAGCATGGGAGGACGCGGCACCTGGTACATGGCGTCGCGGCACTCGGAGGTGTTTACCGGCGCGATCGTGATGGCCGGATCTCCTGACGCCGCGGAAGTCGCGGGCGTGAGCATTCCGATCTTCCTGATCCACAGCCCGAGTGACGAGGTGGTTCCCTTCGAGCGCGCGGAGGCGGCCTACCTGGCCCTCACGGAGCGCGGCCATCCGGTGGAGATGAGGGTGCTCCCTGGCGCGGGTCACTACACCATGGGTGCCTACGTCGGCGTACTGCGCGCGGGGGGTAGTTGGATGCTCGCCCGTTGGGGAGCGGGCGCGCGCTAGCGCCCGACGGTGCCGCTGGCGGTCGACGTCGACGCCAACAGCAGGTCGAGTCCACGCCCGAAGTTTTCGGCTGAGGGCATCTCATGTCCCATGCCGCTGACGTCCACGAGGTGGAGGTCGGTGAATCCGTCGAGGGCGTAGGCCACGGCGGAAAGGCGGCACTCCTCGCGGTTGAAGTCGCCGCTGCCCGTGAGAATGACGAAGGGTTGTCGTCTGGCCCGGTCCAATAGATCGGACGCCGGTGCAGGGAACTGGAAGACGGACTGCCCGGGATTGGACTCTAGGGGGACGGGCAGATAGGTGGTCATGCCGATGATGGGGAACGCACCCGAGAAGACGTCCGACCAGTCGATGGCGAGCAGCGCGGCCACCTTTCCGCCCCCGGACAGCCCCGATACGAAGACCCGGTTGGGGTCGACGTTGTACATCTCGCGTGCGTTCACTGCGGCGTCGAGCGCGAGGCCGGTTCGCTGGAAGAGGTGGCGAGCGTTCCCGGCGTTGTTGGGTCCGATCCAGATCAGGCGACGCTCGTCGAAGACGGCACGCAACTCATCGGGAATCGCGCCGCGATCGGAAGCCGACACCCAGATCACCACGCCGAAGGGCTCGCCCTCGGGGTCGTAGCTCGGCGGGACGTAGAGGCTGAAGCTCTCTTCGGATAGGTCGTAGTCCCAATTGTCCAGGCGTCCCTCGAATTGGAAGCGCTCGGCCCAGCGATCGGGATCGGACTCGGGGGATCGCTGTGTGAACGCCGCCTGGAAGTCACCCGTGCGGTGCGGCGTGAGCCGTGACAGCGGTTGCTGCGCCCCGAGTGCGGAGGCGAAGCACATGGCCCCGGCGATGAACAGAAACGACCCGACGAGCCTCCGGGCCCACGGGCTCACCACTCGATCCGCGCGAGCAGCGCCATGTCCGGTACAAGCTCGCGCTCCGCAGCCTGGATGCCGTTGAGCCGGAGTATGTAGGCCACGACGTCGATGTACTGCTGGGACGTGAGACTTCCCGGGCGGTCCTGCGGCATGTTGGTGCTGATGTGCTCGAAGAGGTTCCTCAGCGGCTCGGCCCTCCACGTCAGAGCGAAGATGGGTCCGGTGAACTCGTTCCGACCGTGGCAGGTGGAGCATACGTTCGTGAACACGTCCTGACCGCGTGTCGCCTGCGGTGCGGAGAAGAACGCCTGTAGCGGCTCAGCGGGGGACGTCGGGGTGGGCGCCTGTGCAGCGGGCGGACCCGACGCGCAGGCGCCGAGGCCTAGGGTCAGGAAAAGCGCGAGGAGCCGGGCGACGAACGCCCGGCTCCTCGGCACTTCCGACTTCATGGGACGATCTTGGCGGGTGCTCAGAACCGCGACGAGGTGATGAAGACATCCGAGCGGGACCACACGCGATCGAAGTTCTCCTTGGCGATGTCGGCCTCGGCGTTCTTGCCCTGTGCACGCAGCGCCTTCTCGAGCCCGAACCAGGCCCACCCATTGTCCGGGTGCTGTTCGAGGGACGCCAGGTAGACGCGCTCCGCTTCGGCGTACTGCTGAGTCTCCAGCAACGCGGCACCCAGCCAGTGGCGTGCCGAGAAGTTCAGCGGCTCGGGCTCGTCGTAGCGAAGTCCATCTTGGGTCGCCACGGAGCGCTCGAACACGGTGATGGCCTCGTCGAGCTTCCCTTCCGCACGGAGCATTTCGCCGCGGAGGATGTCTCCCGTGATCGAGAGCAGGTCGTGCGCCGTGTGGTTCCGCATCTGCACGGTCTCGGGCAGCGTGTCCCGCTTCTGGTCTACGCGCGCCAGGTAAACCGCGGCGCTGTCGGCCGCGCCGTTGCGTAGATGCGCGTACCCACGTGAGAACTCCCAGAGGCCCTGCTGGATGGGCTGCGAGGGCATCTCTGTCAGCCCGAGCACCTTCTGCCAGTCGCCGAAGCGGAAGAGCACGAGCGAGTGGTAGAAGACGCCGCCATTCACCTGGTTCGCGTACTCCTCGGCGGCGGCGGCCGACACCTGGCCCTGACCGTCCATCGACCCGGCATAGAACAGCATGTGCAGGTTGTGCGTGCCCGCATACGACACGCCCTGGCCGACTGCAGTCAGGTCGTCGGAACGCCACGCGAGCGCGTTGGCGCGCACCGCCTTACCCCACCGCCCGATCACGTTGTAGGTGTGGGAAGGCATGTGGTTGAGGTGGCTCGCCCCCGGCACGGCGGTCATGAGCCGGTCTGCGCACGCCTCTGCCTTGAACGCGATCTCGGTCGCCTCAGTGGCGTGGATGTAGAGGTGGCACGCGCCGATGTGGTTGAGGTCCTGAGCGAGAACGTTCTCGAGTACGGTGTGGAAGCTCTGCACGAAGGGATCCGTCGTGCGGTAGAACGCGCGCTCCGTGTTCAGCAGCATGAGCGACTCGGCGTAGAGCGCGCCCACATCGAGGTCGTTCGGATAGGCGCGGTACACCTCGGCCATGGCCTGGCTGTAGGCGCTGTCGAGCTCGGCACGGTACTCCTGCTCGTGCTGCTCGGCGTAGCGGATCGACATCGCGCGGATGAGCGCCTTCTCGAGCGAGCTATCGGTTTGGTCGATGAGCGCGAGCGCGTGCTGCGCGGCCTCGTAGGCCGGGCCTGCGTTCGAGTCCGTCATGCGGCTGTTCAGGAACGGTCCGCGTGCCTGCGCCTCGCCCCAGTAGCACATCGCGCAATTTGGATCTTGGCGCTGGGCCTCCTGGAAGGAGCGGATGGCCACCGGGTAGGTGAACGCGTACACCATCTGCATGCCCTGATCGAAGTACCGCTGCGCGATCGGGACGGAGGTGTCGATCGGGCGGGTGTAGTTGCCCAAGACGGCTTCGAGGAGCGGAACCTCGGCGGGAACGACGGGCTCAGCGCCGCCGTGGCCGTGGTCGACTTGGGCGACGAGGCCGCGAGGCACTGCGGTCAGGGCGGTGAGGGCGAGTACGGCGAGTGGAATGTCGGCGAGCCGCCGACAGCGACCCCTGACCTGGCGCGAGAAGCTCATTTACTCCCTCCAAAGGATGGCGTGCTGGTCGTGAACTACCCCTCGGGCGGGAATCGGTGCACTGGGTGGTGCAGGGGGCAGGGCCGCCTCGACGTGAGAGGCACGTTACGGGGGGGCTCCACTCCCGGTCAACGAGGGGTGGTCGCCGGCCGACGGTAGGGTACCTTGGGGCGGTCCACGAATCCCCGCCCGTCGGGCTTGGTGCCCTTGGTTCTGCTGTGAGACCCCTGCTCCGACTCATCCTGGCGTCGGCACTGGTGGCGATGCCCCTCGCGGGGCAGTCTCCGTCGACGCCACCGGTGCGCACGGTGGCCTCGTGCGAGGACAAGCGCACTCTCGTGTCCGTCGCCGAGGGGCTCGGCGTGAACCTCGCTGCGAACCGCGTGAATGTGTGGGTCTTCGACTGGGATTGGGCCCGGGTCGACTTCGGATCGTGGAGTCGTAACCTCCAGCTCGGCTGGCAGTGGGACGAGACGCAGTTCGGGGTGAACATGTTCCTCCACCCGTACCACGGCGCGCTCTACTTCGACGCGGCGCGCTCGAACTGCCTCAACTTCTGGGAAGCGATCCCGATCACGTTCCTCGGCTCCTGGGAGTGGGAGTTCCTGGCGGAGCGCGCGCGTCCGTCCCTCAACGACTTCTGGATGACGGGATTCGGGGGCGTGGCGATGGGGGAGGTATTGCACCGCGTATCGGCCGCGATTCTCGACGAGCGCGCCACGGGATCCGAGCGCATCACGCGTGAGGTGGCCGCCTTGGTGGTGAGCCCGATGAACGGCTTCAATCGACTGATGCGCGGGCAGTGGAACGATGTGGGGCCCAATCCCGTGGATCGACTCCCGGAGTCGTACATATTCCGGACGGCCATGGGAGGTCGGAGGGTGCGTGAAGTCGGGAGTGGGCGAAGGGCCACGTACTCGCCCACTCTCCTCATCGAGATCGGGCTGGGCGACATCTTCTCGACACCGTATCGGGCCCCCTTCGACGTCATCAATGCGTTGGCCCAGGTGAGTCCGGATGGCGGGGGCGCGAACATCCTGCGCGCCACCGGCCGACTCTACGGTACCGAGCTGACACCACCCGACAGTTGGCACCGGCACGCGCTCGCCTTCAATCAGCGCTTCGACTACATCAACAACCCCGTCTACCACTTCGGGGAGCAGAGCTTCGAGGGCGGGGTGGAGTCACGGTGGCGGACCGGACCGGGCGGGTTCCGCATCACTACCAAGATCGCAGGGAGCCTGGTGATGCTCGGCGCGATCGACGCACTCGACGCCGGCAGTGGCTCCCGCCTCATCGATTACGGCCCTGGCCTGGGAGCGATCGTCGAAGCATCCCTGGAGCGCAACGGCACCCGGTATGTGTCCTTCTACAATAGGGCGCGTTATCTGCGGTCTGTGAGCGGGGCTCGCGCCGACCATACCCTGCTCTTCTCCGGGCTCGACGTCACCATCCCACTCAGCAGCCAGATCGGGCTCGGGGCCTACGTGAGCGGAGACCGGAGAAGGAGCGACTATTCCGAGTTCCCGCTGGACGAACGCTCGTACGTGGAGACGCGCGTCTACCTCACATGGACCTTCGACCACCGCGTGCCCCGGGGGGAGTAATGGGACAGCGCGCCCCCCATTGGATTTTCTTGGTCGCGCTTGCCCTGGCATTGGCAGCCCGCCAGGCAGAGGCCCAACAGGGCATCCGCAGTGGACTCTGGATCGAGGGGGCCATCGGCACCGGAACGATTCGCCACGGCTGCGGCGGATGCGACGACGTGACCTCGACGTACGGCGGCACCGACTACCTGCGGGCCGGCGTGTCCCTCGCGCCCCGCGTGCTTCTGGGCCTGGAGCTCTTCTCGCTCAGCGCCTCGGACGTGGCGCTCGGGCCGGGATCGTCTCCGGTCGACGCCGAGAACCGCAGCATCGCGCCGATCGTGATCTGGTACGTGGGCAGGAGCGGCTTCTTCCTCAGGGGCGGGGCCGGGTTGGCCCATGGGACGTTCACGGTTCCAGCCGTTCCCGCGACAGTCACGACCCGGAGGACCGGGTCGGCACTCATCTTCGGGGTCGGGTTCGACGTGCCGGTTGCCGGGTGGGCCGCGCTCACCGCCAGCTTGGGTACGAACGTCATGGCCATCGGCGACGTCAGCGTGAACGGGACGGTCGTCGATGACATCATCGCTACCGTCTACGAAGCGAGCGTCGGTATCGCCCTGCGGTGAAGTGGGTCAGTACCCCAGCTTCACTTCTCCCATGTCGACGCCGTCCACGCTGCCCGAGCGCAACCACTCGAGCGACGCCTCGAAGAGAAGCAATCGGTTCGATTCCCACATCGCGTTGTGCGAAGAGCACGCCAAGTCGATGAGCACCTTGTTGCTCGAACCGGCGTCCTCGAACAACTCGCGCACGCGCGCGGGGGCGACCTGTCCGTCCGTGGCGGGCGCCACCAGCAGCATGGGTGTCTGTTGGCGCGAGGCTTCGTCGCGCGACCACCCCCAGGTCGTCACGTTGGGTGCGCGGCGCACGCCCGTGCCCCAGGTCGCGCCCACCGGGTCCGACTCGAGCATCGCGGTCCATACCGACTCGCGCACGCGAGGCTCCACCTGGCCAGGGCAGGGGGCCTGGCGGTTCCACAGCGCGTCGAAATCCGTGCGGGACTGCTTCGTCATCGCGGTACCGGGCGCCGGTAGGCGCGCGGGCGGTGTCGACGAGCGGGTTCGACTGTATGCGGGGGACAAGAGCATCAGGCTCACCACTTTCTCGGCGTGTCGCGCGGCGTAGCCGCCGGCGCGAGGTCCGCCCAAGGACCAGGCCGCCAGATGGACGCGGTCCACGCCGCGCAGCGCGCGCACGTACTCGACGACCGCATCCAGGTCGTCCCAGTCGGACTCGATGGTGGTGGCCGCGAACGCGAAGGTAGCCGGGCATGGCGCGGGAATCAGCGTGGGCACGAAATCCGCTTGCTGCGCCTCGGAGAAGTTGCACGGATCGTTCATCGCCGCGGGGCGCGTGGACCGGCCGTAGCCGGTCATATCCATCGAGAAGACGTCGTACCCGGCTTCGGCAAGGAAGGCCATCCAGCTCGCGCCCGGCGGATCGAAGGCCACTTCGGCCGGAGTGCCCGCACCGTGCACGAAGACGACCACCCGGCCCTCGAGGCCTCGGGAGCGGAGCGCCGTCCCAGCGAGCACGCGCTCGCGCACGTAGATCTGTGCGAGTTGACCCTCCATGGAGGGAGCCTTCGACACCACGCGCACGTAGTGGTCCACGGAAAGCGGCGTGCCCTGGGCCGCGAGCGGCGCGACCCCCAGTACCGTGAGGACGAAGGCAGCGAGGGCCGCACGGCCCCAACTCGAGGAGGTCACATCTATGGGAGAAAGCGCGCGTCGCATCATGTGCCCTGCTGCGTTGGAGGCCTGGTCCGTGACCGCGGCCGACATCTTAGCTCGGCCGCCACGTCCCCGCGACGCGTCACCGGGCCACTTCCGCGAAATGGGGAAGCGCTCGCTCGACCATATCGTCGGAGGCGGTCAGGCTGATCCGGAACCACTCGGGGGATGCCATCACGCTACCGGGCATGACGAAGACGTTGCGGTCGGCGAGCGCGTTCCAGAGTCGGTCGGCCTCACCGTTCGGCCAGCGACCCCAGAGGTAGAAGGTGCCCTCTGGAGGGAGGATGGTGTAACCGGCGGAGCCCAGCGTCGTCATGAGGCGGTCCCGTCTGCGCGCCAGCGCGGCGAGGTCGATCGAAAGGTTCTCGAGATCGGGAATCGCGTACTGCATGACGGCGTTCGGGAAACACCACCCCATCGACATCTGCGCCGCGAACATCGCGTCTTGGAACGCTCGGCGTTCCGGATCGGGCATGAGCGGCGAGATCGCCAGGTAGCCCAGGCGTTGCCCGGGTGCCAACAGCACCTTGCCATAGCTGTACGAAGTGAACGTCCATGGGTAGATCGCGGCCGGCGGGACGAAGGCTCGATCGTCGAACCGCAGCCGTCGGTAGGGCTCGTCGGACAGGAGGTACACCCGGTGGCCTACGCGCTTCGAAGCCCGCTCGAGAAGATCGGCCAGGTCGCGCAGCGTCTGCTCGTCGTAGATGCGCCCGGTCGGGTTGTGCGGCGTGTTGACGATGACCAAACGGGTGCGTGGGCCGATCGCCGCATCGATGGCCGCGAGGTCGAGGTCGAACCGCGGCGCCTTCAGCCGGATCTTGCGCGGGATGGCATCCGCGGCGAGCAGCATGGGCTCGTAGCAGAACCAAGCAGGTTCGGAGATGACTGCCTCGTCCCCTGCATCGAGTACGAGGCGGAACGCCACCATGATCGCGGCGAATGCGCCGGCGGTGAGCGCGATGTCGGCCGGCTGGAAGGGAAGGGACAGCTCGGCGCCGACGCGGTCGGCCAGGAACGCCTGCGGCGCTTCCTCCGACGACTTGTAGGCGAACCAGTTCTTGTCGAGCGGAACGGCGCGCTCGCGAATCGCGGACACGAGTCCGTCGAGGGGCATCTCGTGCGGATTCCCGAACGTGAAGTCACAGACGCCCGGGTCGAATCGCGCGTCGGCATAGCGCGACGAGAGATAGAAGTCGCGGACGGGCGCGAACGCCGCGTCGGCCGCCTGAATGCGCTTGGAGAGCGACACGGGATTGGCCCCCGAAGTGGTCGGTGCATCGAACGCAGCACGGTCGTGCGATGGCGCGCGCGTCGCAACCCACGAGGCTCGCGCCTGACCGTTGACGGTGCCTAGGACGGCGCGGCAACCGATTCCAGCTCACATGCATCGAAGGTCTCGTGCTGACCCTCCTCCTTCCGCTCCAGCTCGCCGCCGGCGTGGCTTCCGCCTCCGGCGCCACTCCCGTCTATCGGGGCTTCGACGGTGAGATCGCGGTGGCGGCTCCGCGCATCGAGGCAGAGGCGAGCATCGACGGCGTGCTCGACGAACCCGCATGGTCGAGGGCAGCCGTGCTCTCGAACTTCTCCCAGTATCAGCCCGTGGATGGCCTACCCGCCGACGACGAGACCGAAGTCCTCGTTTGGTACGCACCCGACGGGTTGTACCTCGGAGTCAGGGCCCGCGAGCCCCACGGCGCCGTCAACGCGACGCTGGCCGATCGCGACCGGATCTTCGGGGACGACTACGTCCAGATCCTCCTGGATCCGTTCCACGACGGCCGGCGCGCGCTCGTGTTCGCGGTAAACCCGCTGGGGGTGCAGGCGGACGGGACCCAGAGCGAGGAGGAGCGCTCGCGCTCGGGCATGTTCACGGCCGAGGAGTCGAGCGCCCGCATCGATCTGAGCCCTGACTACCTGTTCCAGTCGGCGGGGCGGGTGGTCGAGGGGGGGTACGAGATCGAGATCCATGTGCCCTTCAAGAGCCTGCGCTTCCCACCGGAGCAACCGCAGACGTGGGGCATCAACGTCCTCCGTCGCGTGCAGCACGCCGGGCAGAGCCAGACGTGGACCCCTGTCCGCCGGGGTGAGACGTCCTTCCTCGCGCAGGGGGGCACGCTCGAGGGGCTCGAAGGGATCCGTCGCGGGCTGGTCATGGACCTGAACCCGGTGCTCACCAGTCAGACCGTCGGCGCGCCCGGCGCCGCCGGTGGGTGGGACTACGACCGCCAGGCGAGCCAGTTCGGCGTGAACGCGCGCTGGGGGGTCACGACCGACCTCACGGTGAACGGAACGGTGAACCCGGATTTCTCTCAGGTCGAGTCCGATGCGGCGCAGATCCAGTTCGATCCCCGTCTCGCGCTCTCGTTCCAGGAGAAGCGTCCGTTCTTCCTCGAGGGGGCCGAGCAGTTTTCGACGCCGGGCGGGCTCATCTATACGCGACGGATCGTCGATCCCGTGGCGGCCGTGAAGTTGGCCGGCCAGGTGAGAGGTGCCGACGTGGGCTACCTCGCCGCCGTAGACGACCCCTCGCTCTCGGCGACCGGGAATGACCGGCCGATCTACAACATCCTGCGGGTACGCCGCGGCGTGGGCGAACGTTCTACGGTAGGCCTGACGTACACCGATCGCGTTGCGGGTGCCGACTACAACCGCGTCGCCGCCGTGGACGGACGGCTCGTCTCCGGTGCCTATACGTTGGGCGCGCAATTCGCGGGGAGCCGCACGCGCCGGGCGGGTGATGTTGCCAGCGCGCCCATGTGGAGCCTGTCGCTCACACGCGCGGGCCGCGAACGCGGGTTCTCGGTGTCGACGTCGGGGCTGTCGCCGGACTTCCGCGCCGGGAGCGGCTTCATCAGTCGCGGTGGGGTTGCCACCGTCAGCATCACTCCGCGGCTGACGCGCTTCGGCGCGGCCGGCTCGGCGCTGGAGAGTTGGGGCACGAGCATCACGGCGAACGGAGTCTGGCTCTACGATCGGTTCCTGGCGCCCTCGCCGGACGAGGCGAAGCTGCACTTCAACAACTCCTTCGTGTTTCGCGGAGGCTGGAATGTCGGCGCGTCTTTCCTGCTCGAGCAGTTCCGCCTCCCGCCGGGGCTCTACGATGGGTATGCCATCGACCTAGGAAACGACACGGTTCCCTTCGTGGGCCGGCCCACCATCAACAACTACGACTTCGTCCTCACGGTCGGGACGCCGGAGTTTCCGACCTTCGCGGTGAACGGCTTCGTCCTGCTCGGCCGAGACGAGAACTTCGCGGAGTGGGCGCCGGGCTACCTGCTCTGGGCGGAGATGGGAGCCAACTGGCGTCCGACCGAGAGGGTGCGGGTCGAGGGTACATACAGCGAGACGCGCGTTGCGCGCCCCAGCGACTGGAGCGTGGTGAGCCTCAGTCGCGTGCCACGCGTGAAGGTCGAATACCAACTGCTCCGCTCGGTCTTTCTGCGCATGGTCGGACAGTACGTGGCGCAGGAGCAGGACGATCTCCGCGACGACGGTCGTACCGGTTTGCCCTTGCTCGCCCTCGACGCGCAGAGCGGCGGGTACGCACCGCTCACGGCGTCGGCCGAGAACAACCTTCAGCTCGACTGGCTCTTCTCCTACCAGCCGAACCCGGGCACGGTGCTCTTCGCCGGTTACGGAAGCACGCTCGAGGAGAACCGCGCCTTCCGGTTCGACAGGTTGGCGCGCACCCGCGACGCGTTCTTCGTGAAGCTGTCGTACCTGTTCCGGTCGTAGGCTCGCTGGGCTAGCTCGTCAGGTCGCCACCGGGAACTGAGCCAGCGGGGTGGAACGCGAGATCTTCCACTCGTCCTCGTTCATGTCGGCGCCGACGTCGGCGAAGAGCGGCGTGCTCAGGTAGCGCTCCCCCGTGTCGGGCAGCATGCAGAGAATGCTCGATCCCTTCTCGGCCTCGCGTGCGATCCGCAGCGCCCCCGCGAACGTCGCGCCGGAGGTGATGCCTACGAAGATCCCCTCCTTCTTCGCGAGGTCCTTGCTGCACGCCATCGCTTCCGGCGCCGGAATCGCCAACACCTTGTCGGCGAGCTTCAGGTCGAAGGCGTCCCCCGTGAGCTTGGGTATGAAGTCCGGCGTCCATCCTTGGAGCGGATGCGGCTTGAATGCGGGGTGGGGCGCGGCAGGCGAGCCGTCGACCTTGCGGGCCTGCTCGATGCCGCTGGCGACGAGCTGCGCGTCCTCCGGCTCACACACGACCACCTGCGTCTTCGGGCGCTCTTTCCGGAGCACGCGCCCGACCCCCTTGAGCGTGCCCCCCGTGCCGTATCCCGTCACCCAATAGTCCAGCCGCTCTCCGTCGAAGTCCTTGATGATCTCCCGCGCGGTGGTGCGCGAGTGGTAGTCGGCGTTGGCCTCGTTCTCGAACTGGCGCGTCATGAACCAGCCGTGCGTCTCGGCCAGCTCGATCGTCTTCTTGATCATGCCGACCGCGCGCTCGGCCATGGGCGTGAGAACGACCTTGGCGCCCAGGAAGCGCATGAGCCTCCGGCGCTCTACGCTGAACTGCTCCGCCATCACGAGCACGCAGGGGTATCCCTTGGCGGCGCACACCATGGCCAGGCCGATCCCCGTGTTACCGCTCGTGGCCTCGACGACCGTTTGGCCCGGCTTCAACGCTCCCGAGGCCTCTGCCGCTTCGATGACGCCGAGCGCGAGGCGGTCCTTCACGGAGCCGAGTGGGTTGAACGCCTCGACCTTCACGTACAGGTCGATGCCCGCAGGAGCGAGCCGGTTGATGCGCACGACCGGCGTGTTGCCGACGGTCTCGAGGATGTTGCGATACTTGGCCACGGTGGTCTCTCAGGTGGGGGCAGGTCGCGTTTGGTCCTGCAGACTTGCAGCGCCGGGCCTGCCGCGCAATCCGTCTGGGCCGAGTCGGCCCTGCGCGTCCCGAGGACCCATGGGAGAGCCCCGGCCCCACGACCCATCCTGGTGGATGGCCGGCCAGGACTGGATGTTGGCGAGACGTATACATAACATATCAACATGAAGCCTATACAGATTACGATGGACACTGCGCTCCTGGCAGAGTTGGATGCGACCGATGAGGCGCGCCAAGAGGGGAGGTCTGCCGTCTTGCGTCGAGCGCTTGCAGAGTACCTGGAACGCCATCGGCGGATGGAGATCCGTGAGCGCTATCAGGCGGCGTACGGAGACGGCGCGGGGCTGGGTCCGGACTTCGCAGGCTGGGAGGAGCAGGGCGTGTGGCCGAAAGAGTGAGCCGGGGCGAGATCCGTCTCTACGACTTCGGTGCTCCCGACAAGAGGCGGCCCGTCCTCATCCTCACGCGCCAGGACGTCATCCCGCTGCTCGGAACGGTGATGGTTGCCCCCATCACCTCGTCGATCCGAGGGGCACCGAGCGAGGTCGTCTTGGGTGTGGAGGAGGGCCTGAAGAAGGCGTCGGCGGTGAACCTCGATCATGTCCAGACCGTCGATCAAAGGAAGCTAGGCCGGTACGTCGGAGCCGTCTCATCGAACACGATGGCCCGCGTCTGCCGAGCACTCTCGATCGCGACCGGCTGTGGCTCCTAGGTTCGCCTCGTGATCAGATCCGTTGTCGGTGTAGCGGCTGCTACACTGCTCGTCGTCGTGGTCTCCGTCGTGTTGCGACGCGCGGGGGCCGAGTCGGACCGCGAGGCTGCTCCCCCTACGACCATGGAGCCCGTGGCTCCCGGAGCAGCATCACCGCCTCTCGACACGCTCCGTGGGCTCCGCTGCATTCGAGGCGGTACGTCCCGCGAGGAGGTTCGCGCCCTCATGGGCGAGCCCGACTCGATCGTGTTCGGCGACTGGCTCTACGGGCGCTCGAGCGTGACCTTCGGCTACGGAGTCGTGCTGGACTACGCGAACGCCGGTGGAAACCTGGTGGTCTGCCCCCGAACTATTCCTGGCCGGCCGGCGGCACCATGGTGAGCATACCGGCCCCGCCGCCGCCGCCGGCCGTGCACGGACCCTCGAAGCTTCCGCTCGCCGTGCGTTGGAGCCGGCAGTCGACGCGGACCCCGGGCTCCCACCAGAACGTCAGCGCGTCCCCTTCGACACGGATGTCGTGGAAGGGGATGATCTCTTGGACCATGATCGCCCGCATCACGATGGCGACCACGCCATCGAGCTCCCCCACCTCGTAGGTGACGGTGATGGGCTGACCGCCGGGCGGGGTCATCGTGCCCGTCCATCCACCGTAGGGAAGCTGCTGCGCGGCGGCGGGGGATGCGCTGAGCGTGGCGGCCAGGAGTGCTACGGCGAAGGCGGTTCTCACGACGATCATCCTCGGTGGTGCCGGGGGGTGGGGTCTCCGAGGATAGCACGGCGTCGAGCTTCCTGTCACTGGGTGGAGAGGCGCGAACCGCGACCCTCCGCCGTGGGGGACTTCGCCGGACTTCCGTGACCCCGCCGGATGCCGTATCCATACCCCCCCTGGTGGACTGGACTCAAAGGCGAACGGTATGCAATTCCGGGTTGCGATCTTGGGGTGTGGCACCGTCGGTGGCGGGGTCGCGCGCATTCTGCTCGAGCAGAAGGAGGCGCTGCGGGATCGCGCCGGTCGCGAGGTCATCCTCGCGCGCATCGTGGACCTGGTACCGGAGGCATCGGCCAAGCGCCACGGGATCCCTCGCAAGCTCTTCGCCGGGGAGGGCGAGGAGTTGACGCCGGCCCAGGCGGAGGCGGAGACCAAGCGCATCCTCGAGGACCCCCACATCGACCTGGTGGTCGAGACGATCGGGGGGAGCGGCCCGGCCATTCTCGCCATCGCGCACGGCGTCCTCGAGTCCGGCAAGCACCTCGTCACCGCGAACAAGTCGCTCCTCGCCAAACACGGTGAGGAGTTGCTCGCGGCCGCGCGGCAACGCGAGAAGGCCGTCGGGTTCGAGGCGGCGGTGAGCGCTGCCATCCCCATCATCAAGGTGTTGAACGAGTGCCTCACCGGAGACGAGATCATGTCGATCTCCGGGATCATGAACGGGACCAGCAACTACATCCTGTCCAAGATGGACTCGGACGGGCAGAGCTTCGCCGGTGCACTCGCCGATGCCCAGGCGAAGGGGTACGCCGAGGCCGACCCGACCCTCGACATCAACGGCGGCGACGCGGGACACAAGCTGACGCTGGTGCTGCGGCTCGCGTTCGGACTCGACGTCGACTTCGACACGTTGCCGCGCCAGGGCATCGATACGGTGACCGCCGGCGACGTCGCCTTCGCACACGAGATGCAGGGCGTCATCAAGCTCATCTGCCATGCGCAGCGTGTCGGGGACGAGGTGCACGCTGCGGTGTGCCCGATGATCGTGAAGCGCACCAACCTGCTATCGAAGATCGATGGCGCCACCAACGCCATCCGGGTGATCGGGCGCTATGCGGGAGAGATCGTGTTGATCGGCCAGGGCGCGGGGTCGCTCGAGACCGGCAGTGCCATCGTGTCCGACATCGTCTTCCTGGCGCGCCACGGCGAGCATGCGTTGCCGAAGGTGGCCACCACCGACTTCGACCTCCGCCCGCTCAGCGAGCTGGAGCTACCCTACAACGTCGTTTTCGAGACCGCGGATATTCCGGGCATGACCGGTGTGGTCACGACCGCGATCGGGCGGCAGCGGATCAACATCGACACGGTCAGCCACAACCGTCACCAGGTCGATCACGCGGAGTTCGCGATCGCGACCATGCCGTGCACGCGCTCACAGGTCGAGTGGGCGATTCGCGACATCCAGGCCAATCATCCGGGCGCGCTGCTCTCCGAGCCGCGCGTGATGCCGATCCTTGTGTAGGCCTCCCACCGCTCGCGCAGGCGCGCCCCTGGGACCTGCCGTGGCGATGACGGCGGTCGAGGCGGTGCGCCGCGATCTTCTTACCGGGTCACCCAGCGGGGGCCGAGTTCGATGAGGGTCCGGCGCCGTCGAAGGGGGGCGCCGGAGCAACTGGCCGTCGAGGACGTGAAGAGCGCCCTCGAACGGCTGGACCAGGATGGTGCTTGGGGTGCGCCGGAGGGATTGATCGGCCTGGTCGCGGCTCTTCGCCCTCGTCGGTCGAAGAACGTCGACGAGGCTCGCCACAGGCTCGACGCCCTGATCGGAATCCTGGAGAGCGACCAGCGGTGCCGGTCGAACCTTCGCAGGGCCGTGCGAACGATTCTCGCGGACAAGCAGTGGTTGCACCTGTTCGCGGATGCGGGCGTGCTCTCCGGCGAGGGGTTCTTCACCGGGCTCGGACGTCGGGTGGCGCATGCGATCCTTCCGGACGTGTACGAGGAGGGGTCTCTCCGCGACTACCTGGGGCGCCTCTTTCCGAGGTCGACGGACCACGAGTGGGTTGCGGCTCTGCCGGACGAGTCCTGGATCCGTCTGATGCACGTGCTGGAACTGGGTGAGGTCGAGGAGGGGGCGCGCGCCCGCGTCGCCAACCAGCTGCTCGAGGCGCTGCAGGTTCTCTCCTATCGGATCGCGGCGATGGGGCTGGAGCCGGAGCTCGTGCGCAACCATCCCGCCATCGAGCGCTACGAGTCACCCTTCCTGGCCCAGAGTGAGGAGGTGCGTCAGTACATCCGTGACCAACGCCTGGCCGAACAAGAGGGGCGCACGACTCCCGTCGACGACAAGCACTTGCTCGTGCTCCTCGACCAGTGCCTCGAGATCGTAGCGCGCATCCGCAAACAGGCCGCGTCGAGCGGTGCGAGCGTCAGCCTGACCGGCTTGACCGTCCGTCTTCAGGAGAGCATGGGCCGTATGCGTGCGCTGCTCGCTCTCTCGGAGCCACGGACGAGTCACGAGGCCGATGCGCAGCGCGTGCGGATGTTCAAGGAGCTCGTTCGCGCTCAAGGCCAGGACCGGGATCTGCGCGCGCATTGGGCGCGGCACATGGAGTTGTTGGCGCTTCGCGTGACGGGAAATGCGGGCAAGACCGGAGAGCATTACATCACGTCGACCCGTGCCGAATACCGGAAGATGTTTCGATCGGCAGCGGGCGCCGGCATCGTGATTGCGTTCCTGGCGCTCATCAAGGTGGCGCTCATGAGCACCACGAGCGCCCCCTTCGTCGAGGCCGCGCTGTACAGCCTCAACTACGGACTCGGATTCGTCCTCATCTATGTTCTCCACTGCACGATCGCGACGAAGCAGCCCGCCATGACCGCGGCGCATATCGCCGCCGCGCTGGGAAGTGGGGGGCGCGCCGACCGGATGGATGGCCTCGCGGACCTCATCGTGCGTACCGTGCGGAGTCAGTTCATCGCCGTTGTCGGGAACCTCGCGATCGTCGTACCACTGGCGGTCCTGCTGGCGCTCGGCTTCCGGGCGTGGACAGGTGTGCATCTCGCGACCCCTGCCCAGTCTGAGTATCTCCTCCACGACCTCTCGCCTGTGGAAAGTCCGGCGCTATTCCACGCTGCGATCGCGGGCGTTTGCCTCTTCCTTTCGGGGTTGATCTCGGGTTACTACGACAACCGCGCGGTCTACAGCGAGCTGCGCCTGCGCATTTCTCAGCGACCCATGCTGCGCCGCATCCTCGGCGCCGATCGCACGGAGGAGGTCGGCCGCTACATCGAGGATCACCTGGGAGGCATCTCCGGCAACTTCCTGTTCGGTGTGATGCTCGGGTCCATGGGGACCATCGGATTCGTGCTCGGTGCTCCGCTCGACATCCGACACATCACGTTCTCCTCGGCCTACGTCGGTATCGCCGCAGTCGGGTTGGATTGGCGCGTGCCCACGGACATCCTGCTCATCTCGGTTGTGGGCGTGGCAGCCATCGGCGTGATCAACCTCGTCGTGAGCTTCGCCCTGGCGCTATGGATCGCGATGCGCTCCCGCCGCGTCACCTTCCTCGAGACCCCCGACTTGATGCGCAGACTGGGCTCGCGGCTGAGAACCCAGCCGGGTTCGTTCTTGGTGCCGCCGCGTGAGCAGGTCCCTCCTCGCGACCCCGAGCCTGTCTAGGCTCCTGCCTTTCTTCTCGAGAGCACCGCTTCAGCGAGTCGGTCGAGCACCGGGGCCGTCCGCTCCCAGCCCAGGCAGGCGTCGGTAATGCTCTGGCCGCGCACGAGCTTCTCGCGCGGCGAGCCCTCCGTGTGCTTCTGTGCCCCGTCCACGAGGAAGCTCTCGAGCATCACCCCGAAGATGGCGTGACTCCCGCCGGCGATCTGCCGGGCGAGGTCTTCTGCGACCACCAGCTGTTTCAGGTGGTCCTTGCCGCTGTTCGCGTGGCTGCAGTCCACCATCAGGCGGGACGCCAGCTTCTGGCGCTCGAGCATGGCCACCACCTCGGCGACCTGCTCGGCTGAGTAGTTCGGCCCGTTGCGCCCGCCGCGCAGGATCACATGGCAGTCGGCGTTGCCGCGTGTAGCGACGATGGCGGCGACACCCTGCTTGGTGACGGAGAGGAAGTGATGGGGATTCTTGGCCGACAGGATGCCGTCGAGTGCGACACCGACGCTGCCCTCCGTGCCGTTCTTGAAGCCGACCGGCATCGACAGCCCGGAGGCGAGCTCGCGGTGCACCTGGCTCTCGACGGTGCGAGCGCCGATGGCGCCCCACGACACCAGGTCGGCGTAGAACTGAGGCGTAATCGGGTCGAGGAACTCGGTGCCTGCGGGGAGCCCGAGGCCGACGACGTCGAGCAGGAACCGGCGCGCAGCGCGCAGTCCCTGGTTGATGGCGAAGCTGCCGTCGAGGTTGGGGTCGTTGATGAGACCCTTCCAGCCCACCGTCGTACGCGGTTTCTCGAAATAGACGCGCATCACGATCTGAAGTGTATCCGCGAGCTCACGACGCTTGTCCGCGAGCAGGTGGGCATACTCGAGTCCCGCGTCCGTGTCGTGGATCGAGCAGGGACCGACGACGACGAGGAGCCTGTCGCTCTTGCCCCACAGTTCTGCCGCGATCTGCTCGCGCGCCTGCGCCACGGTCGCCGATACGGCTTCGGTGATGGGCAGGTCCTCCATGAGGATCGCGGGCGCGATCAGCGGCCGGAGGTCCTGGATGCGGAGGTCGTCGGTGGCGCGGAACATCAGTCTTCCTTCTCGGGGCGGGGCCGCAATGTAGTGAGCGGGGCGCCGGGGTGAAGTCCGCCGGGGGCATCCGTAGCCTCCAGTTGCGACACCCGGTCGGCTGGGGCAGGGGCCGCTAGGCTCACGGTCTCCCCGTGCCGCGGCACATGGAGTAGCCGCTCGTCGAGGCCGCGGGCCGACCAAGCCGTGCGGAGGCGTCGGGGGGGCTCGAGCGGATCCTCGAAGGTCAGACGAAAGGTGCCCCAGTGACTCGGGAGGAACGCGCCCGCTCGACCCAGATCCTCGTAGGCCGCCACCGCTTCTTCGGGGTCCATGTGCGATGCGCTCATGAACCAACGCGGATCGTACGCGCCAATGGGGAGGATGCTCACGCTGAACGGTCCCAGGCGCGTGCCGATCTCACGAAAGTGCGGTGCGTACCCCGAGTCGCCGCCCCAATACACGCGCGGAGCCGAGGCATCGTCGGCTAGCACGGCCCAGGAGCACCATAGGCGCGTATTCGTGCCCCATGGTGTGCGACGCGTCCAGTGGCGTGCTGGTGCTGCCACGAGTCGATACCCGGGGGCGACCTCGTGCGCGTCCCACCAATCGAGCTCGGTGACCTGGGATACCCCGACGGAGGCGAACCATTCGCGATATCCCAGCGGCGTGTACCAGCGCAGTGCCCTACCGAAGCGCTTCGTGAGGCGCGCCACGGTCGGTCGATCCAGGTGGTCGTAGTGGTCGTGGGACACGAGCACCGCATCGATTGGCGGTAATGCCTCGATCCCGGGTGAGGCGGGCACGAAGCGCGAGCGTCCCATCGACTCGACCGGGGAGGGGCGCGCCGACCACATGGGGTCGGTGAGTAGGTTGAGCCCGGGAAGCTGGATGAGATGCGTCGCGTGCCCGACCCAGGTCACGCGCACTTGGCCGGCCTCCGCGCGGGGGTGCGCGATCGTGGAGGGGACCGTCGGCAGCGACTCGGGCCCCGGATCCGGCGGCATGGGCTTCCGGAACCACTCCCAGGCCACTTCCCTAAAGCGCCGTCGAATGGCGTCGTCGTGCGCGGCTTCGGGCCATGGGTTGCGGAAGCGCCCGTCCGGCAGGTGATGGGGCGGTCTCACGTCCTCGACCTCGACTCAGCCTACGACCGCGTTCCGCCCGGCGGCCTTCGCGCCGTAGAGGTTCTGGTCACAGCGGCGCAGCCACTCTTCCCAGTCGCGGTCTCCCGAGTACGATGCGACGCCGATGCTCACGGTGATGGAGCGCCCGGGGATGAGGGGCTTGGTGGCCACTGCCTTCCGCAGGTCCTCGGCTACCTGTCGTCCCGCTTCCTTGTCCGTTCCGTAGAGGAAGGCGAGAAACTCCTCGCCGCCGAGCCGGAACGCGCGATCACTCCGACGGATGCGCGTGCGCAGGATGTCAGCCACACCACGCAGTGCCGCGTCTCCGGCCTGGTGGCCGAGTCCGTCGTTGATCGACTTGAACCAGTCCAGGTCGAGCGCCAGCAAGGTCATGGGCAAGCCCGTTCGCCGGGACTGCTCCATCGCTTGCTCCAGGGTCGATTCCAGCAGGGCGCGATTGTGTAGGCCGGTGAGCGCGTCGCTGAACGCGCGCACCTCGAGCGCGTGCTGCTGTTCGCTCATCACCCGCACGAAGATCGCGGCCATGGCGCTCACGCCGAGCAGAGTGGCGGCCACGCGTGCCGCGACTGGAACCTCCAGCGTGCTCCAGGTCAGCGGCATGGCCACCGCGTAGAGGGCCAGGTTGGAGATCCAGGCCAGCTTCTGAGGCAACGTGAAGTAGAAGACGAGGATCGCCGGGAAGCACCAGAGTGCCCCGATCACGCCCTGTTCGTAGAGCGAGACGCCCAGGAAGAGCAACATCGGCGGCGTCAGCCCCGCGAAGGTGAGCCAGGGGTGGTAGTGCCCCTTCCGGCCCACCCAGGCCAGCGCCGCCAACGTGATGACGATCAGGCCGGTTCCGACGGCCAGCAGGATCCTGTCCTGCCGGAAGTGATTGATCGTGAACGGCGCGAGCAGGAGCACGCCGGCCAGGGCCACGCCGAGCGTGGCTTTTGCGCGGAATTCGGTGTTCACGGGGCCGGTCGCGATGGCATGGGGGCGTGATTGTGGTGCGCGCGGGGTGCCGGGGGCAAGGCGATGCGTTTTGGTGCCGTGTTGCACCAGTTCGGTGCGCGACGACTGAAACGCGCCTGCTTCGAGCGTGCTGCCCCCCGATGATGAACGCCTCAGGAGCCCCGTCCTGTCTGGGTTTTCGTCCGATCCGCCCCACGTGGAACGGCGCTTGCCAATGGGGCGCTCTGGCACCGCGGGAACTCAAGCCCGCGTCCCCCCACGGCAATGCGCCGGCCATGTGATTGCGTCTCGACTGAAGGAGGGGGGGTGTTCTCACGTTGGCTGTTCGTCATCGGCGTCGTCCTGGGGGGCGGCGCGCTGCTCGCCGGGCTGGACTACTACGTCCTCCCGATCGCCGAGCGGCCCTTCTCGCCGATGCACGCGCAGTTTGCGCCCACGGGACTCGTCGGCCAGGGCTTCGGCATCGCCGGAACGCTGATGATGGCGGTGGGCGTCGTTTCGTACGGGGCGCGCAAGCGCCTGCGCTCGCTTGCCAAGCTCGGACGGCTCAAGTCGTGGCTCCAGTTCCACATCTTCCTCTGTCTGCTCGGGCCCTTTCTCGTCCTGCTGCACACCACGTTCAAGTTCGGTGGGCTGGTGGCGATCGCGTTCTGGAGCATGACGCTCGTAGTGGCGAGCGGGGTCTTCGGGCGCTGGGTCTACGTTTGGATTCCGAAGTCGGCCAACGGCCGCTTCCTCGGCCGTGAGGAGATTCGCGACCGCCTGCACTCTCTCTTGCGCGAACTGGAGGGCGAGCTGGGCATGACGTCCGAACAGCTCGTCGGACTGCTCGCTCCCCTGCGCAGTGATGCGGCGCCCGACGGAGTGGTCACCTCTGCCACCGGAGACCGGCGCAAGTCGCCCCGCGCGGGCCCGGACCGGCGTCGCCGCGTCCGACGTCGCTCCGGGATCTTCGGCGCACTCGCAGACTCGTTCCGACAGGCGTCGCGGAACCGCGTCGAGCGAGCCCGCTTCAATCGCGAATTGGCTGCGCGCGGTGTTCCGGAGCCGACCCGATCACGCGTGGTAGGCGGCTTGATCGAGGAGCGCCGGCTCGAGCAGCAACTACGCATGCTGGAGCCCTTCCAGGCGGCGTTCCGGTATTGGCACGCGTTCCACTTGCCGCTCGCGGTCGTGATGGTCGTGATCCTGGTGCTGCACGTTGGGGTCTCCATCGCCTTCGGCTACACCTGGATCTGGGCCGTCTGATGGCGGACACACTGCTCATCTGGCTCGTCGGTCTCGGACTGGGGATCGCGGCCACGGGTCCCATGCTCATCCGCATGCGCCGACGCGAACGGCGGACCGAGGAGGCGCGCGCCCGCGCGCTCGAGTACGGACTGCACGAGCCTGCCACGCTGCACCCGGTGGTGGATCCGGACATCTGCATCGGCACCGGGAGCTGCGTGGACGTTTGCCCCGAGGGGGATGTCTTCGGCTTCACGAACGGCCAGGCCGCGGTCATCGCACCGGGATCGTGCATCGGTCACGGACTCTGCGAGCGATCGTGCCCAGTGGATGCGATCAAGCTGGTCTACGGCACTGCCACGAGGGGGGTCGAAATTCCGCGCATCAAGGAAGACTTCGAGACGAACGTTCCGGGTCTCTACATCATCGGTGAGCTCGGCGGCATGGGGCTCATACGCAACGCATTCGAGCAGGGCCGCCAGTGCATCGAGGGGCTCGCGGCAAAGCCGGCGCGGAACGGTGACAAGCTCCTCGATCTCGTCATCGTGGGGGCCGGTCCCGCGGGTCTCGCGGCTTCCCTCTACGCGCGCGAGGCCGGGCTCCGGTTCGTCACGCTCGAGCGCGAGACCGACCCCGGCGGCACGGTCCGCCACTATCCGCGCAAGAAGCTGGTCATGACCGCTCCGGTGAAGGTTCCGGGCTTCGGCCTGGTCGGTTCCCGCGAGATGCTGAAGGAAGACCTGGTCTCGCTCTGGGCCCGGATGGCGGACGGGCTCCCGATCCGCACCGGCGTCACCGTGAAGGTCGTGCATCGCGCGGGTGAAGGATTCGCGATCGAGACCAACGAGTACGGCTATCACGCGCGACGGGTGATCCTGGCGATCGGTCGCCGTGGAGTGCCGCGACAACTGGGCGTTCCCGGTGAGGACCTCGGCAACGTCCAGTACGCCCTTGCGGAGCCCGAGGCGTTCCGTGGGGACCGCGTGGTGGTCATAGGTGGCGGTGACTCGGCGGTCGAGGCCGCTCTAGCTCTGAGCGCCGAGCCTGGCACACAGGTGCGTATATCCTACCGCAAGGACCGATTCGGGCGCATCAAGCCAGCCAACCGGACCCGATTGGATGCGGCACTACGAAATGGCGGCATCGAGGTTCTCTACTCGACGAACGTCACGCGCATCGAGCCCGCGGCAGTCTGGCTCGCAAGGGAGGGGAACGGAACCGACTCCCATCCGTTGGTCAACGACCAGGTGCTCATCTTCGCCGGCGGCGAGCTCCCGACGTCGTTCCTGCGGGAATGTGGCGTCGACATCCAGACGAAGTTCGGCACCGCGTAATGACGCGGGGGGCGTGTTTTCTACTGGTCGGCCTGGTCCTGGCCGTGGGCGTGACGCCCGCGCCTGGCGTGGCCCAGCTGCTCTCTCCTGGTCGGCTGGCTGTTGCCCACGCCGACCTGGAGGGGATACGCAACTGCACCGAGTGCCACCAGCTGGGCAAGGCTGGCGTGTCTGCCGAGCGGTGTGTGGCATGCCACACCGAGATCGGCACCCGTGTTGCCAGAGGGAGCGGATACCATGCGACCGTGGAGGCAGACGCGTGCGCGTCGTGCCACCAAGAACACCTGGGGACCGACTTCCATCTCGTCCGCTTCGACACGACCTCGTTCGATCATACCGAGGTTGGCTTCGGGCTGGATCTGAGCCACGCCGCGGTAGCGTGCCGGGATTGCCACGCGCAGAACAAAGTGCGAGACCCGCTCGTGCTCGCGCGGAAGACCGACGCGGGAGCGCTCGCTCGCACCTACCTCGGCCTCCCTACCGAATGCGCGGGGTGCCACCGCGACGAGAGCCCGCATGGCGACCAGTTCGGCGCCCAAGCCTGCGCGGAGTGTCATGACGCCGGCGACTGGGAGTCGGCGTCGGCGTTCGATCACGCCCGCACGGACTTCCCGCTCGACGGCCTGCACGCTGGGGTCGACTGCGCCGACTGCCACGGCACGGGCGCGACCGCGCGGTACGAGGGGCTCCCCGCAGCGGCGTGCAGCGACTGCCACGCCGATCCGCACGACGGAGCCATGGAGGGGACCTGTTCCGGCTGCCACGACACGGGTGGGTGGCACGCGCTCAGGG
>JBEBGN010000300.1:0-2064 GCA_040081395.1 Longimicrobiales bacterium
CCCGCGGGTCACACCCCTGCGGTCACCCCGTCGTTAGCGCTCCGCCGCCGCGACCGCCTCGCCATACAGCTTGAGGTAGCTGCGGTACCGAGACTCCCGTATCTGCCCCGCCTCGACCGCGGCACGCACGCCGCAGTCGGGCTCCTGGATGTGGGAGCAGCCGCGGAACCGGCAGGGATCGATGCCCGCGAGTTCGGGGAAACAGGCCGCGAGGTCCTCGGCCGGGACGCCCCAGAGGCCGATGTCTCCAAAGCCGGGTGTGTCGGCCACGAAGCCACCACACTCGAGCGCGATCAACCGCGAGGACGACGTGGTATGCCGGCCGGTGCCGCTCTTCCCTGACAGCTCACCCGTCCGGAGTGCGAGGGACGGGTCGAGTGCGTTCATCAGCGACGACTTGCCGACCCCCGAGGGACCAATCAAGGCTGACGTGCCCGCGCAGAGGTCGGCACGCAGCGTCTCCAAGCCCTCGCCGCTCCGCGCGCTCACGGGGAGGACGCGATAGCCGATGTCGACGTAGACCTGCGAGAGCTCGGCCGCGACTCCAGGCTCGCTCACGAGGTCGACCTTGTTCGTCACGAGGACAGGGCGCATGCCGCTCGACTCCACCAATACGAGAAGCCGGTCGATCAACTCGTGCGAGGCCCGAGGCTCGGCCAGTGACACGACCACGAACACACGGTCGAGGTTCGCGGCGACCAACTTGGGCTTCCGGCCGTCGCGGCCGCGACGGATCAGGGTGGTCTTGCGGGGACCAACCGACTCGATGGTCCAGGTCTCGTCGCTGGGAGCGACCTCGACCCGGTCGCCGATCACGACCTGACCGGAACTCTGCTTGAGCCTCCCGCGCAGGGTGGCGTCTACGTGTCTGCCGTCATCCAGCCGGACACCGTAGACGCCGCCCCCGGTCGTATGGACCGAACCCGCAGCGGAGGCGATGGCGATTAGGCCGCGAACGACTCCAGGGCGTTGCCCTTGTCGCCCTCGCGAAGACGGCGCAGCGCACGATCGCGCAGCTGCCGAATACGCTCACGGGTCACGCCGAGCATGTTGCCGATCTCCTCGAGCGTGTGCTCGCGCTCACCTTCGAGACCGAAGTACAGCCGGAGGACCTTGGCATCGCGTGCCTCGAGCGTGGACAGCGCATCGGTCACCGTCTCGGTCAGCAGTCGGCTCTCGACCTCGAGCTCCGGTTCGGCTGCCTCCTCGGTGATGAAGCGCTCGACCAGCTGCGAATCCTCGGAGTCGCCGATGGGCGCGTCGAGACGGATCTCGGCCGCGTTCAGCGTTTGGAGGGACTCGACCAGCTCGGGCGTGAGGAACGTCGCGACCGCGAGCTCTTCCGTGGTCGGCTCGCGCCCCTTCTCCTGCTTGAGGCGCTCCTTCTCGCGGAAAATGCGCGCCAGGTCGCTCGCACGGTTCAGGGGCACGCGCACCGCGCGGCCGTGATTGGCGAGCGACGCCAGGATGGCCTGACGGATCCACCACACTGCGTAGCTGATGAACTTCACGCCCTGTTCCGGATCGAACTTCCTGGCGGCCGTGACCAGCCCGACGTTCCCTTCCTGGATCAGGTCCGTGAGGGAGACGCCGCGGTTCTGGTACTTCTTCGCCACGCTGATGACGAAGCGCAGGTTCGCGCGGGCGAGCTCCTGGATCGCATCCAGGTCGCCCTTCTGTGCGCGCGCGCCGAGCTCCTTCTCGCGGTCCGGCGTGATCAACTCGTGACGGCTCACGTCACGGAGGTACTGATCGAGCGCACTCTGCTCTTCCACGCTCGCGTCGAACCCCGAGAGAAGGTTCCCCTTCCCCCGGCGCTTGCGGCGCTTGGTGCTCGTGGAGGCTGCCATCTTTTCTATATCTCCTTCGACTTCCGCTCGTTCCACCCATCGGTGGCATTGGGCGGAAAGGCCCGTTTTTCCTGGATTCCGCGGGATCCTAAGCCGTTTAACGTGCAGGCGCTAGATCCCGCTGTCAATTGATCCGCGGCGTTCGTACTCCCCCTTCACCTTCGATGTTCCCACGACGATGTGTGGTTGCTGGCGCGGCGCCGGCTTCCCTAGC
>JBEBGN010000028.1:0-28434 GCA_040081395.1 Longimicrobiales bacterium
CCGCAACGCCGAGGTCGAGGTACTCTCGGCCGAGCGCCTGCTCGAGGCAGCCCGTGGCGGCGCCGCAGTGGCCGCGCGGGCGGCGGTCGAAGCGGCGGAAGCGCTGGCGCAGGCACAGGTGCGCTACCGCACCGGTGCCGCTCCGATCACCGAGCTGCTCGACGTCCAATCCGCCGCGACCCAATCGACGCTCGGCCTCGCGTCCGCACGTCGCGACCTGCTGCTCGCAGAAGCGGCGCTCGACTTCGCCTACGGAGCCTACGACCGATGAAGAGACTCACCCTGACGATGCTGGCCGCCGCCCTGGCCGCCTGCGGCGGCAACGAGCCGGAACGAGCGGAGGCCGAGGTGCAGACATTGGCCCCGACCGACAGCTACCTGGTGGCCCTCGACTCCGTCGACGCGACCGTCGCGGTGGACGGAACCGTGCAGGCGCGCCAGCGGGCCGAGATCTCGACGCGCATGATGGCGCGCGTGTCGGAGGTGGCCGTCGAGCTGGGGAGCGCGGTCAGGGCCGGCCAGGTCCTGATTCGGCTGGGCGTCGAGGACGTCGAGGCGAATCGCGCCAAGGCGGACGCCGCAGTCGCGGTCGCGCGTGCCGGGCGGGACGAAGCGGTCCGGCAGGCTGCACGCATGGATACCCTCCTCGTGCAGGACGCGGTCGCACGCGTGCAGCGCGACCAGGCGCACCTCGCACTTGCCCAGGCCGAGTCGCAGTTGGCCATGGCCCAGGCAACGCTCGGCGAGGTCGAGACGGCGGTGGGTTACGCGCGCATCGAGGCGCCATTCGCGGGAGTCGTGGTGGCCCGGATGGTGGATGCGGGTGACGTCGCCGCGCCGGGCATGCCCCTGCTCGTGGTGGAAAGCGCGGGTGCGCGCGAAGCGGTGCTCACGGTCGCGCCGGAGGTGGCTGCCGGACTCCGCCAGGGCGCTCTCGTGCGCGTGACCGGCCGCGACGGCAGGACTGCGGAGGGCACCGTGCGCGCCGTGTCGGGAGGTGCCGACCCCGCGACCCGCACCGTCGAGGTCCGCGTCGCGCTCCCCGCCGATTGGCAGACCGGCGTGAGCGTCACGGCGCAGGTGCCGACGGGACGCCGCGAGGTGGTGACCATTCCGGAGGGTGCCGTCGTTCGCAGGGGCCAACTGACCGGAGTGCGCGTCCTGGATGGGGACGTGCCCACCCTTCGGTGGGTGCGGCTAGGCCACGACATCGACGGTCGGGTGGAAGTCCTCAGTGGCCTCGAAGCCGGGGAGAGGATCGCGCCATGAAGACCGGGCTCTCGGGGGGGATTGCCCAGCGCTTCCTGAACTCGAAGCTCACCCCTCTTTTGGTGGGCGCGTCGCTGGCCGCCGGTGCTGGGGGCCTGCTCACGACCCCTCGCGAGGAAGAGCCGCAGATCCGGGTTCCCATGATCGACGTCGCGGTCGGCCTGCCGGGAGGGACGCCGCGCGAGGTCGAGCGCCGCGTGGTGGAACCCCTCGAGCGGGCGATCTGGGAGGTGCCCGGCGTCGAGTACATCTACAGCACGTCGCAGACCGACGGCGCGCTCATCACCGCGCGCTTCGAGGTGGGCACCGAACCGGAGACGGCGTTGACGCGCCTCTACGGCAAGCTGCTTGCGAACGCGGCCAACGCGCCCCAGGGTGCGACCCCTCCGCTCGTGACGCTGCACGGCATCAACGAGGTGCCGATCCTCACCATCACGCTCTCGGGAGGAGCGGATGCCGGGGATGGCTATCTGCTCCGTCAGCAGGCGGTGGAGCTGGCCGCCGAGCTGAAGCGGCTTCCGGACGTCGCCGAGACCTGGGTGGTGGGAGGGGCCTCGCGCGAGGTCCGCGTGACGCTCGATCCCGCCGCGCTCGCCGCGCGCGGTCTCTCCGCGGGTGTGGTCATGCACGCGCTGAGCGCGGCGAGTGTGGAGTTGCCGGCCGGCGACCTGCTCGCCGGGAATCGCAGCGTGCCCGTGCGCGTGGGGTACCTGCTGCGCGACCTCGAGCAGGTGCGTGACGTGGTGGTGGGCGTGCGCGGGGATCGCGCCGTCCGCCTGCGCGACGTCGCCACCGTGGTGGACGGTCCCGCGGAACCCGACCAGTACGTGGGCTTCCTGCCTTCGCACGCGACCGAACTCGAGCCCGCTGTCACCATTGGGCTCGCCAAACGCGAAGGAAAGAACGCTGCGACCATCGCCCACGCGGCCATGGAGCGCGTCGACGAACTCACCGGAACCGTGCTCGCCGAGGACGTGCGCGTGACGATCACTCGCGACTATGGCGAGACCGCCACGGAGAAGTCGCGGGAGCTGCTCCTGCACATCCTGATTGCGACCCTGGGGGTCGCCCTGCTCGTGTGGGTGGCGTTGGGCTGGCGGGAGGCCGTGGTCGTGCTGGTGGCCGTGCCGGTGACGCTGGCGCTCACGCTGCTCGTCTACCGGCTCTACGGGTACACGCTCAATCGCATCACGCTCTTCGCGCTCGTGTTCGCCATCGGCATCCTGGTCGACGATGCGATCGTGGTGGTCGAGAACATCGCACGCCACCTGAGCATGGGGCGTCGCCACGCCGACGAGGCGGCGGTGGTCGCGGTGGACGAGGTCGGGAACCCGACCATTCTCGCCACGCTGACCGTGATCGCCGCCATCCTGCCGATGGCGTTCGTCTCCGGCCTCATGGGCCCGTACATGCGTCCGATTCCGGTGGGCGCATCCGTGGCCATGATCTTCTCGCTCGCGGTGGCGTTCATCGTCACGCCGTACCTCGCCGTGCGCCTGCTGCGCGGTCACAGCGGACCCGTCGCTCCCGCTGCAGACGGCGAGCACCAGGAGGATGCGGACGAAGCGCTCCCCGACGGCAGGATCGCGCGTGCGTACAGGGCCCTGCTCGACGGGTTGATCGCGAACTCGAGGCGGAGGTTCGCCGTGTACGCCGTGATGGTCGCGCTGCTCGTGGCCTCGGCCCTGCTGGTGCCGCTGCAGCTCGTGACCGTGAAGATGCTCCCCTTCGACAACAAGAGTGAGTTCCAGCTCATCGTAGACATGCCGGAGGGCACGTCGCTGGAGCGTACCGCCGAGGTCGCGCACGCACTCGCGAGGGCGGTGGCGCAGGACGAGGCGGTGCGCGACGTGCAGACCTACGCGGGCGTGGCCGCGCCGTTCAACTTCAACGGGCTCGTGCGACACTACTTCCTGCGGCGAGGCCCCACGGTGGCCGACGTGCAGGTGAACCTCTTGGCCAAGCACGAACGGAGCGACCAGAGCCACGCCATCGCGCTGCGCGTGCGGCCGATGGTCGACTCCATCGCACGGGCGTACGGGGCCTCGGTGAAGGTGGCGGAGATTCCACCCGGACCTCCAGTGCTCGCGACCCTCACCGCCGAGATCTACGGCCCGACCTACGAAGCCCAGATCGCCGCTGCCGAGCGCGTGCGCGAGGTGTTCCTGTCCACGGCAGGCGTCGTGGACGTCGACTGGACGGTCACGGCGCCCCACGCCGAGGTGCACGCCTCGGTCAGCCAGGCGGAGGCACAGCGCGCGGGCACGAGCGTGACCGACGTCGCGCAGACGGTGGCGGCCGCCATGGGGGGCGCGAGCGCCGGTCTGCTGCACGACCCGCACGCGGCCGAACCCGTGCCGATCCGCGTGGCGCTCCCCGACTGGTCGATGACCTCCCCGGGGGACTTGGCCTCACTCCCCATCGCGACGCCGAATGGCGCGAGGCGGCTCGGCTCCCTCGCGACGCTCGACAGCGTCGCGGCCCAGGTCCCGATCTTCAGGAAGAACATGCGACCCGTCGTGTATGTGACCGGGGACGTCGCGGGCGAAATGGAGAGCCCGGCCTACGCCATGCTGGCCATGCGGGAAGGGCTCGCGGACATCGGCGACGGTTTCGAGGTGCACTGGGCCGGCTCCCCCACACTCACCGAGGAAACCTTCCTGGTGTGGGACGGAGAGTGGCAGATCACCATCGAGGTATTCCGTGACCTCGGCATCGCGTTCGCCGCGGTGCTCGTGCTGATCTACGTGCTCGTGGTGGCGTGGTTCCAGTCGTTCACCTTGCCGCTCGTGATCATGGCGCCGATCCCGCTCACGCTGATCGGCATCCTACCAGCCCACGCCGCGTCGGGCGCGTTCTTCACGGCCACGTCGATGATCGGCATGATCGCGCTCGCCGGCATCATCGTGCGTAACTCGATCCTGCTCGTCGACTTCGTCGAGCTGGGGCGCGAGCGCGGCAAGTCCGTCCAGGACGCAGTCGTGGCTTCGGGCCTCATCAGGTCGCGCCCGATCATCCTCACCGCGGCCGCGGTGGTGATCGGCGGGGCCGTGATGGTCACCGACCCGATCTTCCAGGGCCTCGGCATCGCCATGATCGCGGGGGCCGTGGTGGCCACGGCGCTGACGCTCGTGGCCGTTCCACTCCTCTATTACGAAGCCTTCGCTACCAAGGAGGTTCCATGAAGCGCGAAATGATCATCCGAGCCATCGCGGGCACGTTCGTCCTCACGTCGCTGGCGCTCGGATATTGGGTGAGCCCGTACTGGTTCCTCTTCACGGCATTCGTGGGGCTCAATCTGCTCCAGTCCAGCGTCACCAAGTGGTGCCTGATGGAGGAGATCCTGAAGAAGGCGGGCGTCGGCAGCTGAGCGGCTGGGAAAAGCGAAGGGGCCGAGGGATTGCTCCCCCGGCCCCCGAGAACTGAAAGCGGTTCGGTCTACTGCTGATCAGCTGCTGGTCGCTGACGCGCTTGGCGCTCGGCGAGCAGCTGTTGGTACCCCTCTTCGTCGAGGTGCGTGACCGCCAGCCATCCGTGACCCATCTCGTCCGCGGTGCGCGCCCCGTAGTCCACCCATTGATCCGGGTCCGGGTTGTTCGGGTTCTCCGCCGAGTTGTCGTACCAGTTCTTCTGGATCATGACGGCTCCGGTCGGAATCAATGGCGCGGAATCGAGGCCGTAGATGTGGCTCTGATGCCAGATGGCGCTCCAGTTCGAGACCATGCTGATCGTCTCGGTGCGCCCCGTCTCGGGATAGAAGATCTCGAGGGAGGCCGCGCGCAAACGCAGGTGGCCGTGCGGCTGCCACGAATCGATGCGCACTGGGTGATCCCAGGAGTGGAAGCCCTGGGTCATGACCTTCCCGCCCGGTGGGATGATCATCTCGGTGGGGCCTTCCTCGAAGCCGTAGTAGCCGAGGTCCTGCTTGTACTCGTATTCGTAGTCCTCGGGCTGCAGCCAGATACCCAGCTCCACCACGTTGTCCTCGATCACCGTGCCGGGCGCGTTGGTGCCGACGCCGCCGGGGAACAGGTGGATGTCCCAGCGGACCTCTGAGTTCGCCGGTGCGATGCGGCAGACGCCGTCGGGGCTGATCTCGCCGTACTTGCCCATCGCATACTCCGTCGCGCGCTCGAGCGTCTGCACGGTGCCGTCCGGTAGGGTACGCGTGAACGTCGGGATCGCATGGTGCACCACGCTCGCCGCACGGGCTGTGGCGGGCTTCACCTGCGACGCCTTGATGCAGCGATCCGTCGTCAGTCCGGTGGGGATGATCGGACGGTGCCACATGTCATTGCCCTCGGCGGGCACGTCGATCGGCGTGGAGCGGATGATGATGTCCGGCGGACCGAGCTGAGCCTGCAGCGTGAACTCGTGCGCGGCCGGAAGGCTCGGCGGGGTCGGAATCGCCGACGCGTCGCCGAGCTGGGCTCCCTCGTCCACCCAGGCGACGATCGTGGCGATCTCGGCGTCCGTGAGGCGCCAGTCCTCCTGTAGGTCCTGAATGCCGATATGCCTGTCGTAGGCATAGGGGGGCATGAGTCCCGTGCTCACCTGAGCCCTGATGCGCGTCGCGTACCGTCGGGCGTCCTCGTACGTGAGGAGATCCATCGGTCCGATGCCGCCGGGGCGGTGGCAGACGATGCAGTTCTGCTGGATGATCGCGGCGACGTCAGCCGAGTAGGTAACCGCGCGCGTTTCGTTCGAGGCGAACTGCGCCTGCGCGGTCGCATGGGCCGGGACCGCGAGACTCGCGGCGAGGGCTGCCATGGCCAGGAGCCTGCCAGTCATCGTCATACGCACTCCCTTGCTCGAGTGGATCGTCAATCTATTGGAGGTGTGGCGGGATCGCGCAAGCTGCGCCTTTGAGCTGGGCGCGGGGGTCAAGGAGTCACCCGAACCCGCACGTAGGCATTGCTCCAACAGCACTGGTCGATCGACTGGCTGTCGGGGGCGTTCCAGTTGTTGGCCTCGGCGCGCAGGATGTAGTCGCCCGGCGCCTCGAAGGTCGCGATGACGCGGGCCGTTCCCCCGGCTTGGGGGAGGGGGACCGCGTCCAGCCCCGGGGGCGCAGAGCCTCGGCCCCTGGCGGTGACACGCTGCTCCTCCGGATGCGAGGGGTGCCGCGTGAACGTCACCGCACCCGGTGGGCCCTGATACTTCGACCAGCCCACGTTGACCGGGATCCCGTTGCGGAAGCGCGGATCCGTCGTGTCATAGACCGATTCATTCCGCACTTGGACGGTGAGCGTGAGCGGCTGACCCACCCGCGCCGAGAGCGTCTCAGGCGCAAAGACCCCCTCGGGCCCGCGGCCCTCCCTTCCATTGGTGAACGACATCCAGGGCGCCATGCTCCCGTGCGGGCGGGGCAGCCAGTCGAGCTGGTACCCCGTGGTGCGCGCCCTTCCCGGCACCTTGTACTCGTTGCCCTGGTCGTCGGTCAGATACCACCACACATCCAGGTCCCGCTGCGACGCAGGGATGGTTACGGCGAACATGCCGCGATTGCGGGCGGGCATGAAGAACGTGGGCTGCCTTCCGTCGAACTCCGCGGGCTCCAGTCGGTTGCGCGCGCCGAGTGGAATCTCTACCACGTCGCGCGGGTTCCGATTGAGGTAGCCGAACGACATGGTCAGGGTCCCGTCGCCATTGTCGTACCAGCCCTCGAAGAACGGGATGACCGGGTTCCCGGTCCCGGGCCGCGGGCTGTTGAGCCACTGCTGCTGCGCGAGGGCTTCCTGTGCACCCGCGGCCAGGGACGCCGCGATCAAGAATGCCGCGACCCCCCCGCGATTCCGACGATCCTGCATGGTGTTCCCTCTCCTTGGTGAGGCCACGGGCAGGAGTGTGGAAGACGCACCTCGGGGGCGCAAGCCGCCGTGCAGCCTCGGCGTGTGTCCTTCCGGCCGACCTCTTGGTCCACGGGCGTGCCGTCGCGAATCTGAGGGGCGTACGGAGCCTGTTGGCGCCGGCGTCCAGACACCCCGTTCGCAGGCCGCGAGCATGCGCCCTTTTGCCGATCCTTCCGAGATCCTCCGCCGCACCCGCATCGTCGAGCGCTTCCTTTCTTATGTGCGCGTCGACACGCAGTCCGACGAAACCAGCCCCAGCTGCCCGAGCACGGCCAAGCAGCTCGACTTGGGGAGGCAGTTGGCGCAGGAGCTGACCGAGCTGGGTCTGGGCGGGGTCGGCGAGCCGCGACCCTCGATGGATGCGAATGGCTACGTGCTGGCCGAACTGCCCGGGACTGCGCCCGGGAGGATCGGGTTGTGCGCGCACATCGACACGGCGCCGCAGTTCACGGGCACGGGTGTCCGCCCTCGCCTCCACGAGCGGTACGCTGGGGGACAGCTCGAGGTGGGGCACGGCGTTTGGCTCGACCCGGTAGTGACCCCCGAGCTGGCTGCGTGCGTCGGCGACACCATCATCACCACCGACGGCAGCACGCTGCTCGGAGCCGACGACAAGTCGGGCATCGCGGCGATCATGGGTGCGCTCGAAGTGCTCGTGGCCGAGCCCGGACTCCCGCGCCCGACTGTGTGCGTCTGCTTCAACCCCGACGAGGAGATCGGCCGGGGCGCCGACCGCTTTCCGCTCGATCGCTTCGACTGCCCGGTCGCCTTCACCATCGACGGTGGCTTCACCGGCGAGATCAACGTGGAGACCTTCTCCGCCGACAAGGCGGTGGTCACCCTGACCGGTGTATCGGTGCACCCGGGCACCGCCATGGGGAAGATGGTCAACGCGCTCACGTACGCGGGTAAGCTTCTCGCAGCGCTGCCGATGGCCGAGTCCCCCGAGTGCACCGATGGGCGCGTGGGCTTCTTCCACCCGGTAAGTATCTCAGGGGATGCGGCTTGCTGTCGTCTCCAGCTCATTCTCCGCGATTTCGACACCGGGGTGTTGGCGGAGCGCGGTCGGCGCCTCCGCACCCTGTGCGCGGCGCTTCAGGCCGAGGAGCCGCGGCTCGACGTGCGTGTGGAGATCACGGAGCAGTACCGCAACATGTACGACGAGCTATCGCGGCAACCCGAGACGACCGAGCTCATGGAGAGGGCCGTGCGAGCTGCGGGCATCGAACCGAACCTGAAGCCGATCCGCGGCGGAACCGATGGGTCGCGCCTGACGGCGATGGGCATGCCGACGCCGAACCTGTTCGCGGGAGGGGTGAACTTCCACGGGCCCGCAGAGTGGATCTCCACGCGCGTGCTGGCTCAGTCGACGTGCGCGATCCTGAACTTGGTGCAGCTGTACGGGGAGCAGAGGTAGGGGGAGCGACGCGGCTCCGCGAGGAGCGCGCGCTGCGGTAGATGGCCGCGCACCCGAGCGAACAGGAATATTGAGATTCCAAGCATCTCGCTGCAATGTATGCTGCGATGCCGCTCCATCCCAATCCCGCGCCGTGGACATTACACCGGAAGTGAAAGCCTTCGCCCTCGAGCAGGCATCGAGGCGCTGCGAGTGTGCCGGGTCGAACTGTCGGCACCACCTCAAGGCCCAGCGCTGCAAGCGCGGGTTGAGGGGCGACCAATGGAAGGTCTACTGGCGGACGGACACGGGGGGCGTGACGCGGGAGAACATTCAGGCTTGGTGCCTCGATTGCTTCGCCTGCAACTTCCAGGTTCCACGCGAGACCGTCGCCCTGCTTGCGCTCGACATCGTGGGGTTCGGGGGCCTGCTTGCGGAGGATGAGTGGCGCGCGACTACGTTGAGGTCCGCGTTGCGGGACGCAGCGCGTGGGGCTGCGCGGGACCGCGGGGGCCGGACGGTGCTCGCCAGGGCCGACGATGACGTCCTGCTGGAGCTTCCTACGAGTCTCGGCGCGGTCGAAGCCGCGCGCAGTCTACGCGCGAGCTTTCGGAATGTGGCTCTTCGTCTCAATGTCGACGCTCCCGAGATCCAGGGCGCCGTTCACTGTGGCGAGGTCACCCGATGGCGCAGTGGCGTGCTCGTGGGCGATGCGATCGCCGTTGCCATCGCGGTTAGGAGCCGCGCGGGTCCGGGACAGCTTGCCATCACGTCGACCGCGGCGGCATCGCTGGGCGGGAAGTTCCCGCTCGAGCCCGTCCAGGGCGAGTCCTCCGCTCCCGCGTCGCGCGCCGAGATCTGGACGCTCCGACTCTAGCGAGAGTCGAGGGGGCTGACGCCCGCAGCTGCACGGGGAGCGGGCCAAGAGGGTTGGTGTGACTGCGGGGATCGAAGGTGCGCCCCTTCGGGCGTCCTTCGATCCCCGCAAAATCACCACCCGATGCGACGTGGCAGTCGCATCGACAGCGGATGACTACTGATCCGTGACTCTGCGCTCCTGGTTCGCGCGACGCTGCTCGAGCAGCTCCTGGTAACCCTCCTCGTCGAGGTGGGTCACCGCGATCCAGGCATGCGACATCTCATCCGCCGTGCGGCTACCGCCATCCACCCAAAGATCCGGGTCGAGGACGTTGGGGTTGTTCTCCGTGTTGTCGTACCACTGCTTCATGATCAAGACCGCCCCGGGCGGCAGCAGCGGCGCGACGTCCGGTGCGTAGATATGGCTCTGGTGCCAGACCGCGCTCCAGTTCGAGATCATGCTGATGACCTCGACCCGGCCCGTCTCGGGATACAGGATCTCGAGCGACGCCGAGCGCAGGCGCAGGTGGCCGTGCGGCTGGAAGCTGTCGATGCGCACGGGGTGGTCGAAGGTCTGGAAGCCCTGCGTCATCGCCACTCCGTGCGGCGCGAGCAGGAGTTCGCCCTGCCGAATGCCGTAGAGGGCGAGATCCTGTTTGTACTCGTACTGGTAGTCCGCGGGCCAGAGCCAGATACCCATTTCCACCACGTTGTCCTCGACCACCTGGTCGGTGGCGTTCGCTCCGAGTCCGCCGGGGAAGAGGTGGATATCCCAGGCCACGTACGACTCGGCCGGCAGGATCCTGCACACGCCCTGTGGGATCAATTCACCCGCCTTCCCCATGGCGTATTCGCTGGCGCGCTCACCCGTCGCCTCGAACGAACCATCGCCCTGCAAGCGCGAGAACGTGGAGTTGGCGTGATGCACGACCGCCTTGGCAGCGCCGGGCGCCGGCTTGACCTGGATGGCGCGGATGCAGCGATCCTGGTTCACGCCCACCGGCACGATCGGACGGTGCCACATGTCGAGTCCGGAGGGCGGGATGTCGATCGGCGTCGAACGCACGATCACGTCCGGCGCGCCGAACTCGGGGGTGAACCTCCACTCGTCGGTATCGACAATGGGCTGGAGGGTCGGCATGTCGGCAGGGTCACCCATTGGCGCGCCCTGATCCACCCACGACACGATGGTGTTGATCTCTTCCGGGGACAGGCGCCAGTCGTGCTCGAGCTGCTGGATGCCGATGTCCCGGTCATAGGCGTACGGGGGCATCAGCTCATTGGACACCTGCTCACGAATACGGCGTGCATAGCGGCGAGCATCCTCGTACGTGAGGAGGTCCATCGGCCCGATCCCGTTCGGACGATGGCAGGTCGCGCAGTTGTTGCGGAGGAGGACGGCGACATCCTTCGCATAGGTGACTTCCGCGACGTCCCTCGACGCGAAGGCAACTTGGGCGCTGGCCGGACTCCCGAACGCGAAGGTGGCGACCGCGGCCAGGGCGGCCCCGATCGAGCTCGAGCACGCTGCACCGCTCTTCAGCTTCATGGTTGTCTCCCAGTAGAGTGGATCGGGGCCCGAAGCCTGCGGCTCCGGGCCCCACGGTGGCCGGTGGCGCTCATTCCTCCGGTCGACGTCGCTTTCAACCTGCGCGCGGCGGGCATAGGGCCGGGAGTCGGGAAAGGGCCGCGCGCGTGTGTAGGGAAAATCCCTACAGGCTCAGCCTACGACCCCAGTCGCTCCCGCTCTCGTCCAATGAGCACGGGGGCCTCCACGGCCCCCGTCGAGGGCCGGCTGCCCCTCGGATAGACGCTGAACTGCATGAGACGGAGCCGCAGCGACGCACCCTCCACGAAGTGGGGCACGTCGTGGTGCAGGTGGGGGAGCTCGATGGTGAGAGGCACCTCGCCCTTCGAAGTGACCGCGGTCGCGCGCACGACCGGGCCCGTGCGCTGGACCGTGTCGACGCGTACGTGGACCCCGGGGCGGCCTGGTTCCGCCAGCCGCAGGTCTGCGGGCCGGACGTAGACGTCCACCGACCCGTTCGCTTCCCCGGCCCTGGCATCGAGCGGCGCTTCGGCGCCGGGAAGGTGGACGCCGTCGGCCCGGACTTCCGCGGGCAGGATGTTCGTGTCGCCCAGGAAGTCGAACACGAACGGAGTGGCCGGGCGCTCGTAGAGCTCGTCGGTCGAACCCATCTGTTCGATGCGTCCGTGGTTCATCACCACTACGCGGTCGGCGAGCTCCATCGCCTCTTCCTGGTCGTGCGTCACGAAGATGCTGGTGACGTGGATCTCCTCGTGGAGCTTTCGCACCCACTGGCGCAGCTCCTTACGCACCTTGGCATCGAGGGCGCCGAACGGCTCGTCGAGCAGGAGCACCGAGGGCTCGGCCGCGAGGGCGCGCGCGAGTGCCACACGTTGGCGCTGACCGCCCGACAGCTGGCCGGGATAGCGGTCGTCGAGCCCGCTCAGGCGAACCATGTCCAGGAGACCGCGCACCCGGTCGCGGATCTGTGCCGCGGGGACGCTCCGGACCTTCAACCCGTATCCGATGTTTTCCGCCACCGTCATGTGCTTGAAGAGCGCATAGTGCTGGAAGACGAAGCCGACGTTCCGCTCACGCGCAGACTTCTGCGTGATGTCTTCGTTGTGGAGGAGCACCGTACCCGCATCGGCGACTTCGAGGCCACCGATGATGCGGAGCAGCGTGGTCTTGCCCGACCCCGACGGACCGAGCAGCGCCAGCAGGTCCCCGTCCGGCACCTGGAGGTTGACGTCATGGAGCGCCACGAAGCTTCCGAAGGACTTCGAGACGTTCTGGATCTGGATGCTCATGGCTTCTGCTTTCTCGGCGCCTTCGTCTCGAGCTGCGACTTGGCGATGAGCGTGAGGATCGCGATGAGCGTGAGGACCGACGCCAACGCGAAGGATCCGGGCAGATTGTATTCCTGGAACAGCTTCTCGATGCGCAGCGGCATGGTGTCCGTCTGCCCCGCAATGTGACCGGACACGACGTAGACCGCGCCGAACTCTCCCATCGCGCGCGCATTGCAGAGGATGATGCCGTACGCGAGTCCCCATTTGATGTTCGGCACCGTGACGTGCCAGAACATCTGCCAGCCGTTCGCGCCCAGGCTCACGGCGGCGAGATCCTCGTCCGGCCCGACCGCCTCCATCACGGGGATCAGCTCCCTCGCTACGAACGGAAAGGTGACGAACGAGGTCGCGAGCACGAGCCCCGGAAGCGCGAAGATGATCCTCAGGCTCTGATTTTCGGGCCAGATCCCGAGCGCCTGTTGGGTGACGACGAGGACGGCGAAGAGCGCGGTGCCCCCGGCGAAGACGACGAGGCGGGGGTGTGCCCATACGCCCGTCCGCGCTGCGGAGGAGACGGGACGGAGCATGAAGTAGAGGACGGCCAGCACTGCCACGACGAGCAGCGACGTCAGCCAGGGCATGATCGACCAACCGTCGGCGCGGAGAAACGGGCCCAGATACCCCTGGAGCCCGAAGATCAGCACGAACATCAACCCTGCGACCACGGGAGAGACCGCGAAGGGCAGGTCGATGAGCGCGACGAGCAGGGTGCGCCCCGGGAAGTCGAAGCGTGACACCGCCCACGCCGCCGCGACGCCGAAGATCACATTGGCCGTCAGCGCGATCGGCACGACCGTGAGGGTGAGCAGAATCGAGTGCCGCGTGTCCGGGTCGCCGAAGAGGTTCTGCCAGTAGGCGGATACCCCCTCGCTGAACGCCGACACGAAGATGTTCACGATCGGGATGACAATCAGTACGCCGACGGCGAGCAGTACCAGCCCGGTGAGGCCCCAGCGCACCCACTCCGGATCCTGCTGGGCGGCGCGAAGACGTCGCGTAGCTGCGCGCGGCGCGACCGCCGCGGGCGTCTCAGTGCTCATGGCGCATGCTCCAGCGTTCGAGCCGGTTGATCACCACGAGCAACGCGAGCGACACGACGAGCAGCACGACCGCGATGGCGGTCGCCTCGGCGTACGCGAACTCCTCGAGGCGCGCGACGATGAGGATAGGCGCGATCTCGGTGCGGAACGGCATGTTGCCCGACACGAAGACCACCGCACCGTACTCGCCGATGCCACGCGCGAACGCGAGCGCGAAGCCCGTGATGAGCGCTGGGTACAGCGCCGGGAGGATCACCCTACGGAATGTCTGCCACCGCGTGGCACCCAGTGAGGCCGAGGCCTCCTCGCACTCCGGGTCGAGTTCCTCCAGGATCGGCTGCACGGTTCGCACGACGAACGGCAGGCCGATGAACACGAGGACGAGCACGATCGCGAGTCGCGTGTAGGCGGCCTCGATACCCAGCGGCACGAGGTACTGGCCGAGCCAGCCGTTCTCGACGTAGAGCGCCGAGTAGACGAGGCCCGCGATCGCCGTGGGGAGCGCGAGCGGGAGGTCGACCAACGAGTCGATGATGCGCCGCCCGGGGAACGTGTAGCGCACCAGCACCCAAGCGACCAGCAGGCCGAGCACCAGGTCGATCACCGCCGCCACGAACGCGGCGCCGAACGTAAGCAGGTAGGCGGCGCGCGCCCGCTCGGTCCAGACGGCGCCCCAGAACTCGTCGAAGGACAGCTCGCTGGCGCGCAGGAACGCCGCCAGCGTGGGGATGAGCACCAGCAAGCTCAGATAGAAGACGGTGTACCCGAGGGTGAGCCCGAACCCGGGGAGTACCCGCTTGTCGACCGTCGCCATGCTGGATGTGCGCTCGACCGGCTAGCGCGACGGTGCGTAGATCTGGTCGAAGACCCCGCCCTCGGCGATGAACCGGCGGTGCGCCTCCTGGAAGGACTCGGCGATCTCGGTCACCGCGAACAGGCGCACATCGGGGAACGTCGAGGCGTGGAGCGCGAGCACCGCCGTGTCGCTGGGGCGATAGAAGTGCTGCGCGATGACTTCCTGAGCCTCGGGCGTGTAGGCGTAGCGCAGGTAGGCTTCGGCCGCGGCGCGCGTGCCGCGTCGGTCGACGTTCGCATCGACCACGGCCACGTGAGGTTCCGCACGGATGCTGATGGGCGGGTAGACGATCTCGAGCTCGCCGTTGGCCTCGGCGACCTCGAGGTGCGCTTCGTTCTCCCAAGCGAGGTGCACGTCGCCGATCCCCTTCTGCACGAAGGTGGTGCTGGCGCCGCGCGCCCCCGAGTCGAGTACCGGGACCTGCCGATAGAGCGCCGACACGTAGTGGAGTGCGTCCTGCTCCGTTCCCCCGCGAAGCACGACCGAGCCCCACGCGGCGAAGAAGCTCAGGTATCCGTTCCCCGAGGTTTTCGGATTCGGCGTGATAGTTTCGACGCCCGGCTTCACCAGGTCGGGCCAGTCGTGGATCCCCTCGGGGTTTCCTTTCCGCACGACGAAGACGATGGTCGAGTAGTAGGGGAGGGAGCGCTCGGGCAGCTTATCGACCCAACCCGGTTGGATGAGCCCGCTCGCCGAGATCGCGTCCGTGTCGATGATCGACGCGAGCGTGACCACGTCGGCGTCGAGGCCATCGATCACCGATCGTGCCTGCGTGCTCGAACCGCCATGCGACTGACTGATGGTGACCGAGGTCCCGGATTCCTGCGCGTACCAGGTCGCGAAGCGCTCGTTCAGATCGCGCCAGAGTTCACGCGTCGGGTCGTAGGAGACGTTGAGCAGCTCGACGGCGCCGGCATCCGCGCCACCGCCGCACCCGCTCAGCGACAGGACGGATGCGAGCGCGAAGGAGGGGAGGAAGCGGAGGGAGCGCGTCGGGCGGGGCATGAGCGGTCCGGCGTGGCAGGGTTCGTGAGAATAGGGAGGTGAGAGTCAACCTCCATGCCGGATCCGGCCCACGAGCGCCAACTCCATGCACGATCACTACTTAACGGAAACGCGAGTCGCCTGTCTCTTGTGGTCGTCCGTGGTATATAACGGCCGTGCCGTCTCATATGCTGGCCAGCCGTCGTATATGACGGCTATTCTATGACGATGACCGCCTTCAATCCGCTTCTGCTCGAGGTTTGGCGAGAGGCGTGCCGCCACATCGAGATCGAGAGATCGGTCGACACGTTTGCCCGGCTGCTCGACGGCGAGCTCGCTCTCGACACCCTGGCCATCGTCCGCTTCGACCGCGGACGGGGCACACTCGAGGTACGCGCGCGCGCCGGCTCGGCGCCGGCACCCTCTTCCGTGCGTGCGGTTCGCGAGTTGCGTGGACCCGAGCGCCGGCTCATCGAGCGCTGGGTGGCAGGCGGGTCGGAGAGCCCGCTCCCCTTCTTCATGGCACTGCTAGGTGAGGAGGAAGGCACCTGGTACGCCGGCCCACTCGCGACGGAGCACGGCACCGCGGGTGCACTCCTGATCCGCGCGCGACCTGGCGGCACGTTCGACAAGCGCCATGAAGCCCTCGTGCGCGCGCTGCTCGAGCCCTTCTCCGCGGCGCTCGAGAACGATCGCCGGCTGCACGAGTTGTCGGCTCTGCGCGAAGCCGCCGAAGCCGACAAGAGGTCCGCGCTGTCACGCCTCGGGCGCGAAGACTTGGTGGACACGGTGGTGGGCGCTCAGGGGGGACTTGCCGCGGTGCTCGACCGCGTGGGCCTCGTCGCGCGCTCCGACATTCCCGTACTGATTCTCGGAGAGACGGGCTCCGGCAAAGAAGTGGTGGCGCGTACCATCCACGAGCAGTCGGGGTTCGCCTCGGGTCCCTTCATTCGCGTGAACTGCGGCGCGATTCCGGCGGAGCTCATCGATTCGGAGTTGTTCGGACACGAGCGCGGCGCGTTCACGGGCGCCACCGCTACCCGGCGCGGCTGGTTCGAACGCGCCGACGAGGGCACGCTCTTGCTCGACGAGATCGGCGATATGCCGCTCGCTGCGCAGGTACGCCTGCTGCGCGTGCTGCAGGAGGGCACATTCGAGCGCGTCGGTGGTGAGCAAGCGATCAGCGTGCACGTGCGCGTCGTGGCCGCGACGCACCGCGACCTGCCTGCGCTCGTGCAGGCAGGCCGGTTTCGTGAAGACCTCTGGTATCGCATCGCAGGCTTCCCGATCGTGCTGCCCCCGCTGCGGGAGCGCCGCCAGGACATTCCGGCCTTGGTCGAGCACTTCGCGCGGCGTGCGGCGAAGCGCTTCGGTCTGAAGTTCCAGACGGCGACGCCGCACGATCTGGAGCTGCTGGCCGCGTACGAATGGCCCGGCAACATCCGTGAGTTGGGCACCGTCATCGACCGGGCGGCGATCCTAGGGGAGGGCGAGCGTCTCGACGTAGCCAAGGCGCTCGGCGTTGCGGCCACCGCCGTCCCGCTCCAGCGCTCAGAGCCCGAGTTGGTCGTGCCGAGCGTCGTGTCGACCGGTGTGTCTCCACTCGCCGACGCCATGCGCGTCCACATCGAGGCTGCGCTCCGCGCGACCCACGGACGCATCGAGGGACCTCGTGGCACGGCGACGGTGCTCGGCATCAATCCGCATACGTTGCGGGCCCGCATGAGGAAGCTCGGTGTGGACTGGGCGAGGTTCCGGGACTGATACTGCCGGGTGGGCGACCATGGGCATGCTCTCAGTAGACCTCAAGGCGACTGCGTCATCCGGAGCGCCCACCGAACCGTCGCGCGAGGCTCTCGACGTGCTCGACATCGGTCTGGCGGCTTATGGCCAGCCGTGCGGTCTCGAGCCGCCCGACGCAGAGCTGTAGTTCGTCCAGCGACAGGACCTCTTGGGTCTGCTCTCGCAGATGAGCCGCAAGGTGGTCGATCGACGTCACTCCCTGAGGAATGTCGGTCTTGAACTCAGCAAGAGTGCTGAACACCACCACCGACTTGATTGCCTCGGTCGGTATGAAGTCCAGTAATGCCCGCACCGCACAGACGTGTCGGTAGTTCTGAAGGATCGGATTCTGGAACTTGAACTTCCGTCGGAAGTGCACGTGCGTCCACGTCTGTTCCGTAGCCTTGCCGAAGATCCAGCCGTTGTAGTCTTTGGTTTCGATGACGTAGACGCCGAACCGCGAAACGAGGATGTGGTCAACCTGCGTGGTGCCGTCCTCCATCCGCAGAGTGACGTGATTCATCAGGTGGTAGTCAGGAGGGCGGAAGAGCGAGAGCAGCACACGAGAGACCTCCGCCTCCCCGCTATTCTGGAACGTCCGGAAGCCCCACGCGCGGAAGCCTCTGTGCTCGCGTTTGGTAGCGGGCCGGCGCCTTCCCATCGCGAAGCCCAAGGCAGCGGCGGTCGCAAGAAGTGCGCAGAGGATCCATCGGCTCGGTGTGTCCAGACCGAGAAAGAACCACTTGAAGCGGATTGCGATGGCCGCAACGTGGTCTGAGACGCCGCAGATGATCTCGTCTACGTTCACGACTCGTGCTGGCGAAAAGTGGATTTGCCTGGCGGGAGTCGGACGGCTACCGACGCAGCGGCTCGACGCACGGACTAGAGATCAGAGCGCCGAGCCGCCCCCGGGCAGCCGCTTGCGCAGGAAGTGTGTGCGACGCTCGGGCGGGAGCGCCAACTGGCGCCGGATCTGCTCCACCAAGGCGCGGTCGGACTCCTTCCGCAGCGCGGACTTCTTCGCTGGCCGGCTACGTTTCTTCTTGCTCATCCAGTGTTCTCCGAAGCAGCGGAAGCACCGCCCGGTCCTGCGGCCGGTCCGCCGCCTCCTTACTGCGGATGACGTCACGAAGGTCCGCCACGAGGATCTCGCCGCCCTTGAATTCCACGCGAGACGCTCGTGCGCGTAACGACTCGAACGACCGGATGCCATCCACCTTGCTCATGAAGTCCAGCTGCAGGCCGTCACGGTCGCGAACGATGCGGTACAGGCCGGAGGCCGGGTAGTAGGGCCGCATGACGACGGCCTCGAGGTCGTCGGCCAAGCGCTTCAGCTTGGTTACGGTCGCGGGCGTCTTCCTGAACATGAAGTCCAGGTCCATCGTCGTCACGGGTGAGCCCTGGAGCGCGGCGGCGGCATTGCCGATGAGCACAGCGGGTAGTCGGCGCTTCTTGAGAAGGGCCGCGACCTGCGAGAGCAGGGGTTCGGCGTTCATGCTGAAGTATAGCGCGCGCTCGGCTGGGTGCCGCGCATCCGCAGCAACCAAATCACACGGCCCCGCGCAGCCTCATCCGTGCCCCATGACGGCTCATGCCGTCACATCTCACGGACCCCCGGTCTAGCGCATAAGGAGCATCGAACACAACGCCAAGTAACACAACGTCTTATGAAATCCTTCGCTATTCGGCACAGGCCCTGCCTCGGGTACGCACGCCGACGTCGCCCGCTAGGGGCCGCCGCTCGTGCGACCACACCCGAGGAAGCCGAAGGATTCTCCGATGCGCTCGTCCGCTCGCTCACTTGTTCTGCACGTTACCGCGCTGGCTCTGCTCGCGGCGCCCCTTCCACTCGTGGGACAGCAGGCTGAGGCCGGGACCGGGCCGGGCCGCCTCGCGGGTCACGTGACGGACCCGGGGGGCCAGCCGCTCGCCGGCGTGGCCGTGACGATTCCATCTCTCGACCGGTCGGTGCTCACCGACTCGAACGGCGACTATGGGGTCGCCGGCATCGCACCCGGCTCGGTGGTCGTGGAGTTCGAGGGCCTCGGCCGCCGCTCCCTGGAGCGGTCGGTCACGGTGGCGCCGGGGGTGGACACGCGCCTCGACGTCTCCCTCGAGGTGTCGGCCCTGGATCTCGATGAGATCTCGGTCTCGGTCGTGACGGCTCGGAGGGTCGAAGAGGTCGCGCAGGACGTCCCGATTCCGCTCGCGGTGGTGAGCGGGCGGCAAATCGAGCGCTCCGGCGCGGTCAACATCGCGCGCCTGCAGCAGTCCGTGCCGACGGTGCAGTTCTTCACCACGAACCCGCGCAACTCGTTCCTGAACGTCCGCGGCCTCGGCCTGCCGTTCGGCCTCACCAACGACGGGATCGACACCGGCGTCGGCATCTACATCGACGGCGTCTTTCTGGCACGTCCCGCTTCGGCCACGCTCGACTTCAACGACCTGGAGCGCATCGAGGTGCTGCGCGGGCCGCAGGGTACGCTCTACGGCAAGAACACCACCTCGGGTGCACTCAACCTCACGACGCGCGCGCCGAGCCTCACCGCATCCGAAGTTCGCTTCGAGGGCACAGTGGGAAACCTCGGCTACGTCCAGACGAAGGGCTCCCTGTCGACCCCGTTCGCCGACAACCTGGCCGGCCGACTCTCGTTCGTGATTACGCGCCGCGACGGCACCATCCGCAACGTCGCCACGAACGAAGATCTGAACACCCTGAACAACGTCGGCGTGAAGGGTCAGCTTCGCTTCCTGCCGTCGCAGAACGTCGTGATCACCGCCTCAGGGGACTATGTGCGTCAGCGCCCCAACGGGTACGCGCAGGTCCCGGCCGGCATCGCGGACAACCTCGCCAACCCGAACCGCCGCTTCCCCGCCATCGCGGCGGACCTCGGCTACACGCTGCCCTCCCTCAACCCCTTCGACCGCGTGGTCGATCAGAACACGCCTTGGCGCTCCGACCAGGACTTCGGCGGGGCTTCGCTCCACGTGGACGCGGACGTCGGCCCCGGCCGGCTGACGTCGACGTCGGCGTGGCGCTACTGGAACTGGGGTCCGTCCAACGATCGCGACTGGACGGGGCTGAACGTCACGCGCCTCTCACAAGCTCCTTCGACGCACCATCAGTACACGCAGGAAGTGAGGTACGCGGTCGAGGTGTCGCCGCGGCTCGACTTCGTGATCGGCGCCTTCGGTTTCCGCCAGCATCTGGACGGCCGCATCGTGGAGCAACTCGGCTCCGACGCGTGGCGATGGAGCTACGCGCCGAACCCACTGGGTGCAACGCCCGGGATCCTCGACGGATACGGCGGCATCTCGTACGTCGACTTCAACTCGACCAGCGCCGCGCTCTTCGGCCAGGCCCAGGTGCACGTGACCGACCGCCTCACCCTGCTGCCCGGACTGCGCTACAACTACGACGTGAAAGGCGGGACGTTCGACCGTCAGATCACGGACAACGCCTTCACCTCGAGTGACCCCGCGGTCACGGCCCTCGAGAACAGCTACAAGAACCAGCGCCCGCAGTTCTTCGAGGCCGACACGCACGACACCGACCTCTCCGGACAGCTGACGCTCCGGTTCGAGGCCCACGACAGGGTGAACGCGTACGGCACCTACGCGACCAGCTTCAAGTCGGTCGGCTTCAACCTCGGTGCCTTGCCGACGGTCGGCGGACAGCCCGACCTGAGCCTGGTGCGCATCGAGCCCGAGGACGTCCGCCACATCGAGATCGGGCTGAAGACCACGCCGTTCGATGGCGTCACCGCGAACTTCAACGTGTTCGACACCGAGGTCCGCAACTACCAGACGAACGTGCAGAGCACGGACCCGAGCCTGGTGCGCGGCTATCTCGCCAACGCCGAGCTGGTCACGGTGCGCGGCGCGGAGTTCGACGGCAACGCGCAGCTCAGCCGGAACTTCACACTCTACGGCGCGGTGGCCTATTCCGACGGGAAGCACGCGCGCTTCACCAACGCGCCGGTCCCGATCCACCTCGCCGGGGGTTCGGCCTCGTTCGTCGACATCTCCGGGTCGCGCCTGCCCGGTCTCTCGAAGTGGGCCGCGTCGGGGGGCAGCGAGTACTTCTACCCGCTCACCCGCACGGGCGAGCTGTCGGTCGGTGTCGACGCGGCCTTCCGCTCCGCCTACTCGTCGAGCACGAGCCCCTCTCCCTTCCTTCGCGTAGATGCGTACACGCTCGTGAACGCGCGCATCGGGTTCCAGTCGGGCGGCGGTTGGGGCGTCTCGGTCTGGTCCCGCAACCTATTCGACAAGGACTACTTGGAGCAGCTCGGTCAGGTGGCCGGTACTTCGGGCCTCTACTGGGGGGTCCCGGGGGACCCGAGGACCTTCGGAGTGACGTTGCGGCGCGGAACGTGACGCGAGGCACCGTCACGGTCGTGCGCACCCACGTCGCTCGCTGATCCTGCGCCCGCTCTGGTAACCTTTCGCCCCGAGCGCTAGTCTCCCGCCCTTCGCTGGCCGTGAGGCCGGGATCCCAAGGAGGCTAGATGTCGCAGCAAGGCACCCAGGAGCAACAGTGGGGGACTCGGGTCGGAGTGATCCTGGCCGTTGCGGGGTCAGCCGTCGGTCTCGGGAACTTCCTGCGCTTCCCGGGACAGGCTGCGGCCAATGGCGGCGGCGCGTTCATGATCCCGTACTTCACGGCGCTGCTTCTGGTCGGCATCCCGATCGGGTGGGCGGAGTGGACCATGGGCCGCTACGGCGGCCGCAAAGGATTCCACTCCTCGGTCTCCATCCTCGGCGTCTTCGCGGGGGGGCCGAGCGGCCGTTACTTGGGCGTGCTCGGCGTCCTGATTCCGCTCGCGGTGTCGTACTACTACACGTACATCGAGGCCTGGTGTTTGGCGTACTTCTGGCAGTTCGCCACCGGCGGCATCGGCATCGACATAGCGGCGCCCATCGCCGAGCAGACGGCCCGCGCAGGCCAGGTCTACAGCGACATGACCGGCCGCGCCGCAAACGGCATCATGACCGGGGGCACACTCGAGACCTTCGTCTTCTGGGTGATCGCCTTCGCGGTGAACATCTGGCTGGTCTTCAGGGGGATCTCCAGGGGGATCGAGAAGTTCGTGAGTTGGGCCATGCCGATCATGGCGGTCTGCGCCATGATCGTGCTCGTGCGCGTGATCACCCTGGGCACCCCGGACCCCGCCCTTCCCGAGCAGAACGTGGTGAACGGGCTCGCCTATATGTGGAACCCGGACTTCTCGGCGCTCGGCAACGCTCAGACCTGGCTGGCGGCGGCGGGTCAGATCTTCTTCAGCCTGTCGGTGGGCTTCGGCGTGATCATCAACTACGCGTCGTATCTGAAGAAGAAGGACGACGTGGTGCTGTCTGGCCTGACGGCGTCGGCGACCAACGAGCTGTTCGAGGTCGGGTTCGGTGGCCTGATCACGGTCACGGCCGCGTTCGTCTTCCTCGGCGCCGCCAACATGGTCGGTGCGGTGCAGGGAGGCAGCTTCGGCCTCGGCTTCACCACGCTGCCGGTGGTCTTCGCGCACATGGGCGCGTTCGGGAACCTCATCGGCGCCGTGTTCTTCTTCATGCTGTTCCTGGCGGCGATCACCAGCTCGATTTCGATGTATCAGCCGAGCTTGGCCTTCTTCCAGGAGTCGCTCGGTTGGAGTCGTAGGGCGGCTACACTGCTGATGGTGTCGGTCTGCATCGTCGGGTCCTTTCTGGTGATGTACTACTCGGAGGGCGGCATCTTCTGGTCGACCATCGACGACTGGGTCGGCACGTTCCTGATTTTCGTGCTGGCGATGGTACAGATCATCCTCTTCAGTTGGGTCTGGGGCATCGACCAGGGCTTCGCCGAGGCGCATCAGGGGGCGCACATCCGCATCCCGGGCTTCTATCGGTTCATCATGAAGTACGTCACACCGACGTACCTTCTGGTGATCTTCGCCTTCTTCTGCGTGGGGAACCTGCCCGCCTGGATCCAATCGGTCGCGGATGAACCGCTCCGGCAGGGGGCGGTCGCCCTGATCGCGGCGACGATCGTGCTGTTGGTCGTCTGCGCGCGCATCGGCGCCAAACGCTGGGCTGCAGCGGGAATGGACATCGACGGCCGCCGGCCGGCCGACTGACCGCGGACAGGAGCGACGAACATGACGCCTCTCGGCTGGATCTTCCTGACCGTCTCCCTGGTCTTCGTGTGGGGCCTGACCGGCTGGTGCTTCTACAAGGTGCTCACCCACCGGGAACCGCCGGCCGGACCGAACGCGTGACGCGCGGCTGACGAGCGGAGGGCTGCATGGATTTGGCCTGGGTCACGCTCATCGCGCTGGGCGTCGTCGTGCTCGCCAGCTGCACGACGAAGCTGAACCCGGGTGTACTCTCGATCGCGCTCGCCTGGATCATCGGCGTGTACCTTGCCGAGCCCGGCGCCGAGCCCCTGGGTCTGCGCACGGTGGTGGGCGGCTTTCCGACCGACCTCTTCCTCACGCTCACCGGCGTCACCTTCCTGTTCGCGTTGGCTCAGGGAAATGGCACCCTCGAGCGGGTGGCGGCGGTCGCGGTGCGGATCTGTCGTGGTAACCTCGGCCTGATCCCCGTCGCATTCTTCACGCTGGCCTTCGTGTTCGCATCGGTGGGGGCGGGCAACATCGCCGCGACCGCGCTGATCGCGCCGACGGCGATGGCGACGGCGCACCGCGCGAAGATCTCGTCGTTCCTCATGATGATCATGGTGGGCCACGGCGCGAACTCGGGCTCGATGTCGCCGTTCGCGCCCACCGGTGTCATCGCCGCGGGGATCATGCGCGACCGCATCGACGTGCCCGGTTTCGAATGGCAGTTCTTCCTCGACAACTTCATGGCCAACGCGGTCATCGCGCTGGTCGGCTACCTCGTTCTCGGGGGATGGCACCTCTTCAAGGGCCGCGCCAGCGAGGCTGCTCTCCTCGAGTCGTCTCCAATCGGTGAGGGTTCGTTCCACCTCAAGCACAAGGTCACGCTCGCGGTGCTCGCGGTGCTGCTCATCAGCGTGGTCGTGCTAGACGCCAACGTGGGCATGGCCGCGTTCGCCGGCGGCGGTATCCTCATTCTCGGTGGCTTCTCCGAAGAGGCGGACGCCATCAAGCGCATGCCGTGGGGCGTCATCCTGATGGTGAGCGGCGTGACGGTGCTCACGGAACTCCTTCAGGAGACCGGGGGCACCGAGCTGTTCACCAACATGGTGGCGAACATCTCGGGGCCGCGCTCCGTGACCGGCATCATCGCCGGCATCACGGGAGTGATCTCCGTGTACAGCAGTACCTCGGGTGTGGTCCTGCCGGCGTTCCTCCCGATGGCGGCGGGGCTCGCCGACCAGGTCGGCGCGAGTGTCATGGCGGTCGCGTCGTCGATCATCGTCGGTGGGCATCTCGTCGACACCTCCCCGCTCTCGACGATCGGCGCGCTCGCGCTCGCGTCCGCCGACCCCAGCGAGGACCGGCGCCTCCTCTTCAACAAGGGACTCGCTTGGGGACTGTCGATGTCCGTCGTAGGCGCGGTCTTCTGCCTGCTCTACTTCGGGATGCGCTGACCGCTCAGGCCTGAGTCGCGCCGGTCGCGGCGTCTTCGGGCGTCGCCGACCAGTGCACGCGCACGGCGGCGACCCGCCTGCCGTCCACCGCGATCACTTCCAGCTCACCGCCCGGGAAGTCCGCACGGTTGCCGAGCTTCGGCACGTGACCGAGCCGCGAGAAGACATAGCCGCCGAGCGTGGACCAGGGCCCCTCTGGGATGGGGACGCCGTGGTCGGATCGAACGTCCACGAGGGAGAGGGTGCCGGCGAGCTCCAGCACACCACCGACGGCGACCGACTCGCGGGCGATGATGTCGTACTCGTCGGCGATGTCACCCACGATCTCCTCGACGAGATCTTCGAGCGTGACGATGCCGGCGGTGCCGCCGTACTCGTCGAGCACGACGGCGAGGTGCGCGCGGGTGCGTCGGAGGTCTTCGAGAACGCGCTCGGCGGGCCGGGTCTGTGGCACGTAGAGGGCCTCGCGCACGAAGCGCTTGAGCGAGAAAGGCTCCTTGCCGTCGTGCAGCCAGAGATCCTTGGCCAGGAACACGCCCACGATCTCGTCGAGCGTCTCGCGGTAGACCGGATAGCGTGAGTACCGCTCGGTGCGCAGCAGGCGCCACACGTCGGCCTCGGTGGCTTTCTCCTGCACGGCGACCACGCGCGTACGCGGCAGCATCACGTCGAAGGCGGTCTTCTGATGGAAGTCGAAGACGCCGGCGAGCATGGCGCTATCGCTCTCGTCGAGCTGTCCGTGCGCGTGCGCCTGTACGACAAGGAGGCGCAGCTCCTCCGGTGAATGCACGTGGCTCGCTTCCGAGAGCGGCTGGATGCCGAAGAGTCGGAGGAGCCGGTTCGCCGTTCCGTTCAGTACCCAGATGAACGGCGACATGGCGGTCGAGAACCACATGAGCGGCCGTGCGACGACCCGACTCACCTTTTCGGGAGCGGCGAGCGCGAGAGACTTCGGAGCCAGCTCGCCGAGCACGATGTGGAGGAACGTGATGATCACGAACGCCGTCACGATCGACGCGTAGAGGTGCTCGGCGCCTTCCGGAAGCGGGAAGCCGGCCGCGAAGAAGACGCGATCCACGAGCGTGGCGAGCGCCGGCTCGCCGATCCAGCCGAGTGCCAGCGAGGAGATGGTGATGCCGAGTTGCGTGCCCGAGATGTAGCGATCGAGCTGGGAGAGGGCGGTGAGCACGTCCTTCGATGCCTTGTCCCCCTCCTCGACCATCTGCTCGACCTTCGAGCGACGCGCCGCTACCAACGCGAACTCGGACGCGACCATGAAGCCATTCATCAGAACCAGCACCAGGACGGCGCCCAGCCGCATGGCGATGTCGGGCGCACTCAACGAGTCGCCGGCCAGCATGAACGCCATGGTGGGGTAGATCATGCGGGGCGCCGCAGGAAGTAGATCGCCACGCCTACAGAGAGCCCGATGGCACCGGCGATCAGGTTACCTACCGTTGCGCTCGCCAAGAACGCGAGGCAGAGCAGGAGCGCCAGGATCGGGATGGTCGGTCCGCCGGGGAGCACGAAGGCCTCGGGAGTGCGGGGGTGCTTGCGGCGCAGCACGGGGACTGCGGCCGCCGTGCCGATATAGGTGGCCAGGCGCGCCACGATGGAGAGCATGGCGAGCTCGGCGAAGGAACCCGAGAGCGCGAGCACCGCCGCGAGCACACCCTGCGCGACGATGGCGGGTGCGGGAGTCTGGAAGCGCGGGTGGACCCGCGCGAGCACGCGTGGTCCGTACCCGTCCTTGGCGAGCGCGTACAGGTAGCGGGGTCCGTTGAGCAGGCTGCTGCCGACGTTGCCGGCGATCGAGATCGCGGCACCGGCGGTCAACATGAGTCCCGCCCAAGCGCCCACGAGCAGGGTCGCCGAGTCCGCCAGGGGCGTGCCGTCCACCCGCGCGGCCAGGTCGGGGAGGGTACCGAGTGCGACCAGTTGCACCAGCGTGTAGATCAGCGTCACGACCACGATCATCGTCAGGAGCGCGAAGGGGACGTCGCGTCGAGGGTTCTTGAACTCGCCCGCCGCCGCGGCCGTGTTCTCGAAGCCCGCGTAGGCGAAGAGCAGGAGCGCGGCGGCCTCGGCGAGTCCGCCGGCGCCGGGCATGGGTGCGGGGAAGACGAGGGACCAGTCCACCGCCCAGATACCCACCCCGACGAAGAACAGCAGCGGCAAGATCTTGGCGATGGTGAGCGCCACCGACAGTCGGGCGCCGTACTGCACGCCGGTCACGTTGATCCAGACGATGAGGGCGAGGGGGAGCGTGATGACGAGCACCCGCGTGCTGCCGGCGCCCGCCGCGGGCCAGAGGAAGGTGAGTGCCTGCGCGAAGCCGTTGGTCAACGACGCGACCGACGCGATGCGCGCGAGCCAGGTCATCCAGCCGACCCCGAAACCCACGAAGTCGCCGAACGCCTCGCGCGTGTACACGTACGCGCTCCCCGGCTCGTCGAAGTGGCTGCCCGCCTCGGCGAAGCAGAGCACGAGCAGCAGCACGGCGAAGCCAGCGAGCAGCACGGCCCAGAGGCTCGCCGGACCGAGCAGCGCGGCGGCAGCCGCCGGTAGCAGGTACACACCGCTGCCGATGACGTCGTTCAGGGAGAGACCGACGATCTCCCAACGGGAAACGGCACGTCTCAGGGTGGGTGACGCGGTGTCGCGGCTCAGCCTGGCTCTCCGGTGGGGCGGGGGGAGCCGAACGCTAGAGCCCCCGGGGGTGCGATGCCAACTCCGGCCGGGGCCCGAATCGACGACTCATCGACTTCTCGCGGCCCGCTCGTCCTGTTACCGTGCGCTTTCCCGACCCTTTGCGACCAGGAGGCTGCTTGGCGAACGAGCATCCGCTCTCGCAGATGTTCAAGGATTTCTTCGATTCCGAGAAGTCCAGCGGGATCGTGCTGGTCCTGTGTACGCTGATCTCGCTGGCGGTCGCGAACTCCGCCGCCGGCGGAGCCTACGTGGACGTCTGGCACGTGCAGATCGGGTGGCTCTCGCTCGAGCACTGGATCAATGACGGCCTCATGGCCGTCTTCTTCCTGTTCATCGGGCTGGAACTCGAACGCGAGCTCTACGTCGGCGAGCTGGCCGACTTCCGCAACGCGCTCCTCCCCATCGTTGCGGCATTCGGGGGGGTCGCGCTGCCCGCGCTCATCCACTTCGCGCTCAACGCGGGCACGCCGACGCAAGCCGGGGTGGGGATTCCGATGGCGACCGACATCGCGTTCGCGCTCGGCGTCCTGGCGATCCTCGGGAGCCGGGTGCCGACCTCGCTGAAAGTCTTCTTGGCCGCGCTCGCCGTCATGGACGACCTGGTCGCGGTGGTGGTGATCGCCGTCTTCTACTCGTCGGATCTTTCGGTCTTGGACCTCGCAGGGGCCCTGGCGGTGTTCGCCGTCTTGGTGGTGCTCAACCGCATGCGGGTGATGTCGCTGCTGCCCTATCTCATCGGCGGCCTGCTCATGTGGGTTCTCATGTATCGATCGGGCGTACATGCCACCATCGCCGGTGTCCTGCTCGCCTTCGCGATTCCGTTCGCCGGACGGCACGACCACGAGCACTCCCCTTCGCACCGCCTCGAGCACTGGCTCCACCGGCCGGTCGCGTTCGCCATCCTTCCGCTCTTCGCCCTGGCGAATACCGGCATCGTCATCGGCTCGGGAGCCCTGCATGGGCTCTTCACCAGCAATGGCCTGGGGATCCTCGTTGGACTCTTCGTGGGCAAGCCGGTCGGCATCACACTGGCGTGCTTCGCCGCGGTCGCGATCGGCTTGTGCAAACTCCCCGGGGATCTCGGCTGGAAGCACGTGATCGGCGCAGGCATGCTGGGTGGGATCGGCTTCACCATGTCGATCTTCATCACCAACCTCGCCTTCGCGGGTCAGCCCGAGACGATCAACGCGTCGAAGATGGCGATCCTACTCGCCTCGCTCTTGGCGGGGACCCTGGGGGGCTCGTGGCTGGCG
>JBEBGN010000301.1:0-2044 GCA_040081395.1 Longimicrobiales bacterium
CTCCTCCACCCGAGCCACGCCCCACGCCACCGGCCGAGCCGAGGCCCGCGGCAGGCCCCGACGCCACACCGACGCCCGACCCCGCACGCTCCGGCGAGGGGATCAACGTCCGTATGGAAGGGCTTAGGCGCGACTACCCCGAGTACTACAACAACATCATCCGGCAGATTCAGCGCTGCTTCAGATGGAGAGACGGCGGCGGTTGGGAGGCCACGGTCTACTTCTCCATCCAACGCGACGGATCGGTGCGTGACATCCGCTTCATGACCCGTTCCGGAAACGCCTCCTTCGATTTCGAGGCGATGGGCGCGGTCGAGTGCGCAGGGCAGGGGCGGCTGGGGCCGCTGCCGGAAGACCTGCCCTTCGAATCCCAGCCGGTGAACTTCCAGTTCCGCCCGACCGGCGGGCAGTAGCATTCCTCACCCAGGCCACCCGGCCGCGACGAAGAGTCAACCATGAGAGACATGACGATGAAGCGGATCGGGTGGGGTGCGGCAGTCGCTCTCGGCCTCCTCGTATCTGCCGGTTCGGTGCGCGCCCAGGACCAGATTCCCGGCGTGAGCTTAGGACTCGTGTACTCGAGCTCCTATGTGCCGACGCTCGCGGTGAAGCCCTTCGGCGGAAGCTTCGGCGGCGAGGGCCTCGCCGGGGACGTCGAGGCGATCGTCGGTCGCGACCTGCGTGACTCCGATCGCTTCGAGGTCATGGACTCCCTCCCCGCCGGCCTGATCGGAGACGGACTCGACTACGGGCTCTGGGATCGGTTGGGTGCCGACTGGCTCGTCAACGGGCGATTGGAGGGTGCGGGGGAAGGGTACGTGCTCCTGCTCGAGCTGCACGACGTGGTGTACGGCACTATTCGTGAGCAGGGGCGCTTCCGCGTGCCGAGCTTTTCCGACCCTGACTTCCGTATGGCCGTCCACCGCGCTTCCGACGAGGTCGTGCGCTGGGCGACCGGTGACCCGGGCATGGCGGCGAGCCGTATCGCGTTCACGATGCTCGACGGAAGCGGCAACAAGGACGTGTACCTCATCGATTCCGATGGGGAGAACATGCAGCGCGTCACCGATCACGGTTCGATGGTCGAGTCGCCGACCTGGTCCCCGGATACCCGGAAGATTGCCTTCGCTTCTTGGAAGTCGGGGTACCCGAGGATCTATGAGCTCGACCTGGGGAGTCGGCACGAGAGAATGCTCGAGCCGGTGCGGGGCGATGGAGACTACATCACGCCGGCGTACAGCCCGGACGGCTCGACGCTCGCCTTTTCGGTGCTCGGGGGTGATGCCCGCAGCGGGATCTTCACCTACGACGTCGCACGCGGCTGCTGTATGGCGTACCTCTCGGGGGGGCCATGGTACGACTTCTCGCCGACCTACTCTCCTGACGGGCGCTGGATGGCGTTCAACACGAACCGCTTCGGGGATCCCGTTCCCCAGGTCATGCTGATGCCCGCCGAAGGCGGCTCGGCCGAAACCCTCTCGCCCTACGAATACGGAGGGGGCGGATACTTCACCTCCCCCGACTGGTCGCCCCGAGGGGACCTAGTCGCATTCCATGGGGCCATCGAGCGCGGGCGTTACCACATCTTGGTGGCCGACCTCGCGGATGGAGGGCGCGTGCTGCGTCAGCTCACGACCGAAGGAAACAACGAGGATCCGAGCTGGGCGCCCGACGGGCGTCACCTAGTCTTCGTGGGTGAGCGGTATTGGGGGTACGGGCTGTTCGTCGTAGACGTCGCGACCGGGAGAGTGCGTCCGATCGTCTCCGGGCGGCGGGTCGGGTTGCCCGATTGGTCCCCCGCGATCACACCGAGGTGAGGGGGAGAGGAGAACCGGGGTTGCGTTGCGCCCCAGAACCGTTTGTCCTATAAGGCAAAAGGGTTTTTCCGTGGGAGGAAGGGCATTACCTTCGTCGGGCGTGCCGCGGCCGGCGGCCGTCAAAGTGACCACTTACTGTTCAAAGAGAGGTACGTGATGATCGTCCGTCGCTTCATTACGCCAGTTGTGGCCGCGATAGTGCTGGCCGGCGCATGCGGAGGCGATCC
>JBEBGN010000144.1:0-8005 GCA_040081395.1 Longimicrobiales bacterium
CCACCGTGGCCGACCAGGTGAAGAGCCTCGGCGGTGAGTTCCTGACGGTACAGATCGCAGAGTCGGGGGAGGGTCAGGGCGGCTACGCGAAGGAGATGAGCAAGGAGTTCATCGACGCCGAAATGGCGTTGTTCCGCGAGCAGGCGAAGGACGTGAACATCGTCATCACCACGGCGCTCATCCCCGGCAGGCCGGCGCCCAAGCTGTGGACGGCCGAGGCGGTGGCGCTCATGAAGCCGGGCTCCGTCGTCGTGGACCTCGCCGCCGAGCAGGGGGGCAACTGCGATCTGACGGTGCCCGGCAAAGAGGTCGTCGTGCACGGCGTGACGATCGTGGGCTACACGGACCTCCCGAGCCGCATGGCGAGCGTCGCGTCGGACCTCTACGGCACGAACATCCAACATCTCCTCGACGAGATGGGGGGTGCCCAGAAGCACGCGATCGATCTCGACAACGAGATCGTGCGTGGCTCGATCGTGCTGCACCGCGGCGAGAAGCTGTGGCCGCCCCCGGCGCCCAAGAAGGTCGACGCCCCGGCCCCACCGAAGTCCGCGCCGGCCAGTCCCGCACCGGCCGCTGTGCCCGCAGAGAAACCCGCGCCCGCGAAGGCCGCGTCGCACGGGCACGGTGCCCCCGTGCAGCCCCCGTCGCGCACCGCAGGGATCGCCATGTCGGTCGTCGGCTTGGTCGCGCTGGTCGCCTGGTTGGCGCTTCGCTTTGGTGCCCCCGACGCGACCGTCAGCCAAGGCACGCTCGATCTCCTCCAGCACATGACCGTCTTCGTCATGGCCATCTTCGTGGGCTGGCAGGTCATCTGGAACGTCGCGCCGGCCCTGCACACACCACTCATGAGCGTCACCAACGCCATCAGCGGCATCATCGTCGTGGGTGGATTGCTCGGCGCGCGCGCGGTCGACATGGACGCTTCCGTGATCGTCGCGATCCTGGCCACACTCTTCGCGACCATCAACATCGCGGGCGGCTTCCTGGTGACGCGGCGCATGCTCGCGATGTTCAGGAAGTAGCCGCGCATGGATCCGCTCTCCCGCGCCCACGCCCTCTCCACCGCGGCCTATTTGGTCGCGGCCGTGCTGTTCATCCTCAGCTTGCGCGGACTCTCGAGCCCGGAGACGGCGCGCCGCGGCAACCTCTACGGCATCATCGGCATGGCGATCGCGATCCTCGCCACGCTCACGCTGACCGGGCCCCAACCCAACCCGTTCCTGATCGGCTCGATCGCGGTTGGGGCGGCGATTGGCACCGTGATGGCCGCACGCGTGGGCATGACGCAGATGCCCGAGCTGGTCGCGCTGCTCCACAGCTTCGTGGGGGTCGCGGCGGTGATGGTCGGCTACTCGCTCCAGCTCGCCGACCCTGCCGACGAGCGCATGTTCGAGGTCCTTACGACCAAAACGTTGGTCGAGGTGTTCGTCGACGTGTGGATCGGTGCGATCACCTTCACGGGCTCGATTCTCGCGTTCCTGAAGCTACGCGGCTCGGTGTCGGGGCGTCCCACGCTCCTCCCGGCTCGCCACTTCTTCAACCTCGCGATGGTGATCGGGTCCGTCGTCTTCGCCACCCTCTACGTGCGGGACGGCGAGACCTGGACCTTGGTCGCGGGGACCGCGATCGCCTGCGTGCTCGGAGTGCACTTGGTGGCCGCCATCGGCGGCGCGGACATGCCGGTCGTGGTGTCGATGCTGAACAGCTACTCGGGGTGGACCGCGGCGGCGGCCGGGTTCATGCTCGAGAACGACCTGCTCATCATCACGGGCGCCCTGGTCGGTTCGAGCGGCGCGATCCTCTCCTACATCATGTGCCGCGCGATGAACCGCTCCATCTGGAACGTGATCTTCGGCGGCTTCGGTGCCGAGCCGCCCAAGTCCTCGGGCGGACCCGCGCAGCCCCAGGGCGACGTCCTCGACATCGATCACCAGACGCTGGCTGCCAAGCTGCTCGAGGCCAAGAGCGTGATCATCGTGCCCGGATACGGCATGGCGGTCGGCCGCGCCCAGCACGCAGTGCGCGAGCTGACTGAGATCCTGCGTGGGCGAGGGATCAACGTGCGCTTCGGCATCCACCCGGTCGCGGGGCGGCTCCCGGGGCACATGAACGTACTGCTCGCCGAAGCGAACGTCCCCTACGACATCGTCCTGGAGATGGACGAGATCAACGCGGACTTCCCGACCACGGACGTGGTGGTCGTCATCGGCGCCAACGACATCGTGAACCCTGGCGCCGAGGACGACGCGAGCAGCCCGATCTACGGCATGCCGGTGCTCCAGGTGTGGAAGTCGAAGCTGGTGGTGGTGAACAAGCGCAGCCGTGCAACGGGGTACGCGGGGGTCGACAACCCGCTCTTCTACAAGCCCGTCACACGTATGCTCTTCGGCGATGCGAAGGACGCCGTCGAGAAGGTCGTCACCATCTTGCGGGCAGGCTGAAGCGACGGCCACCTTCGGCGCAGGAGTCCAGCTCTCTTCACGCGAGCGCGCCATGCGACACCGGGGTGCAGGAAGGGGGCTGAGGGTCCCGTTCGACTTGAAGGCGGCTAGGCTCGTCTGGCTGGCCCAAACCCTTCTGATGGGCGTTTCCGTCGTCGTGCTCTACGGCGTGCTCGTCCTGGGAGGCGCAACCGGGGAGTCGCGCTTCGCGGGCATCCTCAGCTTCGCAGGCCCGACCTTGGTGGCGATCATGGGCGCGGCGAGGCTGGCCCGTTCCACGATCATCCGCCTGATGCAGCGGCACGCGCCGCCCGAAGGTCGCGAGGAAGCGTACGCTGTGGCGACCTTGATGAGCACTGGATTCATCGAAGGACCAGGGATCATGTTGATGATCCTCTGCTTCGTCTCGGGAGCCGCACTCTGGCTCCTGCTCGGCGGAGCCGTCACGGTCGGGCTCATGACGGTGTCGGGGCCGAGCCGCGAGGAAGCCGGACTCGATCGCTAGCGGGGCTCGGCGGAAGGCGCATCCGCCGCGTTTGCGGCCACACGCAGCGTCACCGTCACGGTCGTCCCCTTCCCCACCGCACTCTCCACCCCGACGCTCCCACCCCAGGAGCGAACGAGCCGCTGGGTGATCGCGAGGCCCAGCCCGGTTCCCGTGGAGCGCGTGCTGAACTGCGGTTCGAAAATGCGCGGCAGCACCTCCTCCGGGATCCCCGAGCCGTCATCCACCACGGACACCACCACAGAGTCTGCGGGGCCGCGCCGGGCGAGGATCCGTACGCGAGTGCCTCCGGCCATGCGTGCGTTCTCGAGCAGATTCACGAGCACTTCCTTCAGCTCCGGGCCGCGCGAGACCGCCCGCGGCAGGTCGGACTCGACGTCCTCCTCGAAGTGAACGGGCGAGGTGGCGCTGCCGTACAGGGCCATCACCTCGGAGATCACCTCCCCGACCGATACCGCCGCCAGAGGGGCTGCCGGCCCCCCGGGCGCGCCGAACCGCGAGAAGCTCTGGGCGATCCCCGCCAGGCGATCGATCTCCGACAGCATGGCGTCGGCGTTCCGCATCAGGATCTGCTCGAACTGCGGATGCCGATCTTCGTACGCCCGACGAACATGCTGAATACTCAGCTTGATGGGCGTGAGGGGATTCTTCACCTCATGCGCCACCTGCCGTGCCATCTCCCCCCAGGCGAGCACGCGCTCGGCGCGCAGCTCATCGGTCACGTCGTCCATGGCGACGACCACACCACGGCTCCTCTCGAGGCTCCCGAGTCGGCGCGCGCGCACCCGCACGCGGCGAAGGCCTGCCTGGAGCTCGCCACCAGCTTGGTCGCGCGTCCCTTGCAGGAAGGCAGCCAGCCACGGAATGAGTTCTTCGGCGAGCGCCCCTCCCTCAGGGAGCGGAGCCCCTACGCTCACCGCCCCTCCCACCAGCTCCTCGGCCCTCGGGTTCACGAGCGTGACGCGCCCCGCCGCATCGAGAGCGACCATGCCGACTGCGGCCTCGTCCATGATGAGCTGTGTGCGCCGGGATGTCCGCACCAGCTGCCTGCGTGCCCTCCGGACGCGTCCTACCATCCGGTTGAAGGCCCGGAACACCGGAGCGAACTCGTCCCGCCGATCGACCGGCAGCTTCGGGGCGAGGTCACCGGAGCCTACGCGCTCCGACGCGACCTGAAGCGCCAGGATGGGCCGGGTGAGCGCCCTCCCGGCAAACATGGCGAGCGCTGCCGAGAGCAGGCCGCCGAGCACGACGACGAACCCCAGCAGCTCCAGCAGATCGTTCGTTTGCAGGGCGCTCGTGCCGGCCTGGAGTGGCACTTGGGCCGCGAGGATCTCCTCGTCCGACAGGCGACGGTAGGCCGTGACATACTCCCAGCGGCCGAGAGAGGTCTCGGTGAGCTCGAAGACCTCCTCCCGGGCTTCCAGCCGTGAATACGTCGCGTACGGCGTCCACCCTTCGTGGAGGCCGAGCTCGACGAGCTCTTCCACGGATCCCTCGTTCAACTCCCCGTTCCGGTACCGAAGCAACTCGGATCCGACCTGGGTCGCGAGCCGCGGCATCTGGCCACCTAGGGTCCGATACCAGCCCGACGCGTCCTCGCCGACGCGCTCGGCGATGACCTGCGCCGACCGACGGGACGCCTGCGAGAGCGTTCTATACGCGATGGTGCCGAAGAGCGCGTTCGCGATCGTGAAGAAGCCGAAGAGGGCCAGGGTGACGCGGGCCCGGAAGGAGATCATCAGGCCGCCCAGCCGCAGGGCCCGGCCGGACGACTCGCGCACCAGCCACTGGCCAACGAGCCAGAGGCCGAGGAGCACGAGCAGGTTGAGCACGAGCAGCAACGTGGCCCGAGCCACGGCGAGCGCCACGCTGGGTAGGGACACGAGGTAGTGGGCGTGGTACGCGGATTGGTTGGCAAACGCCACCGAAACCTCGGCCTGCCACCCGTCTGCGGACCGCACCCACTCCAGGTCTGCCGGCTCGTGGAGCTCGCCCGGTAGGAGCGGAATGACCGTGAGCGGTTCCGGGCCCTGGGCCGTCACGCCGCGGAGCAGCTGTCCGAGGCCGGTACCCTGACCCATCTCGGCGAAGGGCGGAGCCACCACCGAGGCCACCTCTTCGTTGGCGAGCCTCGCGGTAAGGATGTAGCGCGCGTCATCTCGGTCGGGACGTATGAGGCGGACGCCCCCACTCAGCCAGGACTCCATCAACGCCTCGCCGAGGGGAGCGGGCTCGGCGGCCGTCACCCCGAGGCGGAGCCCCTCGCCCGGCGATCCATCTCGCCGCCAGATCTGGAGCCAAACCGGGTTCCCCAATTCGGCGAGGCCGCTGAGCTGCCACCCATGGTAGAGCAGACTGACGTCGTCGCTCCCAGCGTTGTGCAGTGAATCCGCGAGCGTGCCGAAGCGGAGGAGCGATTCCTCGAGATCCGGCGCCTCGGCGGCGGCCAGCTCGGCGAGGCGGTCCTCGCCCAGCACCATGCGCGCCTGCACGCGGTGCGCCCACGCCACCGGAATGGTCGCCGTACTGCCGAGCACCACCGCGAGACCCCACCGCATCAGCGCGCGGCGCCTGCCTTCCCATGCCCCGACGCCCACGGCGGCCAGCCCGGCGGGCACGCCCCAGAACGCGGTCCACCAGATGGGGAGCGCCGAAGTCGTGAATACCCAGGCAGCGCCCCCAGCACCGAGGGCGAGACCCAACACGACGGCTCCGAACGCGCTCCAGGCTGAGCCCCGCTTGGGCACGACGAATGAGATCATCGCTCCGGCGCCTAGGGCCAGGAGTGCCGCCACCGCGAACTGGTAGACCGTCCACCCGGCTCTGCCCGCCGCCAAGAAGCCCGGCGCAACGTCCGACGACGCCCACGTGAGGGCGATCGGAAAAACCGCAGCAACGCCCAGCCCCGCCGCCCAGGGGGGCAACGCGAACCGAGGCCGCGGCAGCACGCTGGCGAGCGTGAAAGCGGCGGCGGCGACGATGGCGAAGCGTCCGAGCGAGAGGGCAACTGGCCCCGGCAGAACGAAGACGGAAGGGTCGAAGAGCGGCGCGAGGCTCGCGACCCGGTCGAGGGGCACCCAGGCCGCGAGCAGCAGAAGGGTGACCGCCGCTGCAAGCCGCCCTTCGGGGCGCGCGCGCGCTCCCGCCGCGAGCGCCAGCCAGGCGACCAGGAGCAGGACCGCGACGCGGGCCGCTCCCTGGTCCATGAGTTGCGCCGCGCGCACGGATGGCTCCGGGCGATCGACGACGACGCTCAGCAGTCGGTTCTCACCCTGGAGGTCGTAGACGATCCCCTCGCTCGGCCCGGGGTCCTCCGCACTGACCCGAATCCGCTCGCCGCTCTCGCGAAAGAAGCTGGTGGCGAAGTCGCCTAACTCCGCCCCGAGGCTCTCCGGCAGCGCCGAGCGCAACAAATACGCGGACATGGCCACGGAGCCGTCCGGCGCAACCGCCGTGACATACAGATACCCGAACAACGGAAGATCGAGGTAGTAGTGCTGCCTCTCGCCAGACTGCACGGGTTCGGGGACCATGCCGCGGTGCACGCCTTCCCAGATGACGAGATCGCCGGCGGCGTCGTAGAGGGCGAAGGCAGAGCACTCGCACCGGCCCAGGTAGTCCCGCATCAGGTCGCCGCGGACGGCCCCTCCCGTGGCAACCCATTCCTCGATGAACTGGCTAGTGGACGCCTCCCCCGAGGTCAGTCGACGCTCCAGCCGCTGCGAGAGCATGCGACCAACGACCTCTTCGCGCTGGGCCCAGTAGGCATCGAAGTCGTCGACCACCCGCGCGACCCGGCGATGGGCGCCGAACCCGAGTCCGATGAGCACGAGCAAGACCGCCGCTCCCGCCAGGGCCCATCGGCTCTTCTGCCGGGGCCGCGAGAAACCCGCCACCCCCCCCGCCGCAGCCAGCACGAGCAGCAGTCCTCGGGGCTCTGCGGTCCAGAGGCCGAGTGCGCCCAGCGAGATCCACGGACCCAGCCAGCCGGCCATCGACAGAGCACGGTTGGCCGAGCCCTCCGGTCCGGTGGACACGGTCAGTGCGTCCGACGGGCCAGATGGGGCCGGCGGAGGTGAGCCGACTTCAGGTGGGGCGCCGGAATTCGGCACGACCGTCTCGCGCGGGGGTTCGTCGGAATGGTCGAATATACCCGTGCGCCGGAGCCGAACCACGACTGTCGATGGCGACCAGGACCGACCGGACCGCCGAACCGACCCTCATGCTGGGGGTACGACTCGTCCATGAGATGCACAATCGTTGCGCTCGTCGCTCTCGGCGCCGCCCTGCTCGTCCCCCGTTCGGCCTTGGCTCAGGGGGTCATCGTCGATCAAGGGCAGTTCACGGTGAGCATCCGGGGAGTGAGCGTCGGCCATGAGGACTTCTCCATCCGGCGGGCAGGCCTCGGGCGCGAGGATGCCATCTTCGCGAACGCAACCGTCACGCTCTCGCGCGACGGTGCCACTCAGGAGATCCGCCCCCTGCTCCGCGCCATGCCCCCGGAGGGCATCGCCATCGAGTACCAAGTGGAGGTCGCGGGACTGGACGCGATCGAGCTCGGCCTTCGCCTGACCGGTCGGCGCTACGTGGCCAACATCCATTCAGACCTCGGGGAAGAGCAACGCGAGTTCCCCGCCGAGGCCGAGACGCGCGTTCTCGAGGCGGACGTCGCGCATCTCTACTACTTCCTGCGCGACGCGACCGCGGGCTCCGTCACTCCGGTCCTGGTGCCGCGCGAGCGCTCTCGCCTCGACCTCACAGCCGGCAACCACGTCGAGGACGAGCTGCACGTCGGGACCACCAACGTGGGCGCGCGCCGCGTCGAGTTCACCGACGGCGACGACCGACGCATCGTCTGGTTCGACCGCTTGGGGCGCGTGCTGCGCGTCGAGATTCCCGCGACGGGCTACGTTGCCGAGCGTACGGACGTGCTGCGGTAAAGCGCGCTATTTGACGCCTTGGACGTGGAGGGGTGCAGTACACCCCCCTCGTCGGGGGCGCTTCGCTCCAGATGCTTCGCATCTGAGCCCGCTCCTCGGGGGGTGTACTGCAC
>JBEBGN010000029.1:0-28049 GCA_040081395.1 Longimicrobiales bacterium
CGATTTGACAGCGACGCGGACGCGGCGTACAACCAACGGGTCAATAGTTGATAGATCAGCTATTCAACCTGGAGGGGTCAATGAATCGATCCATCGTTCGAGCCGTGGGTGCGCTGTCTCTGGTGGGGGCGATTGCCGCGTGTGACGACGAAGAGCCGGCAGGGCTCGAGGAAGTCGAGAGCTTCGTCGCCACGCTGACGGGCACATCGGAAGTGCCCTCGAACGCGAGCACGGCGACCGGAAGCGCGGAGATCAGCATCGTAGGACCGACCTTGCTGTTTCGGATCGATGTCGCCGGCCTCAGCAACGCATCGGCGGCCCACATCCATGGACCGGCGGACCCCGTCACGAACGCGGGCGTGCGCGTGAATCTCTGCGGCGCTACCGGGGTGCCTGCGTGCGCCACGGGCGCGTCCTTCACGGGGGTGCTGAGCGCCGGCACGGCGACCCAGGTGTCGGGGATCTCGTTCGACTCCTTGGTGGTCCTGCTCCGCAACGGGAATTCGTATGTGAACGTGCACACGAACGACGGTGTGGGGGCCACCAACACGGGGCCCGGGGATCTGTCGGCGGGTGAGCTGCGCGGCCAAGTGCAGATCGCGCCCTGACCGAACGCTGAAGTGACGGTGTCGCCAAAGCAGGAAGCCGCGAGAGAAGCGGGCCCTCGGGCCCGCTTCTCGGCCGCGTGGATGTACCGCGTGGCCCTAGTGGCCGCGGCGGCTGTCACGGTTGCTTGCGGAGGGGGCGGCGGTCCCACCGGGCCCGCCGGTCCCCCCGCACAACTCGTGAAGAGCGGGGGAGATCAGCAGGCGTGGTACTTCAATAATCCGCTCCCCACCCCGTTCCAGGTGAGGGTACAGGATGCGAACGGGAGGGGGGTCGCAGGGGTCGTGGTGAGTTGGGCGGTAACGACCGGTGGGGGCTCGGTCGCACCGGCCTCGAGCACCACGAACGCCGATGGCGTCGCGACCGCAACGCTCACACTCACGTCCGATGCCGTGTACGCAGTGAGCGCCAACGCGGCCGGTCTACCCCAAGTGGAGTTCATGGCCTCGGCCTCGACGCCCCCTACGTCGGGAGCCGTTACCGTGGGCAATGACTTCTTCAGCCCGCGGGACGTTGTGGTCCAGGTCACCGGGAGCGTCACGTGGACCTGGAACCCGGGTTTCAGGGATCACAACGTGATCTACGTCAGCGGCCCGACCCCGCGCCCGGCGAACTCACCGACCATCGACAGTGGCACGCACACCACTTCGTTCGGTGTGGTCGGAGTCTACGGCTACGTCTGCAACATCCACGCGGGCATGGAAGGCACGGTCAGCGTCGTTCACTGAACGCACGAGGGCCCGGCCACACCGTGTGACCGGGCCCTCTCGCTTCCTACAACTTCAGCTACTGCGCCTACGACCTCAGTTGGGGAACGTGATCCGCGAGACGTTCCAGAGGGAGCAGGAGCCGCGGATGAGCTCGTTGTCGCTCACCGCATGCAGCGAGTGGATGAGGCAGCCGGTCTGGCCCATGCCGACCGCGGTCTGCGCCCAGCCGACCAGATTCCCGTCGTGGTCCAGGCGATAGATCTTGCCGTCGCCGTCGCCGCTGTAGATGTAGTTCTCCGTCACCTGCACGGTCCACGGAGCGCCGATGTTGGTGATGTAGCGCTCGAAGTTGAGGTCATAGTCGAAGACCTGGATGCGGCGGTTGCCGCGGTCCGCGACGTAGACGTGACCGTAGCCGGCTGCGATGCCGTGCACGGTGTTCATCTGCCCGTCGCCGCTGCCGTAGGTGCCGAACTCCTTCAACCAGGTGCCGTCCGGCCCGAGCTTCACGACGCGCGAGTTGTTGTAGCCGTCGGCGATGAAGATGCTGCCGTCCGGGCCCCAAGCGACGTCGGTGGGGCGGTTGTACGTGCCCCGGCCAGCGCGCGGACGCTCCCCTTCGGGCTCCGTCACGCCGTGCTCGATGTACTCCTCGAACCAGTCGAGGGCTTCCGGCTTACGGCCCAAGACCATGCTCACCATGCCCGTGGGATCGACCTTGATGACCAGGTTGGAGCCTTCGTCGGTGACCCAAACGTTCTGGTCCGGGTCGACGCGCACGGTATGCGCGAAGGACAAGCCGTAGGCGTTCGGGATCCACTCCTTCACGAACTGGAGGTTCTGGTCGAACTCGAACACCTTGGCGGCGTTGCCGCCTCGGACCGAGCCGCTCCAGCCGGTGCGGGTGAAGACGAAGAGGTGGCCGGCGCGATTCATCGACACGCCTTCGGTCTCACCGATCGTTTCGCCGGGGACGCGCAGGGGGAGGATCTCCTCCCTGAACCTGAGCACCGGGGCATTGGGTGTGGCGGGTGCGGCGTTGCCGCGGCCCTGTGCTAGAACTGGCGCGGCGCTCGTCGCCACCAAGGCGAGAGCCCACGCGAGTCGAGATGCATTCATTACGTTCCTCCGAAGATGTTGGACGGGGACACTGTACGGGCCCTGGAGCAGGACGTAAAGGTCCGGTAAAGTGATCGGCGCACCGGAGCGCCGCGGTTTGACGCTGGGTGGGCCCCCGCGTTACCTGATGCTCAAGACTCGATCCCAACCTGAGGACTCTCATGACGTACAGCCGCCGCAGCTTCTTCAAGGCAGGTATGCTCGGACTCGGCGCGGCCGCACTCGCGCGTCCCGCCGGCCTCTCCGCTGCCCGCCGCGCCGCGGTCTTCACGCCCCTCCGCCGCAACGTCGGCATCTTCCAGGAGCGTGGCGGTACCATCGGTTGGTTGATCAACAGCGACGGCATCGTGGTCATCGATAGCCAGTTCGCCGACACCGCGCCTCTGCTCCTGACGGGGATCCGCGAGCGCACGCGCCTGCCGATCGATGTGCTGATCAACACGCACCAACACCCGGACCACACGGGGGGCAATGGCGTGTTGAGGGATGCGGTGGGCAAGATCGTCGCGCACGAGCGCGCGGCGGCCAACCTGCGCAACAGCCCAGCCCAACGCGCGACCCCGGACCCACGTCCTCTCCCTGACACCACGTTCGCGACCTCGTGGAGCGTCTCGGTGGGAGACGAGACCGTGCGCGCGCGTCACTTCGGAGCGGCACACACGGGTGGGGACGCCGCGATCTTCTTCGAGCGCGCCAACATCGTCCACCTCGGTGACCTGCTGAACAACCGCGGCTGGCCGAACATCGATGCGGCGGCGGGCGGCTCCGTGCACGGTTGGGTCGAGGTGCTCGAGCAGCTCATGCCGGAGTATCCGGCGGACGCGCTCTACATCTTCGGGCACAACGAGGCGGGGCATCCGGCCTTCGGTACGCGCGCCGACGTCGCCTACCAGCGCGACTACTTCCTCGCGGTGATCGAGGTCGCAGCCGCCGCGATCCGCGAAGGGCGCACGCGCGAGCAGGCCATCGCACTGCAGATGCTCCCCGGCTACGAGCACTTCGGCGGGCAGGTGCCGCGGCTCGGCCTCGCGGTCGGCGTGGCGTTCGACGAGCTCCAGGCGATGCGGAGGTAGTCCGCCCAGCGGGGGAGCGGACCGGGAATGACTGTGCACTCTAGGTCGGTGGGTCCGCTGCTGGCGGCCATATTGCTCGCTGTACCGCTGGCAGCCCAGCAGCCGCGGGTCAATTCGACCGACCCGCAGCCTTCGTGCTACATGTGCCAGGGAGCGCATATCCCACTCTCGGAGATCGAGGCCTACACCGAGAAGGCGATCGACGAGAACCTCACCGACCAACAGGTCCGCGCCCACGACATCGGCAAGGCGCACGTCGGGATCGGGGTCGTCTATCGTGGACCCCTGGACGGCCCGCGGCCGAATTCGGTGGCGGAGCACGACCTCGTCAGCGAGGTCTACCACGTCATCTCCGGTTCGGCGACGCTCGTGCTCGGCCCCGACATCGCGAACAAGGAGCGCCGGCCGGCGACCATGCAGACGGTCCGGGAATTCAACGGGCCTGGGCACAACGGGTCGGAAGTGCGAAACGGAGTCGCGTACAACCTCAGGGCGGGGGACGTCGTCATCATCCCGGCGGGCACAGGTCACCTGTTCACGCAGATCGACGATCACATCCGCTACTTGATGATCCGCATCGACCCGGACAAGGTGACGCCGATCAAGACCGCCGAGCAGTCGAGGCAGTACCTGTCACGACCCTAGCCGCGAAGGCAGACCTTCCGCCGCCTTCGCGCACCGCTCGGCCAGTTTCGGGTCTCCCATGCGCGCGGCCCACGCTGCGAAGCCCTCGCGCGGCCCGCGCCAACGCAGTTCATCCACGTCGGCGAAGAGGGGTGCGTCGGTGCGCAGCGTGGCGAGCCTCTTGAAGAACAGCGCGTCCTGTCGCTGGTCGCCGAGCACGCTCTTGGGGAAGGATTCGATGGCGCCGTGCTGCATGATCAGCTGCGCCGCCGTGATCTTGCCGATGCCGCGGATGCCGGGATAGCCGTCCTGGGCATCCCCGACGAGTGCGAGAAAGTCGGGGATCTGCTCGGGCGCCACACCGAACTTCTTGCGCACGGCGTCCGCGTCGACGATCTGATTGCCGCGGCGGATGACCTGCACCACGCGCGAGCCCCGCACGCACTGCGCCAGGTCCTTGTCGTTCGCCCAGATGCAGATCTTCTGCACGCGTCGGTCGGCGGCCGCGAGATGCGCCGCGGAAGCGAGCCCGTCATCGGCCTCCAGCTCCACCATGGGCCAGACCGTCACGCCCATCGCGCCCAGCGCCTCTTCGAGTGGCTCGAACTGCGCGCGCAGCCCACGATCGATCCCGTCCCCGGTCTTGTACTCGGCCCAGAGATCGTTCCGGAACGACTCGATCACGTGATCGGTCGCGACACCGAGGTGCGTGGCGCCCCCCTCGATCATCTCGAGCAGGGCATGGAGCACGCCGATGACCGCGCCGTAGCGCTTGGTCTCGGGCTTCTCCCACTTCTGGCGGCCGTAGAACTGACGGAAGAGCTCATAGGTGCCGTCGATGAGGTGGACGATCATGGGGCGCTCAGCGGTCGATCCAACGCTGCGCCCCCTCGGAGTAGCGCGCACCCTGCACCCGAACGGCGGCCGTTGCGGTCTCGATCTCCCGGAGTTCGGAAGGCGCCAGCTCGAGGTGAACCGCGCCTAGGTTCTCCTCCAGGCGGTGAAGCTTGGTGGTGCCGGGAATCGGTACGATCCAATCGCGTTGCGCGAGCAGCCAGGCGAGCGCGATCTGCGCGGGGGTCGCACCCTTCCCGGTGGCGATGCGCGTGACGACCTCGACCAGCGCTTGGTTGGCCTTCCGGTTCTCGGGCGAGAAGCGGGGTACGGTGTTGCGGAAGTCGTTCGGGGTGAACTCGGTGGTCTCGTCGATCTTGCCGGTTAGGAATCCCTTTCCGAGCGGGCTGAAGGGAACGAACCCGATTCCCAACTCCTCGAGGGTCGATAGGATCTCCGCCTCGGGCTCGCGCCACCACAGGGAGTATTCGCTCTGGAGCGCCGTCACCGGCTGAACCGCATGCGCGCGGCGAAGGGTCCGCACGCCCGCCTCGGAGAGCCCGAAGTGTCGGACCTTCCCCTCGCGGATGAGATCCCTCACGGTTCCCGCGACCTCCTCGATGGGCACCTCGGGATCGACACGGTGCTGGTAGAGGAGATCGATGGTCTCGATGCCGAGGCGCTCGAGCGAACCTTCGGTAGTCCGCCGGATAGATTCGGGGCGGCTGTTCAGCCTACCGGTCGATTTGCCGTCGGCATCGATGTCGAAGCCGAACTTGGTGGCGACGACGACCTGGTCCCGAATCGGCGCGAGCGCTTCCCCCACGAGGGTCTCGTTCGTGTACGGGCCGTAGACCTGCGCGGTGTCGAAGAAGGTGACGCCGCGCTCGAAGGCCGAGCGGATCAGCGCGATCATCGCGCCGCGGTCCGCGGGGGGGCCGAGCCCGAAGCTCATGCCCATGCAGCCGAGGCCTAGAGCCGAGACCTCCAGGCCACTGGTACCGAGGGTGCGTTTCACCATGGCGGTCTTGCTGGAGGAGCCTCACATTGGCGCCAGCATTCTAGCCAACTCCTCGAAGGAGGACACCGTGATGCACCCCCTCTCCGGGCTCGCGGTCGGTGCGGTGGTAGCCGCGGCCTTTCCCCTCGGGCTTTCCGCCCAGGTCGGTTTCGCGTCGAACGCCCCCGCCGAAGTCACATACGCCCGGGACGTGGCGCCGATCATCCAGAACAACTGCATGGTCTGCCACCGTCCGGGCGGCATCGGTCCCATGGATTTGGTCAGCTACGAGGACGCTCGCCGCTACGCGCGCCGCATCGGCGAGCAGGTCTCCGCGGGACTCATGCCGCCGTACTACTACGACCGGGACATCGGCATCCAGGAGCTGCAGCACGACTGGCGCCTCTCCGAAGACGAGATCGCCACGGTCGTAGCCTGGGTCGAGCAGGGCGCGCCGCTCGGTGATCCCGCGGATATGCCACCGGCTCCAGACCTGATCTCCACGGACGAGTGGGCCTTCGTCCCGCAGTACGGTGCGCCGGACCTCATCATCCCGTCGACGCCGATCGACGTGCCGGTGGGGGGCATGGACATGATGCACTGGCCGATCGTGCCGAGTGGGATGACGGAGGACCGCTGCATCAAGGCCATCCAGGTGAAACCGGCTGGCGCTGCGAAGTCGGTGGTGCACCACGCGAACTCCACGTTCCGGCTCTTGAACGACGACGGCGAACTGGAACGCACCGGCGCTCAGGGCGAACACGCCACCGAATACGCGATGGGCAAGCTGGGTGAGATCGTTCCGGACGGTGTGTGCCGGCTGCTGCCGGCCAACGCGTACGTCGCATGGGACATCCACCTCTACCCGGGCGGCATCGGCACGAACCTCCAGACCGAAGTGCTCGAGGACAACGTCGTCGAGATGGGCCTCTGGCTGCACCCGGCGGACTATCAGTACGAGTACCGCCAGGACCTTCGCCTCTACGGCATCCGGCAGGGTGAACTGCTGCTGAAGCCCCACGGCACGTCGATGACGCAGGGGTTCCTCACCTTCGACCACCCCGTGCGCATCGACAGCTTCCAACCGCACGGCCACCTGCGCCTGCGCTCGGCATCCCTCGAGATCCTGTACCCCGAGACGGGCCGCATCGAGGTCGTCAGCATGATCTCGAACTGGAGCGCCCTCTGGCACCAGAGCCATATCTACGAAGAGCAGGTGGCGCCGTTGGTACCGAAGGGCGGCGTGATCATCATGAAGCAGTGGTACGACAACACGACCAACAACCCCAACGTGGTGGACCCGGACCTGTGGGCCGACTACGGCAACCGCACCTCCGACGAGATGTCGCACGCCTGGCTCGCGGTGACGCACCTGGATGAAGAGGGATACCAGGAGATCGTGGAGCAGCGTGAGGCCGCGCAGCCTCGGCGCGTGACCGACCAGGACTGACCGCGCAGCAGGCCGCAGGTACGAGCGGGCTCCCCGGTGGGAGCCCGCTTCGCATTCGTGGTCTGGCGGTAAACCGGCCTCCCCTTTCGATTCCCGCCTCTATGACCCTTCCGATCGCCTCCCCGCTCGAAGATCTCGACGTCTCCATCGACACGCTCGACGCCGTGCAGCAGCGCGTGCTATGGCTCGCCGTCAGCATGGTCCACCACGCCAACCGCGTCCGCGAGGTCGAGTCGGGCGTGAAGGTCGGGGGCCATCAGGCTTCCTCGGCCTCGATGGTCAGCATCATGACCGCGCTCTACTTCGCGCATTTGCGCGCGGAAGATCGCGTGTCGGTGAAGCCGCACGCCGGGCCGGTCCTGCACGCAATCAACTACCTGTTGGGACGGCTGGACGCCCGCTACCTGACGGAGCTGCGCGCGTACGGTGGGCTGCAGAGCTATCCCAGCCGCTCGAAGGACCCGGACCCGGTCGACTTCTCCACGGGATCAGTCGGGATCGGAGCCACCAGCGCGATCTGGAGCGCGATGTCGCACCGCTACGCGTCGGACCACTTCGAGGTGCCGCGCGGCGGGCGCAACATCGCGCTGGTGGGGGACGCGGAGCTGGACGAAGGGGCGATCTGGGAGTGTCTGGTCGACCCGATGGTGGCGCGTCTCGGCGAAGTCCTCTGGGTGATCGACATCAATCGGCAATCGCTCGACCGCGTGGTGCCGGATATCGCCGCCGGGCGCATCGCCAAGATGTTCGACGCGGCCGGGTGGCAAACGCTGGACGTGAAGTACGGCAGGCGGTTGCGGGAACTCTTCACGCGACCGGGTGGGGAAGGGCTGAAGCGCCGCATCGACGAGATGTCGAACGAGGAGTACCAGCGCATCCTGGTGGCGGGGCCGACGGAGCTGCGCGACCGCCTCCCGGGTGACCAACCGACGCTGCGGCGCGAAGTGGAGCGCGTGACCTCCGAGCTGGACGACGCGGAGCTGCGCGTGGCGGTTCGCGACCTGGGCGGGCACGACCTCGGGGATCTGCTCGACGCATTCCGTACGGCAGATGCGGTGCGTGACCGTCCCACGGTCGTCTTCGCCTACACCATCAAGGGATGGCGCCTTCCGGTCGAAGGCCATCCCGGCAACCACTCCGCGCTCCTGACTGACGCGCAGTGGGCGCGTCTGGCGGAGGCGGTGGGGGCGAGCACATCGGAGCCGTGGGCGGGTTTCGACGCGGCGTCCGAGGAGGGACGGCTCTGCGCCGAGGCGTCACGCCGTTTGGCGCGTACGCCACGCGCCACCCTCGCCGTGCCAGGCATCCCGCAGGAGTTGGGGCGCGCACGCACCGGCCTCGAGTCGACGCAGCAGGCGTTCGGCCGCTTCCTCAACGACCTCGACCGCGAGGCCCCCGAGGTGGCGCGTCGAGTGGTCACGGTCAGCCCGGACGTGGCGTCGTCGACCAACTTGGGGGGCTGGATCAACCGGGTCGGCATCTGGAACATGCGCGAGCGTCGCGATTGGTTCGAGGACGACGCGCAGACCCTGGTGCGTTGGCGGGAAGGGGAGCGCGGGCAGCACATCGAGCTGGGCATCGCCGAGGGGAACCTAGTCGGGCTGCTCGGCGAGCTGGGGCTCACCTGGGCGCGGGACGGTCAACCGCTCCTCCCCATCGGCACCCTCTACGACCCGTTCGTGAACCGGGCGCTGGAGCCCTGGTCGTTCGGCATCTACGCGGGGGGGCAGTCGATCCTGGTGGGTACGCCTTCCGGCGTGACGCTCGCCCCGGAAGGGGGCGCACACCAGTCGATCATCACCCCCTCGATCGGGCTCGAGCAGCCGGGGTGCATCGCTTGGGAGCCCGCGTTCGGTCAGGACCTGGAGTGGACGCTGCTGCACGCGATGTCGCAGCTGGGTCACGCCGACGGTTTCTCGGCGTACTTCAGGCTCTCGACGCGTCCGATCGACCAGGCCCTCGCGCGGGTGCCGGCCGACGCGGCCGAGCGCGCGGCGCGCAGGGAGGCGGTGCTCGCCGGCGGGTATCGTCTGCGCGAGTCGGCCGTGCGGGCGCGCGTAGTCCTCGTCGGCGTCGGCGCGATGATGCCCGAGGTGCTCGCCGCTGCGGACGAGCTCGAAGTCGGTGGTGTGCCCGTGGACGTGATCTGCCTCACATCTCCGTCGCTGGTGTTCCGCGCGCTGCAGGCGCGGCGCGGGTTGGCGGAGGCGCGCACCGGCGTACTCGACGTGCTGTTCCCGGCCGAACGTGCTGCACCGATGGTGTCCGTGCTCGATGGCCATCCACACACGCTGTCGTTCCTGTCGGGCGTGCACGGACTCCCATGCGCGTCGCTGGGCGTGAGCGACTTCGGGCAGTCGGGGGACGTGCCGGACCTGTACCGGCACTTCGGCATCGATGCGGACACCATCGTGGGGGCGGCGTACGACGTCATGGAGGAGATGGGGCGGGGGTAGGGCCCGAGTCCGAGCCGGCCTGAGACCCTACGGCGCCACGATCCTCCGCACCGTCCCCTGGTTCAGGCTCACGATGTAGATCTCGCCCGCGCCATCCTCGCCGAACGACGACGTTCCTTGGACGGGGCCGGAGGTCGGGGTGTGGTCTTGCACGTCAGCCGCAACCCCGTTCGTCACCACGAAGCTACGCAGCCAGGTCCCGCAGTAGTCGGCGAAGAAGTAGCGCCCCTGGAGTGCGGGATAGTCGCTGCCACGGTAGACGTACCCGCCGGTGATCGAGCAACCGTCACCGTGATCGTATTCGTGCACGGGGAGGGTGAGCCCCGCCGTGGAGCAGCCGCTCGCGGGGTTGTGGCAACGCGTCCCCTCCATGATGCGCCAGCCGTAGTTCTCGCCGCCTGGGCTCGACCCGGGCTGGAACGACACCTCCTCGCGCTCCCCTTGGCCCACGTCCCCGATGTAGAGGTCGCCGGTCAGGGCATCGAAGGAGAAGCGCCAAGGGTTGCGTAGGCCCGAGGCCCAGATCTCATTCGCGACGGACAGGCCGCCCGTAAACGGGTTGTCGCTCGGGATCGCGTACGGCGAGCCGCCGTCGACGTCGAGGCGCAGCATGTCGCCGAGCAGCGTCGAACGGTTCTGCCCATGGTTCTGCGGGTCGCCACCGGAGCCGCCGTCCCCCATGCCGACGTACAACATGCCGTCGAGTGGCCCGAACGCGATCATGCCGCCGTTGTGATTGCTGAACGGTTGCTGGACAGTGAGGATCGGGAACGCGGAGGTCGAGTCGGCGCGATCGGGATTGGTGGACACCGTGTAGCGCACGATCTGCGTGTGCCCGAGCGTGTCCGTGTAGTTCACGAAGAAGCGCCCGTTGGCTGCGTATCCAGGATGGAACGCCATGCCGAGCAGCCCCTGTTCGCCGCCGGAGTCGATGATCGCGCCCACGTCGAGGAAGGGCGTGGAGAGTACGCTGTCGTTCCGGACGATACGGATGGTGCCCCCGCGCTCCACGACGAAGAGTCGCTCGAGGTCACCCGCGGGCGCGGTCAGGAAGACGGGGGCGGAGAGGCCCTGCGCCACGGGCTGAAGCGAGACCGACACGGGCACGACGGGATCGGGCCCGAGCACGCCGTCCTCGCAACCACCGAGGGCGACGGCGAGCGTCAGGGCAAGAGTGGCTCGCTTCACGATGATCCGTCTCCTGGGATAGATTCCCCGCCGAAGCTAACGAGGGCCAACGAACCGAGCCGAGCATGTCCGAGCCACAGATCGAGATCCGGTTGCCCGATGGCAAGGTGCTTCAGGTGGCGAAGGGCGCCACGGCAGCCGATGTGGCTGCAATGATCGGGCCGAGGCTTGCCAAGGCCGCGCTGGCCGCCGTCCTGAACGGGCAGACGGTGGGGCTGATGGAGCCGCTCGAAACGGGGGGCGAGATCCGCATCCTCACCGAGAAGGATGCCGCGTCCCTCCCGGTGCTCCGCCACTCCGCCGCGCATATCCTCGCCACTGCCGTGCGAGAACTGCGCCCCGGAGCGGGGATCGGATTCGGTCCCGCCATCGACGAAGGGTTCTACTACGACTTCGACGTACCGGCGCCCTTCACCCCCGAAGACCTCGCGGCCTTCGAACTCAAGATGGCCGATGTCGCAGGGCAGGATATGCCGTTCGGTCGTAGACGCGTCAGCAAGGAAGAGGCGCGGGGCCTGTTCGCCGATGACCCGCTCAAGCTCGAGCGCCTCGAGGAGTTCCCGGACGACGAGGTGATCACGGTCTATCAGAACGGGCCCTTCCTCGACCTCTGCAAGGGCCCGCACGTGCCGAGCACGGGAAGGCTGAAGCACTTCAAGCTGCTATCCGCGGCCGGTGCGTATTGGCGCGGGGACCACCGCCGCCAGATGCTCCAGCGCATCTACGGCACTGCGTTCCACTCGAAGGCCGAGTTGGATGAACATCTGCACCGGCTGGAGGAAGCGCGCCGCCGCGACCACAGGCGCCTAGGTCGCGAGCTCGACCTCTTCCAGTTCTTCCCGGTGTCGCCCGGCGCCGCGTTCTGGACTCCTCGCGGGACGACGCTCTACAACACGCTGGAGCAGTTCGTACGTGAGCGGCAGCGCGAAGGCTTCCTCGAGGTGAAGACTCCGCTCCTCTACACGAAGACGCTCTGGGAGCAGTCGGGGCACTGGGGGAAGTACCGCGAGAACATGTTCCTCGTGCTCGACAACGAGAGCGGCGAGCACGACATGTCGCTCAAGCCGATGAACTGCCCCTCGCATCATATCTACTATGCGTCGGCCAAGCACTCGTACAGGGAGCTGCCGCTCCGCTACGTGACCCTCGACGTGCTGCACAGGAACGAAGTGTCCGGGGCGCTCTCGGGCCTTACCCGGGTGCGCCAGTTCGCCCAGGACGACTGCCACGTGTACCTGCGGGAGGACCAGATCGCGCAGGAGGTGAAGTTCCTCATGGACTTCATTCTCGGGCACTACGAGGCGTTCGGGCTCGCGTCGAGCCTCACCTTCGCCACGCGGCCCGAGCAACGCATCGGCAGCGACGAGCAGTGGGACCGCGCCGAGGCTGCGCTCCGCGAAGCACTCGAGGCGACGGGTCGCGACTATGAAGTGGCGGTCGGAGACGGCGCCTTCTATGGCCCGAAGATCGACTTCCGCGTGACCGACTCGATCGGGAGGCAATGGCAACTCGGAACGATCCAGCTCGACTACAACGCCCCGGAGCGGTTCGACCTGAGCTACGTCGGCGAGGACAACACCGAGCATCGACCGGTGGTCATCCACCGCGCGGTGTGCGGCTCCTTCGAGCGCTTCATCGCCATCCTCATCGAGCACTACGCGGGTGCGTTCCCGACCTGGCTCGCGCCCGAGCAAGTGCGTGTGCTCCCGGTGTCGGAGAAGTCGACCGCGAGCGGCGCCGAACTCGTCGAGCAACTGAAGTCAGCCGGCATCCGCGCGCAGCTGGTCGACCGCGAGACGCTCCCCTACCGGATCCGCGAAGCAGAGACCTTCAAGGTGCCCTACATGGCCGTCGTCGGAGAGCGGGAAGCCGCGGACGGAACCGTGGCGGTCCGCAAGCGCGGGGAGGGCAAGAAGCAGGACGTCATGAGCCGAAGCGCGTTCGTCGCGCATCTCGTGGCGGAGATCGGCGCGCGAACGCAGGGCTGAGTCGCGGGGGGAAGGCTCAGCACCCCCAAATCGGCGACCGGCAGGGCGCCGGGCGAGTCCCGTCGCGGAAGATCTCATTCGGCTGGCCGCTGACCACCAGGTGCCCCGCGCCCCCCTTGTCGACCGCGCGGAAGATGGCGTGGTCCACCATGACGTAGGTGCCGGGGTAGTCGGCGCGCAGTTCCGTGATGGCCGAGCCACCCGGCGGGACGAGCGTGGTCTGCACGTTGCGGCTGACGGCGGTGCCCCCCTCGGCGTACACATTGTCGAAGATCTCGCCGATCACGTGGAACGAGGATGCCAGATTCGGCCCACCGTTGCCCACGAAGAGGCGGACGCTCTCGCCCACCAGCGCGTGGACTGCACCCTCCCCGGTGAGCGCACCGACCCGCCCGTTGAACACCACGTAGTCGGGGTTCTCGTCGAGGGCCTTGGGGTAGCTGAAGGGCAGGTGACCCTTCGCGCCGCGCTCCCCCTCGGTGTAGATCTCGCCCTGCATCACGTAAAACTCGCGATCGACTTCGGACAGCCCTTCGGCGGGCTCGACCAGAATCAGGCCGTACATGCCGTTCGCGATGTGTTGGCCCACCGGCGCCGTGGCGCAGTGGTAGACGTAGAGCCCGGGGTTGATCGCGCGGAACGTGAACGAGGTCTCCTGCCCGGGCGCGGTCATGGTGGCATGTCCGCCGCCCATGGGACCGGTCACCGCGTGCAGGTCGATGTTGTGCGAGGCGACGCTCGTCGGTGAGTTCTTGAGGTGGAGCTCGATCTCGTCCCCCACGCGCACGCGAATGAATTTGCCCGGCACCGACCCGCCGAAGGTCCAAAACGTGTAGTCCACGCCAGGGGCCAGCTCGCGTGTCACCTCGAGCGTCTCGATCTCGACGACGACCCGCGTGGCATAGTCGCGAGCGATCGGCGGCGGCACCATGGGCGGATCCGTGAGCACCGCGACTTCTTCCCCGCGCAGCTCGGGCAGTGCAGGCGCCTCCAAGAGGGATGCGGCCGCGGGTTCACCGTAGGGGCGGCCCGCCACCAGTACCAGCGCGGCCATTGCGACGGACGCACCGAGCGCCGACCAGAGCCATGGAGTCGAGAGAATCGTCGGGCTACGCATGATATCCTCCATGTTGGGACGGATCAGAATCGTGGGGAGGGGGCGGGGGCGCCATCGGGTCATTGCCCAGGAGATCCTCGAGCGTCGTCTCGACCAGCACTTGGTGCGCGCGGTCTTGCACCTCCTGCCACCTCCGGTGCGCCCCGCAGGGGTGCTCCGCCTGGCAAGGACGGTCGCCGAGTAGGCACATCGCGGGCGGCCCCATCGTTTCGTCGAAGGCACCCACCAGCCGGGCAAGCGTGATCTCGCTCGGGAGGAGGCGCAGGCGGAACCCGCCGTGCGGACCCCGGACGCTCGAGAGAACACCGTGGCGCGCGAGTTGGCGCAGCACCTTGCCGGTGTAGTTGGGCGGGGTTCCCAGCACCCGAGCGACCTCGCTCGCCCTCACGAGCGTCGGCCCGTCTCGGCGCCCCAAGAAAAGGGCCGCCCGGACAGCATGCTCACCGGTCCGGGAGAGGAGGGGGCGGCCCATCGAGGTGAACGGTGCATTTCGCATGCACATATCCTAAATGGGGTGGCACGGGCCCTCTGTCGGAGGGATCACCCCCCGCATGCGGGGAGATTCCCCACGCCGCTACACACAAGAAAGGCGTGCAATGGAGCGCCTGGGCGCCCTATACTGTCGCACCCCCGAGCCCCCCCCACATCGCTCGTCTCGGAGGAATCTGTGCCGTTCACGAAGGACGACATCGACGCCGTGTCGATCACGCTGCTCGCGAATGGCGAGACGGCGTTCCAGATGTATCTGACGCGCGGCGGCCTCACCCAGCGGATGGGGTTCAGCGAACGGATCGACCCGTCCGCGATCCTGATCAAGGGGGGCACGGACGCCTTCGAACCCTTCATGGCGTCCCTGCCGGAATCCCTCCTGGGCGAGGGGGGATTCCTCGACGCGGGTCCCGGAGACGGCGCTCGCCACGAATGGCGCTTCGAGTTCACCGGCGGCATGAGCTCGATCATCTACGACGTCACCTATCACGCCGGGTCGGCGAGCCTCCCCGACGAGTTCGCCGACATGGTCGTGGTCGCCGAGCGACTCACCCACTCCTGGTACATGACGTTGCTGGCGGAAGAGACCGGCATGCCGCTCCCCGCCGATGGCCCCGAGGTGGCCGCACCGGAACCACGCAGCACAAAGCCGTCGGGGAAGTCCTCCTCGAAGGCCCCCTCGAGGCCCCCGGCCCGTTCCGCCGCGCCGTCCGCCAAGAAGGCCCCAGCCCGGGCGGGTGCCGCGCGCGCCGGGACCTCGCATCCCATCACCCGCGAGCGCCTGGCCCTGGCGATCCTCATCGACTTCATCGCCTGGATGATCCCCTGGCAGTTTCTGGCCTGGATCTTCGGCGGGGGCGCGGGCGAGAGAACCGGCCCTCCCGGCGCGGGCATCATGCTCTTCGCCGTTCTCGAGTTCCTGCTCCTACAGATCGTCCGCAAGTCGCCGGGATACTGGCTGTTGGGCATCTCCGCACCGGTGGGGAGCAGGCCGGAGGTGGACTCGGATTGGCCGGCCCGGGAATCGAAGGAAACCCTCGCCTTCGGGATCGCCCTGTGCGCTCTCGGGGTCGCCGGCCTGACGTCCTGGACCCTCTGGCATACGCCCGTGCCCTACTTCGGGCTCGGGTTCCCCCTCTGGCTGTCCCTGCCGCTGGCCCTGATCGGGAGCGCGGGCCTCATCCTCGGGGGGGGCCTGGTCCTCCGGCTGGACCTCCGCGGCGTCTGGGTTGGCGGGGGGATGGCAGTTCTGCTCCTCTTGGCGGCCCTCACTGGGTTCGACGGGTGGGGCGCCTTCGTGGACGCGGCGGTGGCGGAGCGCAGCGAGTACGAGGGCAGACCCGTAGGACAGGGCCTACTGGGGATCTTCCTCGACCTGGTCCCGATCCTGGTGGTGGTGGTTCCGGTTCTCCTGGGAGCCGGGGCCTTCCTCTCCTGGAAGCGGTTCGAACGACCAGGGGTCAAGGCAACCGTCGCCCCCACGCGGAGTTGACCCGCCTCGCCCCTACACGCATCTTGTTCGCGTCCCAGCTAGTGAAGAATCGGGACAACACAGTTTGGAAGTGGGCCGCGGACCGGCGGCCCCACCTTCAGGGCTCAAACGAGCTGACGTGAGGGTCGCAGGCGCCACCCGGAATGGTTCGGGTGCTCGTCGTGGTTGCGGCCCGAGATGTTCTTCGGGCCTTCTTCTTTGGGAGAAGGCCAGCCGTTGGAGACTCGGCCTAGAGACGGAGGAGTGCCAATCGAAAAGAGAGTCCGCGTAAATGAGCAGATCCGGATCAGCCCAGTTCGGCTGATCCAGGACGATGGCGAGCAGATCGGCATCGTCTCCATCGACGAGGCCCGCGAGCGGGCCACCAGTCGAGGAATGGATCTGGTGGAAGTCGCGCCGGAGGCCCGGCCCCCCGTCGTCAAAATGATGGACTACGGGAAGTACAAGTACGAGGCCGCCCGTGCCGCGCGCGAAGCGCGGAAGAAGCAGCACATTATCAAGGTCAAAGAGGTGAAGTTCCGGCCGGGAATCGAGGACCACGACTACGAGTTCAAAGTGGGCCACGTCCGGCGGTTCCTCGACGAGGGGAACAAGGTCAAGTTGACGATGATGTTCCGGGGGCGGCAGATCACCCATCCCGAGCTCGGTCTCGTGGTCCTGCAGAAGGTGACGGAGGATCTCAAGGACGTCGCGAAGGTGGAGCAGAATGCCAACATGGAAGGGCGCGCCATGTCGATGGTGGTCGCGCCGATCAAGATGAAAAATTAGGAGCCGGACCCCAGGGTCCGTTGCCTGTCATGCCGAAAATGAAAACGCACCGCGGCGCGAAGAAGCGTCTGAAGAAGACCGCCAGCGGGAAGCTCAAGAGGATGCGCGCCTACAAGAGCCACATCCTCACCAAGAAGTCGAAGAAGCGTAAGCGCCGGCTGCGTAAGCCCGACCTGGTGTTCAAGGGTGAGGCAAAGCGGCTCGTCAAAATTCTACCCTACGACTGAGGAGGACGACCGATGCCACGCGCAACCTCCGCTCCCGCAAGGAAGAAGCGTAGGAAAAAGCTGTTCAAGGCCGCGAAGGGGTACTTTGGCGGTAGAAAGAACCTCTACGTCGCGGCAAAGGACGGCGTCGAGAAGGGATGGGAACACGCCTACCGCGATCGCAAGAAGAAGAAGCGCAACTTCCGCGCTCTCTGGATCGCACGTATCAACGCGGCCGTCCGTATGCACGACCTCTCCTACTCCAAGTTCATCGCCGGACTCAAGCAGGCCGGTGTGGAGTTGGACCGGAAGGCACTCGCCGACTTGGCTGTTCGGAGCCCGGAAGCGTTCGGCGCCGTGGTCGACCGCGCCAAGGCAGCTCTGGCCGTAAAGGCTTGATGCGAGACGGGCGGCCCCACCGGGGCCCCCCCCCGCTCCAGGTATGACTGACACCGACCTGGTCGGAGCGCTGCGGGCGCTCGAGCAGGAGGCCCTGGCCGCGATCGCCGCGGCCGGCGACGAGGCCGCGCTCGAGAGTGTGCGCGTCGCCTATCTGGGTCGCACCGAGGGGAGCATCTCCAAGGTGCTGCGCGGACTCGGCGCGCTGTCCGCTGAAGCCAAGCCCGCGGTCGGCCAGGAAGCCAACCGCGTGAAGGGCGTCGTGAGCGCCGCGCTCGAGCAGAAAGGTGCGGCGCTTGCCCAGTCGACCAACGGTGCGACCGAGGACCTCTCGCTGCCCGCGCGCTCGCCGTGGCAGGGTGCACTGCACCCCATCACCCAGGCCGTCGACGAGATCTGGCACATCTTCCGCGACATGGGCTTCGCGCGCGCGCGGGGGCCGGAAGCGGACACGGCCTGGTACAATTTCGAGGCGCTGAATACCCCCCTCGACCACCCCGCGGCCGACGAGCAGGATACGCTCTACCTGGTCGACTCGGTGCTGCTGCGAAGCCACACCTCGCCGGTTCAAGTGCGCACCATGGAGGCGCATGAGCCTCCCATCCGCATCGTCGCGCCGGGCTGGGTCTACCGGCGCGACACCTACGACGCGACGCACACACCCGCGTTCATGCAGATCGAGGGGCTGGTGATCGACGAGGGCGTGTCCTTCGTCGACTTCAAGGCCACCCTCGCGGAGTTCGCGCGCAGGTACTGGGGGGCCGACACCCAGATCCGCTTCCGCCCGTCCTTCTTCCCGTTCACGGAGCCCTCGGCCGAGGTCGACGTGAAGCGCGTGCTCACCAAGCCTGACGGCACCCGCGTCGAGACCGACTGGCTCGAGGTCATGGGTGCGGGCATGGTCGATCCCGCGGTGCTCGAGAACGTGGGGTACGACTCGGAGCGCTACACGGGCTGGGCCTTCGGCATGGGCCCGGCGCGCATCGCCATGCTCAAGCACGGGGTCACCGATCTGCGCACGTTCTTCGAGAATGACGTGCGCTTCTTGGCGCAGTTCGCGAAATGAAGACCTCGGCGCGCTGGCTGCGGGACCTCGTCCCCGGGCTCGATCTGTCGGCCCAGGCGATCGCCGATCGTTTGGCCCTGAGGGGTGCGCCCGTCGAGTCGATCGTGTCCCCCGGCGAGGGCCTACGGGATGTCGTCGTCGGCAAGGTGCTGACGGCCGAGCGCCACCCCAATGCGGACCGTCTCTCGCTCTGCACCGTGGATGGGGGGCAGGGGGTCGTGAGCGTGGTGTGTGGTGCGCCCAACGTGCGCGCCGGAGGGTGGTACCCGTTCGCTCCGGTGGGCGCCTTACTTCCGGGTGGACTCGAGATCAAGAAGGCGAAGATCCGAGGTGAGACATCGCAAGGCATGTTGTGCTCCGCCAAGGAGTTGGGGCTCAGTGGCGAACACGCCGGCATTCTCGAGATGGCGGGGGAGTTCACCCCCGGTGAGTCCTTCGTGGCTGCCATGGGACTCGACGATGCCACCCTCGACGTCGAGGTCACGGTCAATCGCGGGGACCTGTTGTCGCATGTGGGGATCGCCCGGGAGCTCGCCGAAATCGGCTCCGGAGACATCACCCTCACCACGATTCCGGGAGCACCGAGCCCGACCTTCCGCTACGAACAGGGTGCGCCGGAAGTCCGCGTCGGGAAGGTCTCCGTCCGCATCCAGGATGCCGACCTCTGCTCGCGCTACCTCGGCGCCGTCATCCGGGGCATCCGGGTCGGTCCGTCGCCGACCTGGCTCCAGGAGCGGCTGCGGGGAGCCGGCGCGCGTCCCATCAACAACGTGGTCGACGCGACCAACTACGTGATGCTCGAGCTGGGGCACCCGCTGCACGCGTTCGACCTGGGACGCCTGGCGGGCTCGGCCGTCGTGGTGCGGCGCGCAGGCCTCGGCGAAAAGAGCTTCACGACGCTGGACGGCACGGAGCGCGCGCTCTCGGCCGACATGCTCATGATCTGTGACGCCGAGAAGCCGGTCGGCGTGGCAGGTGTCATGGGGGGCCTGCACTCCGAGGTCGAGTCCGACACGACGGACGTGTTGCTCGAGTGCGCGCTCTTCCAACCGAAGTCGATCCGCGCGACCCGCAAGGCACTCGGTATGTCGACGGATGCCTCGTATCGATTCGAGCGCGGCGTCGATCCGGACGGCATGCGCCGGGCAGTGGAGCGCTGCGTCGTGCTCATTCTCGCGACCGCGGGGGGCACGCTCGACGGTCCCGTGCTCGATTGCGCTCCCGCGGTGTTCGAGCCGCAGGTGGTCGGGCTGCGCCTCGCGCGCATCGAGCGGTTGCTCGGGGTGCCGTTCACCTCGAAGGCGGTTCGCGCCCTTCTGTCGCCGCTCGGCTTCCAGGTGGTCGACGAGCAGGCGGGTACCCTGCAGGTGCGCGTGCCGGGTTTCCGGAGCTGGGACGTGCGGCGGGAGGTCGATCTCATCGAGGAGATCGCGCGCACGCACGGGTTCGACAACTTCCCCGCGACGCTCGGGCCGTACCGGGCCGGCACGGTCCCGGATCATCCGCTCTTCCAGCTCGAGGACGAGCTGCGCGCGGCGCTGGTCGCGCGCGGTCTCTTCGAGGCGCACACGCCGGCGTTCGCACCCGAGAGTGACGGAGACGTCGAGGTCTCGAATCCGCTCTCGGCCACCGAACGGTACCTGCGGGGCTCCCTGGTGCCGGGGCTCCTGCGGCGCGTGGAGCACAACTTTGCGCACGGGAATCGGGACGTGCGCCTCTTCGAGATCGGGACGTCGTTCCGGCGTGCTGGGTCCGGTGTGCCCCCCCTCGAAGCCACCTGTCTCGCGGCCACGCTCACCGGGCAACGCGCGCCCTCGCACTGGTCCGCGGAGGATGAGGCGCTCAGCGTGTGGGACCTGAAAGGCCTGCTCGAGGAGGTCGCCCGACGCACGCACGGCGGCGCGGCCTCGGTGGCTCCGGGCTGCACCGACCCCCGCTTCGACGGGTCCGCCGCGTTCACGGTCACGCTCGGCGATGGCACCGTGGTGGGGCGCGGCGGCAGGGTGGCCGCAGGCAGAGTGGACGCGCCGGTCTGGGCCGGGTCGGTGTGGGCTCTCGAGGTCATCCTCCCCGTGATGCCACGCGCCGCGGCTCCCGTGACCTATCGCGCGTTGCCCACGTTCCCACCGATCGACCGCGACCTCGCGCTGATCGTTCCCGCCGGGGTCGATGCAGCGGCCGTGTCGGGCACGATCGCGAAGCGGGCCGGAGCGCTCCTCGAGGAGGTCGCGCTCTTCGACGTCTACACGGGGCAGGGGATTCCCACCGGCACGCGCTCTCTGGCATTCCGCTTGCGCTTCCGTGCGGCGGAGCGGACCCTGAAGGACACCGAAGTCGATCGGGCCCTGGAGTCCGTGCTCGAGAAGCTGAAGGAGGAGTTGGGTGTCGAACCTCGTGGGTAACGAAGCGCTGCCCGACCGGGCCGCGTTCGAGGCGCTCGAACGCGCGGTCGGCGACCTGCTCGACCGCCTGACCTGGCTGCACGACCGCGCCGCGCTCGCCGAAGAGAAGAGCGAGGACCTCCAGGAGATGCTCCAGCGGTTCACGGGCTCCGAGGTGGACGCCGCGCAGATCGTCTCCCGCCTGCGCCACCTGGAGAGCGAGAACGCCGACCTGCGGACCCGACTCGAACAGGGAAGGGCCGGTGTCGACCGGCTGCTCGCCAAGATCCGCTTCCTCGAAGCGCAGCAGTAGAAAGGGGCCAGGCATGAGTGTCGAGAAGATGTCGGTCACGGTGCGCATCGCCGGAGAGGAGCACACCATCCGAGCGAGCGCCGAACCGGCCTATACGCGACGGTGCGCGAAGCTCGTCGACGACCGCATCCATCAGATCCGCCTCCAGGCGGGGCTCATCGAGGGGCACAAGGCAGCCATCCTGGCCGCGCTCTCCATCGCCGACGAGTGTTTCCAGGCCCAGGAAGAGCTGGCCCGCATTCGTGAGGAGACGGCAGAGCGGGCCGCCGAGTTGACCCGTCGCATTCGCGTCGCGACCGAGGGCGCCCCGCCGCAGGGCTGACCCGGGGACGCGCCGGAGCGAGAGGCCGGGCCAGGCCCCGGCCGCAGGAGCGGGCCGCGGCTTGCGGTCGCGTTCACGCCCCGTCTATTCTCCCCGCGTCATTGGACCCGCACGACCTCCCCCCTTCATGGCGGGCCGACGCGGGCATTTCGCTCACCTTCGGCTGTACGAGTCGGCCGATTTTGGAGTCTCTACATGAACACCGCGCCTCTGGTGTGGGCGGCGGTGGGGCTCGTCCTCGGGGCGCTGCTCGGGTTCGCGATATCCACGGCGCGGGAACGAGCGCGGCAGCGCCTGGAGAAACAACGCGCACAGGACGAAGCCTCCCGCATTTTGGAGCGGGCGAAGGACCAGGCAGAGAGCGTTCGCAAAGCGGGTGAACTCGCGGGGCGAGAGGAGGGCATCCGCCTTCGCGAGGCCTGGGAGAAAGAAGAGGATCGGCGCAGGGAGGAGGTCGAGCGGGCGGAGCGACGTGCCGCCGAGCGCTCCGACGCGTTCGATCGGCAGTTCGAGCGCCTGAACGCGCGCGAGGGTGAACTCGACGTCCAGAGCACCGCCCTGAAGCGTCGCGAAGCGGAAGCGCAGGCCGAGGCCGGCCGCGTAGAGTCGCAGCGCGACGAGGTACGCCAGCGCCTCGAGAAGCTCGCGGGCATGAGCCCCCAGGACGCCAAGCGGGAGCTCATGGAGGCCATGCACGACACCGCGCGTGCCGAGGCCGCGAACTCGATCCGGGAGATCAAGGATCAGGCGCAGCGCGAAGGGGAGCGCGAAGCCCGCAAGATCGTCGCGCTCGCCATCCAGCGTATGGCCGCGGATGTGACGGCCGAGACCACGGTCGCCGTGGTGCAACTCCCCTCGGACGAGATGAAGGGACGCATCATCGGCCGCGAAGGGCGCAACATCCGATCGTTCGAGCAGGCGACTGGCGTCGACGTCATCATCGACGACACCCCCGAGGCGGTGGTCCTGTCTGCGTTCGATCCTGTGCGCCGCGAGACCGCGCGCATTGCGCTGGAGCGCCTCGTCGAGGACGGGCGCATCCACCCGGGCCGCATCGAGGAGGTCGTCGCCAAGGCCGCCGAAGAGGTCGAGCAGAAGATGGTGCAGGCCGCCGAGGAGGTGCTCTACGAGCTCGGGATCCACAACGTGCATCCGGAGATCGTGAAGACGTTGGGCCGGCTCAAGTTCCGCACCTCGTACGGGCAGAACCAGCTCATGCACGCGAAGGAGGTCGCGTTGCTCGCCGGCAACATGGCCGCGGAGATGAAGCTCGACGTGCAGGCGGCGAAGCGCGCGGGCGTGCTCCACGACGTGGGCAAGGGCATGACCCACGAACACGAGGGTACACACGTCGAGCTGGGATATCGGCTGTGCAAGAAGCACAACGAGAGCGAGGTCGTGCTGAACGCGATCAAGGCGCACCACGACGAGGAGCCGCACTTCTTCGCCGAGACCTTTCTGGTGTCGGCGGCCGACGCCATCAGCGGCTCGCGCCCGGGTGCACGCCGCGAGATGTTCGAGGGGTACGTGAAGCGCCTCGAGAAACTCGAGGAACTCGCCATGGAGCACCCGGGTGTGGAGCGCTGCTTCGCTATTCAGGCCGGGCGCGAGCTGCGGGTGATGGTCGAACCCGCCAAGGTCAGCGACGCCGAGATGGCCCAGATCTCGGAGGCGGTTGCCCGTCGGATCGAGAGCGAGCTCCAGTACCCCGGACAGATCAAGGTCGTGGTCGTGCGCGAGACGCGCGCGATCGACTTCGCCCGCTAGACCAGGAGACGTAGGGCGCGTGACGGCACAGATCATTTCCGGCCGCGTGATCGGCGAGCTGATCCGCGAGGAACTCCGCGGGCGTATGGCTGCGCTGAAGGGGAAGGGCGTCACGCCCGGCCTGGCGACCGTGCTCGTCGGCGCCAACCCCGCTTCGCAGATGTATGTGGGCATGAAGAACAAGGCCGCGCTGGAGCTGGGACTCCACTCGCGCCAGCTCGACCTGCCCGCGGACACGGCCGAAGCCGAGCTCCTCGGCCTGGTGGCGGGCCTGAATGCGGATCCGGGGATCCACGGCATCCTGGTTCAGCTACCCCTCCCGGCTCACATCGACGAAGGGCTCGTGCTCGAGACCATCCACCCCTCCAAGGACGTGGACGGCTTCCACCCGATGAGCGTCGGGCGTCTCGCCACCGACTCGGGCGACTTCTTCGCACCCTGCACACCCGCTGGCGTGGTGGAGATGCTCCTCCGCAGCGGACACGACCCGGCCGGGAAGCACGTGGTGGTGGTCGGTCGCTCGAACCTCGTGGGTCGCCCGCTCGCGTCGCTGTTGCTGCGCAAGGGACGCGGTGGGGACGCGACGGTCACCGTCTGCCACTCGCGCACGAAGGACCTCGGGGCCGTGACGCGCACCGCCGATATCCTCGTAGTCGCCATGGGCCGGCCCGAGTCGATCTCCGCCGACATGGTGCGGCCCGGCGCGGTGGTCATCGACGTCGGCACGCATCGCGTCGACGACGCCACGGCGGAGAAGGGCTACCGCGTGTGCGGCGACGTGCGCTTCGACGAGGTGAAGAAGGTGGCGGGTGCCATCACCCCCTCGCCGGGTGGAGTGGGCCCCATGACGATCACCATGCTGCTTGCCAACACCGTGGCGTCGGCCGAGAGAGCGCTCGCGTTGCGGCGGGACTGACGGTGACCGAACACGACCCCGAGCTCGACCTGTTCGGTAGTGCGCCCTCGGACCCCGATGCACCTCCGGTTCCGCCGCCCCCCCCCGCCGAGGCGCGCCCCAAGGTGTGGTCGGTCTCGCAGGTCAACCGCGCAGTGCGCGGTCTGCTCGAAGAGAGCGTCGAGCCCCTCTGGGTAGGTGGCGAGGTTACGGGGTGGACGCGCTCGCGTGCGGGACACTGCTACTTCGGGCTCAAAGACGAACGCGCGCAGATCCGGTGCGTGATGTTCGGACGCGAAGCGAGCCAGCTCCCCGTCGATCCCGAAGAGGGCATGAAGGTGCGGGTCTTCGGTGACCTCACCCTCTACGAGGCGAAGGGGGACTATCAGCTCGTGGCTCGGCGCGTCGAAGCCGAGGGGGCCGATGGACTCTGGCGACTCGCGTTCGAGAAGCTGCGATCCAAGCTCGAGGCCGAAGGATTGCTCGCGGCCGACCGAAAGCGCCGTCTCCCCCGCATGCCAGCGTGCGTGGGCGTGGTGACCTCCAAAGACGGGGCCGCGCTCCGGGACATCCTGTCCGTGCTCGCTCGGCGGGCGCCGTGGACGCGCGTGGTGCTGCGCTCGACCAAGGTGCAGGGGGAGGGAGCGGCGCTGGAGATCGCGGCCGCCCTCGACGCGCTCGGTGCGAGCGGGGTCGCCGACGTGATCATCGTCGGACGCGGGGGTGGGGCGGTGGAGGACCTGTGGGCGTTCAACGAGGAGCCAGTGGCGCGCGCGATCGCCGCCTGTCCGGTGCCGGTGGTGTCCGCGGTCGGGCACGAGACGGACGTCACCATCTCCGATCTGGTCGCGGACCTGCGCGCGCCAACCCCGTCGGCAGCAGCAGAGGCGGTGGTGCCCGATGGGAGCATCGTGCTCGAGACGCTCCGTCGGACCCCCGCGCGGCTGGGGCGCGCACTCACCGGTGCGTCGGAGCGTCGCCGCGCTGCGGTGGACGCGCGCGTGCGCCGGCTGGAGCGCACGGTGGAGCGGCGTCTGGGCCCGGCCCGTCAGGCGTTGGATGCGTTCGCGGCTCGGCTCGAGCGCACGGCCATGTCCGGGGTCGAGCGCCGACGGGCTCGGCTGCAGACGATCGGTGGTCGACTGGACGCACTTTCCCCGCTCGCCACGCTCGCCCGAGGGTACACGGTAGCCACCTCACCTGAGGGGGGTCTGCTGCGGCGCGTCACGGACGCGCCGGCCGGCACCCGCTTCCACCTGCGGCTCGCCGACGGTACCCTGGTCGCGGATTCGGTCGGCCCCCTCGATTCGGATAACCCACATGGTTGAGCGCGAGAAGCAGGAGCTCCCGCTCGAGGCGCGCCTACGTCGGCTCGACGAGATCCTCGCGCGCATGGAGTCGGATGACGTACCGCTCGAGGAGGCGCTCCGCCTCTTCGAGGAGGGCGTGTCGCACGTGCGCGAGGCGGAGCGCGTGCTCGCCGCGGCCGAGCTTCGCGTCGAGGAGCTGCTCGCGAGCGGGCGAACCCGCGCGCTGGACGTCGGCAACGATTGAGCGCGACCCGCTCGACCGACGGACTGGACGCGCTGCTCGCGGCGGATCGTGAGCAGGTGGAGGGGGCGCTGGAGCGCGCGTTGGGCACGCTCACCTCCGACCTCCCGACTCCGCTGGGCGATGCCGTGCGACACGGCGTGCTCGGAGGGGGCAAGCGGCTCCGGCCGATCCTCTGCGTGCGTGCGTATGAGGCATGTGGGGGAGCGCTCGGCCCGGCGGTGTACGATCTGGCCGCATCGCTCGAGCTGATTCACGCATACTCGCTCATGCACGACGATCTGCCCTGCATGGACGACGCCGACCTGCGCCGGGGCCGGCCCACGACGCACCGTGCCCACGGCGAGGACGTCACCATGCGCGCGGGCGCGGCGCTCATTCCGCTCGCCGCGCTCCAGGCGCTCGCTGCGTGCGAGGCGCTCGGGTGCCCGCCGGCACGCGCCCGCGCGGTGACCAGGGCCCTACTCGAGGCCGCGGGTGCCGGCGGCATGGTCGGAGGTCAGTGGGCCGACCTGCTCGGCGAAGGTCGATCCCTTTCGGCCCCCGAGTTGGACGACCTGCACCGCCGAAAGACGGGCGCGCTGCTGGCTGCGTCCTTGGTCATGGGTGCGCACGCCGCGGGCGCGCCCGCCGGGGTCGTGGCGGCCCTGGAGTCGTACGGCCGCTCGATCGGCCTCGCCTTCCAGATCGCCGACGACATCCTGGACGCGACCCAGGCCGCCGAGACCCTAGGCAAGAATCCGAGCGACGTGGCCTTGGGCAAATCCACCTACGTGTCGATCCACGGGCTCGACTCCGCCCGTCGCATGGCGCAAGAGGAGATCGACCGGGCCATCGCGGGTCTCGAGCGAGCTGCGCTACAGGCACCCGCCCTGGTCTCGCTGGCGCACTACGTGGTCGAGCGAGAGAGCTAGGGAAGGGCCAACCCCGACAACGGGTTCCACCTGTTCGGCACGGTCCCTGCCGGTATCTTTACGCACTCCACTCAGCGCCGAAGGAGCTCGCCCGCGTGTCGCTGCTCGACGGTATCCACGACCCCTCGGATCTCCGCAAGCTCAAGCCCGAGAGCCTGCGCCGCGTCGTCGACGAAGTGAGGGAGCGGCACATCGACGTGGTCTCGGAGAAGGGGGGGCACTTCGGCGCGAGCCTCGGAGTGGCCGAACTCACCGTCGCGCTGCACTACGTCTTCGACACGCCGCGCGACCAGCTCGTGTGGGACACCGGGCACCAGGCCTACATCCACAAGATCCTGACCGGCCGGAACGAACGCCTCCCCACCATTCGCACGCGCGGCGGTCTCGCTCCGTTCTTACGGCGCGACGAATCGGTGTACGACGCGTTCGGGGCGGGGCACGCCGCGACCTCGATCTCGGCGGCCTGGGGCATGGCCGTCGGGCGCGACCTGAACCACGAGAACTTCAAGGTCGTCGCGCTCATCGGGGACGGCGCGATGGGGTGTGGATTGGCGTACGAAGCGCTGAACAATGCAGGACATACGGGCCGCGACTTCATCGTCGTTCTCAATGACAACGACATGTCGATCGGCCCTGCCGTGGGCGCCATGAACAAGTACCTCACGGGCGTCATCACCAACCCGGCCTACAACAAGGTCCGGGGCCTGGTTCGCGAGATTCTGCACCGCACACCCACGGCGCTCGGCGACGTAGCTCAGGAAGTCGCGGGACGGCTCGAGGAGAGCGTGAAGCACATGCTCACTCCCGGGATGATTTTCGAGGAGTTGGGCTTCCGCTATGTGGGCCCCGTGGACGGACATGACATCGACCAGCTCGTGGAGACCTTCGCCCGTGTACGGGAACTGAAGGGCCCCATCCTGGTCCATGCGATCACGCGGAAGGGCAAAGGGTTCACGCCGGCCGAAGACGACCCGTGGACCTGGCACGCCTCCGGCCCCTTCGACAAAGTCACGGGGAAAGGCATCAAGGCTTCTTCGGGGCTGCCCCGCTATCAGAAGGTGTTCGGCAAAGGGCTCATCGAACTCGCCGATGCCGACCCCAAGGTGGTCGCGATCACGGCGGCGATGCCCGACGGGACCTCCACCGACATGTTCCAGAAGGCGCACCCCGGTCGCTACTTCGACGTCGGCATCGCGGAAGGACACGGCGTCACCTTCGCGGCCGGCCTCGCCACGCAGGGCATCAAGCCGGTCGTCGCCATCTACTCGACCTTCCTCCAGCGCGCGTACGACAACATCGTCCACGATGTAGCGCTCCAGGG
>JBEBGN010000145.1:0-7989 GCA_040081395.1 Longimicrobiales bacterium
CCTGGAGCGCGACGGCAGCTTCAAGTTCGTTTCGTACTCCAACGACTTCTGAGGCCCCCCTCCCCCAGGCCCCCTTGGCAGGCCCGCGACCGACACCTCATATGGTGCGGCAGCGGCCTCGCAACCCCGGGACCGCCGCTCGTCACCTCACCGCGGAGGTCCCGTCATGCCCACCCCCACCGCACGCCGCACCTTCCTGAAGCGCGCGCTCGCCGCCGGCGCGGTCGTCGTTGCGCCGGCCGGCCTGGCCGCTCGCCAGACCTCCGGCGTCGGCGCCCTCGACCACGTGGCCGTGCCTATGCAGGACGTCGACGCGATGATCGCGTTCTATCGCGCACTCGGGTTCGTCGTGCGCGAGGGTACCAGCATCGTGTCCGTCCATTTCGCCGATCAGAAGATCAACTTTCACCGGCCCGCACTCTGGCAACGCGAGACGTTTACGCTGCGAGCCTCGGCCGCCGCCCCACCCTGCGGGGACTTCTGCTGGGTCTGGAATGGCACCGAAGCCGAGTTGCGCGCAGCTGTCGCGCGCGTTGGTGTGCCGATCGAGGTGGAGGGCCAACGCGACGGTGGACGGGACGGCGGAGACGCGGTCGGCCAGAGCATCTACATTCGTGACCCCGACCAAAACCTGCTGGAGTTCATCCGCTATGCGTGAAGTGGCCCTCCCCCGCCGTCGTCTCCTCCTCGGACTGCTCGCGGCCGGCGCGCTCGCCGCGTGCGGCCCCGAGGGGGACGTCATCGTCGTGTCGGGCGCTTCCGGGCAGCTCGGCGGCCTGGTGGTCGAGGAGCTGCTCGAGCGCGGCGTTGAACCGGAACGCCTCATCCTGGTCAGCCGCACACCCGAGGTGCTCGAGGAGTACGCCGCCCTGGGGGCCGAGACGCGCTTCGGCGACTTCACCCAGCCCGAGTCGCTGACCGAAGCCTACGAGGGCGGCGATCGCCTGCTGCTCATCAGCATCGACACGAACGTCGGCGCCGAACGCGCGGACCTGCACAAGAATGCGGTCGATGCCGCCGTCGCCGCGGGCATCCGCCAGATCGTGTATACGTCGTTCGTCGATCTGGACAACAACGACTCGCCGCTCGCGTCAGACCACCGGCGCACCGAGCAGGTCATCCGCGACAGCGGGCTGGAGTGGACCATGCTCCGCAACTCGCTCTACATGAACGGAATCGTCGGGCGTGCCGCCCGCATGGTCGCGGATGGTGCGGCGACACCCTCCGACGTGGGTGTCGCATACGTCACGCGCGAGGACTGCGCAGCGGCGGCTGCCGCCGTGCTCGCTAGCGACGGCCATGAAGGTCGCGCCTACGACATCACGGGACCCGAAGTCGTGTTTCCGCAGGACATCGCTCGCGTGACCAGCGAGGTGACGGGTGTGACGATTACGGTGGGCGTGGCCGACTCGACCGAGACATCTGCGACTCCGCCCCCCGGAAGCGCATCCTTCGCCGTCGTGAGCACCGCGGTCCGTGACCTGACCGGTCGGCCCGCCCAGTCGACCCTCGACTTCCTCAGTGCGAACCGAGGGCTGGTGCTGGCGGGGCCACGCTGAGAGCCGCGCCCACCCCTCAGTACGCGATCGACGTCTCGAAGGCCAAGGCCCTGTACACGTAGAAGGCGTCCACGGCGATCGGCCCCCTCTGCACCCACAGGTGCAGTCCAGCGAACGGGAGAACGGGTGTCTTATCCGCCAGCGCGATCAGTTGCCCGTCGTACCCGGTGAGAATACCGACGCGGTACCCGAGGCCCAGATCCAAGCCGCCGATGCCGCCGCGGTACCAATCGCGCTCGAGCCCCGCGATGAACGACAGGTCGTCGTAGGAGTTCAGGAACGCGGCGGCGAACCAGCTCTCGTACTGGATGCCGCCCCCCTTGGTCCAGAAGAGCTCGAGCGACTGTCGGTCGAAGAAGTGCATGCCCCAGAGGCCGGGAATCACCCTGCGCCGCTCGGAGCCGTAGCCGAAGATCCCACCCCCGCCGTTCGTCGCGTCGGGTACCGCGGCCGCCACGTTCGGTCGTGCTTCGACGATGGATTCGTCCGCCCCGGGGTCGCTGGGCTCGGCCTGCGCCGCCAAGCCCCGGACGCCGAGGGCGAACACCGCCACACAGGTCAGGATCCAGGGTCGGTGCACGGACACTCCGAAGAGAAATCGGTGGGCGCCCATAGTACGCGGCCGTCGTCCTCCGGTCGAATCAGTCCCGCCGCAGCAGCGTCGGGCGCGCCGGCGTGGACTCGTCCGCCTCGGGGTGGTCCAGGTTGAAGTGGAGTCCGCGGCTCTCCTTCCGCTCCATCGCCGAGCGGATCATGAGCTCCGCCACCAGCGCGAGGTTCCTGAGTTCGATCAGGTCCGGAGTCAGCTTGAAGTGCCAGTAATAGTCGGCGATCTCCTCCTGGAGGAGCTCGATCCGGCGCCGGGCGCGCTCGAGGCGCTGGTCGCTGCGCACGATGCCCACGTAGTTCCACATGAACCGGCGGATCTCGTCCCAGTTCTGACTGATGATGACCGCCTCTTCGCTCTCGGTCGCCTCTCCCTCCTGCCAAGGCGGCACCAGCGCGGGGTCGGGTCGGGGGATCTGTGCGAGGCGCGCGGTCGCCTCCGTGGCCGCAGCCGATGCGAAGACGACGGACTCGAGCAACGAGTTCGACGCGAGCCGGTTAGCGCCGTGCAGGCCCGTGCAGGTCACCTCTCCCGCGGCGAAGAGATTCGGCAGGTCGCTCTCGCCACGCAGGTCGGTGCGGACACCGCCACAACAGTAGTGCGCGGCCGGAACGACCGGAATCGGTTGTGCAGTGATGTCGATGCCGAACTCGAGACAGCGCTGGTGGATCGTGGGAAAGCGCTCCCGCACGAAATCCGCATCCAGGTGCGTGATATCCAACACCACGAAGTCGTCGCCGGAGCGCTTGAGCTCGGTGTCGATGGCGCGCGCCACGATGTCTCGCGGCGCGAGATCCGCCAATTCGTGATAGCGCTTCATGAACGCGTCGCCGGCGCGCGTTCGCAGGATGCCCCCCTCGCCCCGCACCGCCTCGGTGATCAGGAACGACTTGGCGAGGGGATGGAACAGACACGTGGGGTGGAACTGCATGAACTCCATGTTGGCGATGGTCGCGCCGGCCCGATACGCCATCGCCATGCCGTCCCCCGACGCGATGTCCGGGTTGCTCGTGTACAGGTAGACCTTACCCGCACCTCCGGTCGCCAGGAGCGTGACCGGCGCGAGTAGGCGTTCGACCTTGCCGGTGGGTGCGTACAGAGCGTAGACACCCAACGCCCGGTTCTGGCCGGGGATCCGCGCCTTGCGCGCCGTGAGCAGGTCCACGGCGCAGTGGTTCTCGAACAGCTCGATGTTCGGGTGCGCGTGGACGCGTGCGAGTAAGGAGGTCTCGATCTCCCGGCCCGTGGCGTCCGCACGATGGAGAATGCGCCGACGTGAGTGGCCTCCCTCACGCCCGAGCGCGAAGCCACTTCCGCCATCCACATCGGCAGCTCGATCGAACCCCACCCCGTACTCCACGAGCGAGTCGATGGTCTCGGGCCCCCGCTCGACCACGAAGCGGACGACTGCCTCGTCGCAGAGGCCGGCCCCCGCCACCAGGGTATCCTGGACGTGCCGCTCGAACGAGTCGTCGCGACCCTCGACCGCCGCGATGCCGCCCTGGGCCCAGTTGGTGGCCGAGTCGGCCGCACCCTTCTTGGTGATGATGCCGACGCGCCCCGCCGCGGCCGCTCGCAGCGCGAAGAAGAGGCCCGCGATGCCGCTCCCTATGACCAGGAAGTCGAACTCGCGCAGCTCGGGCGTCCGTGATTTCATGGGGCGGAAGATAATGATGGGCGACGGGGCAGCGGCGCACCTCGGCCCGAAAAACCCCTACGCGGACCGCGGGAATCCGCCGATGGTCCGGAGGCGACATGCGACGCCATCATTGTGGCGTAGGTATGGCCGTTTCGAAGGAGGATCCCATGACAGCCCTGACCCATCACTCCCTCCACATGCCGGCCGCCGTAGCGCCGACTGTGCATTGGCTCGAGAGGTTCGCGGGCGCCGTGTTCTTCACCGTTCTCGCTCCTATCGCGTTCGCGATCTTCATCGTTTCCGGACTCATCCTGGCCCTGGGCCTGGCGAGCATCCTCTAGCGGAACGCTCGTCGGGTCGCGGGTGCTCGGCCCTAGCGGTAAAGGAGGAGGAAGGCTCCGTGCCCGAAGATGGTCGCGGCCGGTACGAGGAGGTTCATGAAGGCTACGACGGCCTGGCCCGCACCACCCGAGCGCAGTTCGCCACGCTCGTCGATGGTGGGGCGACCGGGTAGGTCATCGAGTGTGGTGGCATCGGCGGGGTGGCGTGGGTCGTACACGATCGCTTCGCGCGCATCGTCCAGAAGACGGCCGATGGCGTGCGTACTGGTCACGACCTGGTAGCTGCCACCGTTCGCCGCCGTGAACTCGAAGGTCATCCGGTGCACCGACTGCTCGTTCACCTGAGCGTTCGTCACCTCATCTGCCACCAGCGTACCGTGGGCGAGCACGCCCTCGGCGAGCAGCCTGCGCGCACGGAACCCCCGGCGCAGGCCGGCGCGCAGGACGATCAGCCCGATGAGCGGAATGATGAGGACGAACGCGGCGACCAGGCCAGTAGGACTGGCACGCATCCCCTGGAGGCGGGAAGCCTCGGGGTTCGAGGGGCGGTACTCGACCGGCAGACGCTGGCCCTCGGGCGCGTAGTACCCGGTCTCGTATGACGCGCCGGAAAAGCTTCGGCCCTCGACCGAGAACGCGTAGGACGTTTCGTAGACGGTGACGTCGTTGATGGTGAGGTTGAGTTCCCGCCATCCGGTGGTGGTGCCTTCGACGACTTCGAGCCCACCCGCGAGCCGAAACGCCGTCACCACCGCGCGGTCGGCGCCGAACGCCCACACGAAGATCAGACCGAAGCCGAGCAGGAGCCAACCGATCTGGCCGAAGCCGCCGAGCACTACGCGGATGGAGAGTGCCACCGGCAGGCTGCGCGGCGGAGGCGACAGGCGCCGGGTGAGCTCGGAGTCCGACATTCGCCCCCTTGGTCGACCCTACTTCGTCCGTCCCGCCCGCTGGAACCGCATTCCCACCACCGCACCTCTCCCCCCCGGCGCCGGCTCGAACAGGAGGGTTCGCTCGATCCACCCCTCTCCCCCGTGTCCATAGCGGACAACGAGCCGCCCGGCAACGATCCCCACCAGCGCGCCCATGACCACGTCGGTCGCCCAGTGCGCTTCGTCGTTCAGTCGGGACCAGCCTACGCCGGCAGCGACCGGGTACGCCAGCCAGGGCGTCACCCCACCCAGCTCCTCGGCGAGGACCGTCGCGAGCGCGAACGCCGCGGTCGTATGCCCAGATGGGTACGACTGCCGGCTCCCCCCCTCCGTCCACCCGGCGAGGAGGTCCCACTCCCCGGGCCCATGGTACACCCACGTTGTGTCCGTTCCCTGCACCTCGAGGATCCACGGGCGAGCGCGCCCACCTAGGCTCTTGAGCGTACCGGTGATCGCGTTGGCGAGGGTGAGCGACACGAACGTGTGCAGCCCCACGTCGGCAAGGCGCGGACGACCGCTCACGCGTCCAAGCGCATAGGCCGCGACCGATCCCACGTAGATGGCGTCGATACGACCGAAGGGCCGGAGCGCATCCGACAGGGCATCGGTGCCGTCCCCCCTCATGCGGCCGGTCGCACGGCGCACATTCTCATCGAGCGGAAAGAGCGCGAGCTGCGCGGCCGCGAAGCCGCCTACGAGCGCCCAGTCGCGGGCACCGAAGAGCGGGGCCGCTGCGGTGTCCGGCACGGAGGGCGGCACCGACGCCGCGGACTGCCCCGAGGCACCGACCGCCCACAGCGTCGCGGCGGCTACCAGGGCGACGCTGCGCTTCAACCCGCTGACCCCGAAATACGGAGGCCGGGAGCCCCGACTGCGGGCCCCCGGCCTCTCGACTTCGACTACTTCGACGATCTGGACTGCTGCGGTGAAGAAGTCCGACCTACCGAGCCGGCCAGGCCGCGCCCTGGTGCCGCGGCACGTCCGTGATGCCCATGTAGACGAACTTGTGCAGGCGGCGACCCTCGTAGGTCTCGGTCGCGTAGATGTTGCCCTGCGAGTCGGTCGTCAGGCTGTGGACGGCCTGGAACTCACCGGCGTACCGACCACCGGTCCCGAGCGTCGAGACTTCCTGCATGGACTGCCGGTCGACGATGTGGATGCGCGCGTTCTTGCCGTCCGCGATGTAGAAGAAGCTCTGCTCGGGATCGGGCGAGAACCCGATATCCCACACGGCACCGTCACCGAGCGTCGCCGGCGCATAATACGCCTCGCGCACGTACGTGCCGTCCAGACGGAAGACCTGCACCCGGTTATTCTGGCGGTCACACACGTACAGGAGCCCGTCGTTCGACGGATCCGCGCAGTGCACCGGGTTCCGGAACTGCTGCTCGTTGTAGCGCTCGGACGACCACGGCGGGGTCTGGCCCGCGGCACGAGTGCCACGATAGGTCGGGTTGTCGATGGGGCGATTACCGTAGGCGCCCCAGAAGCGCTTGATCTGCATCGACGTGATATCGACCACCGCGACGCGCTTGTTGGCGTAGCCGTCGGCGAAGATCGCCTCGTTCGCAGCGAAGTTGAACGAGATGTCCGCGACCATGCCGAAGTGGTTCCGGGCGTTGCTGTTGGCCGCGTTACCCGGCTCGCCGTACGTGCCCAGGTAGGTGCCGTCGACGGTGAACTTCAGCACGTGGGAGTCGCCCCCGCCGTTGCCACCGATCCAGACGTTGCCTTCTTGGTCGATGCCGAGCCCGTGGTTCGAGGCCGGCCAGACGAAGGTCGACTGTCCAACCGTGACGGGTCCCGGCGGGTATCCCCACGCGCGCACCAGGTTGCCCTCGGCGTCGAACTGGACGACCGGGGGTGCCGAGCGACAGCACTCGGCGATGGGTGCGTCACCCTCTGCGCCGGCCTCGGCGCCCGTGATGCCGCGGTGAACGATGTACACGTTGTCCTGCGGGTCGGTCGCGACGCCGATCACCGTGCCGTAGACCCAGTTGTTCGGGAGGGGCTTCGGCCAATAGGGGTCGATTTCGAACTTGGGCGCGCGCACCATCTGCGTGGCCGCGACGGCGTCCAACTTGGACTGGGCCAGGCCGACCGCCACGATCGACGCAACCAGCCCGCCACCGATGAGGAGATTCCGGCGATTCATCACATGCCTCCTGCGGCTTGCGGGTAGAGGGGGCCCTGCTCCGCCGAGGGGACAGGACCGATGCCGATGTTCCTGAACATCTGCACGCGCCGGCCCTGGCCATCCTCAGCGGTGAGGATATTGCCGGCCGCGTCGACGGCGATGCCGCCGAGCTCGCGGAAGTTTCCCGGGTACCGACCGCCGATACCGAAGGACGTCTTCAACTCGAGCGTGTTCCGGAAGAGGATGTGGACACGTTCGTTCATGCCGTCCGTCACGAAGAGCCAGCGCTGGTCCTCGTCGTTCGAGAACGCGATGTCGCGCACGGAACCGTTACCGAGGGTCGAACCCTTGATGACCATCTCTTGGACGAACGTGCCGTCCGTCTCGAACACCTGGATGCGGTTGTTGCCCTGATCGCAGACGTAGACGAGGCCGTCGTTGGACAGCTCGGCGCACGTGACCCTGCGGAACTGCTGCGACGGGGCCGCTGACGGATCGTAGGGACCCTGCGGCGCGTCGTCGGGCGCGTTGCCGTAAGCGCCCCAAGAGCGCTTCACGGCGCCGGTGGCCATGTCGAGCACGACCACGCGGTGGTTCACGAAGCCGTCGGCGACGTAGACTTCGCCGGCGTCGGCGTCGAAGGAGAAGTCTGCCGGACCGCCGAAGCTGTTCGTGCTCGCGCTGCTCGGCGTGGCGCCCGCTTCACCGATGGCGGTCAGGAGCTCACCCGTGCGCGAGAACTTCAAGATCTGCGTGTCGTAGACGGGGGTGGGA
>JBEBGN010000146.1:0-7963 GCA_040081395.1 Longimicrobiales bacterium
CACGCGGTCCTGGAGCTTCTGGGCGAGCAGGATCAGCCCGAACCCGGGTCCGCACCGCGGACAGGTGAGGCGGTCGGTGAGGAGGAAATGCACGGCGGGCCGAGGGTCAGCGGCGACCGCCGCCCGTGCCTCGGGGCCGCGCCACCTTCGTCGATCGATTCGACTTCGCGGATCGCGCCGACCGGACGGGACCCGTCTCCGCGACTGGGCCGTACTGCGCCCACTGAGTGGGGGACTCCCACACACGCGCGTAGGCGAGTCCCGAGGCGGCGGGCTCCGGCAGTCGCGCCTTCAGCTGTTCGAAGAAGTAGCGCGCCTGGTTCTCGGCGCTCGTCTCCACACCCTCGAACGCCGGCAGCTCGTTCAGGTTCTCGTGATCGAGTCCGTCCGCGAGCGCCTTGAGCGCGGACTTCAGGTCGACGAAGTCGAACGCGATACCCGAGTCGTCGAGTTCGGTGAGCTGGACGGCGGCCTCGACGACATACCGGTGACCGTGCAGCTTCGCGCACTTCCCGGCGTAGTTCCGCAGATAGTGCGCTGCGTCGTAGTGGGCCTGAGCGCAGACGGTGAAGGCGTATCGGGTCATGCCCGTTCGATCTGAAAGAGTGGAATGCACACGTCCGCGGGGCGGGTGGCCACGAACAGCACCGCCTGCGCTACGTCGTCGGACCGCAACATATCCTTGCGGTTCGGGAGCCTCGGATTCGAGTCGGGGTCGAGGGCGTCCCAGATGGGCGTATCGGTCGACGCAGGTTCGAGCAGCGTGGCACGCACGCCGCTCCCTCTCAGTTCCTCGACCAGCACCTCGTGGTAGCCTCGGAGCCCGAACTTGGACGCGGAGTAAGCACCGTTGCCGCGATAAGCCTTCCGTCCCGCGACCGAACCGACGTTCACGATCAGGCCCGATTTCCGCTCCAGCATCGACGGAAGCAGCGCCCGGTTCACGAGGAATGTGCCGCGGAGGTTCACGCCGATCATCCGGTCGAAGCTCGCCACGGACTCCTCAGCGCTCGGCGCGATGTCAAAAACGCCCGCCGAGTTCACCACGAGGTCCGGCGCGCCGCCCAGGGACTCCACCATTCCATCGAGCGCCTCCCAGGTGGCCGCATCGTCCGTGACATCCGCGACGAGGGCCTCGCCCCCCACTTCAGCTGCCAGCGAGCGCAAATCGGCCGCCGATCGGCCCAGGCACCATACGCGCGCGCCGGCGTCGGCCAACGTCTCGACTACGCAGCGTCCGATCCCTCGACTCGCACCAGTCACGAGCGCGGTGCGTCCGACGAGCGCGCTTTCGCTCATGACAGCGGCCGGTGCGCGCTCGTCGTGAGGCGGAGGAACTCGTCGCGCGTGCGCTGATCGTCCAAGAACACCCCGCGCATAGCCGACGTGATGGTCTTGGAGTTCTGCTTCTCGACCCCACGCATCATCATGCACAGGTGGTGAGCCTCCACGACCACCGCGACCCCCTGGGGCTGCGTCGTATCCCAGAGCGCCTGCGCGACCTGCTCGGTGAGGCGCTCCTGCACCTGGAAGCGGCGCGCGTACACCTCGACCAATCGCGCCAGCTTCGAGAGTCCGACGATGCGCCCATTGGGCACATAGGCCACGTGGGCCTTGCCGAAGAACGGGAGCAGGTGGTGCTCGCACATCGAGTAGACCTCGATGTCCTTCACGAGCACCATGTTCCGGTGTGACTCCTCGAAGAGCGCGTCGTGGAGCACCACGTCCGGCTTCTCGGCGTACCCTTTGGTCAGGAATGCCATCGACTCCGCCACCCGCTCGGGCGTCTTCTTCATGCCCTCGCGATCCGGGTCGTCACCCAGACGCCGAATCATCTCCGCCACCAGGTCGGGGAATGGAACGCCCGACAGGTCCGCCGTCTTGGGCGCAGCTTGCTTGCTCATCGTCATCCTCCCTGCGGGCCTGTGTACTCGACCCAGTTCCGAGGCGTCTCGCGCAACAGGACCTTCGCCAACCGCACGCCCTTCGGCAGCTCATCCGCCAAGCGGCCCCAGATCGCAACCGCGACGTTCTCCGTGGAAGGGTTGATCCCCTCCAGCCACGCGACCTCGGTGTTCAAGTTCTTGTGATCGACGTCGTGGAGCACGCGTCGCTCGACCAGCTCCTTCAAGCGCTTGAGGTCCATCACAAAGCCCGTCTCCGGATCGAGGGGGCCCTCGACGCTCACATCGAGCTCGTAGTTGTGTCCGTGCCAGTTGGGGTTGGCGCAGTCGCCGAATACGTCACGGTTGCGCTCGTCGGACCAGTCCGAGCGGAACAGGCGATGAGCGGCGCTGAAGTGCACCCGCCGCGTGGCTCGGACCATGGATCCAGACCCGGCAGAAAACACGAACGTGTGGGCGAAGAGAAAGGCCGATGCCCGGGCCACCGAGGTGGCCGGGCACCGGCCCGCAAAACACATCGGAGGGGATTATTGAAGCCCGGGAGTAACGGAAGGTGACCTCCCCGAGCCCTGTCGCTTTCCCCTCGAGGGGGCCTAGCGTCGTTCCCAGGAGTCAGTCCCGGCTTCGGTACGTTGGCTCAATAAGTGAGCCCTCCGACGTGCAAGGCGAATATAGGGAGATGGCGACGACAGGAACAACCCGCACATGCGGCTCTACGCCATCGAGCCGATGGCCCCGCGGATGTGCACGGCCGACCAGGGCACACCATATTCGAGCCAGGGTAATCCTAGAGACCGTCCGCCGCCGACGGGACGCACGGGGCTTGCACCAAGAGATCGAATCCTGATGACGCACTCAGAATCACGCACGCGGAGGCCCTTCGGCTTGCTGCTGTGCGCCTTGATTCTGGGCACGAACCTCGCGGAGCCCCTCCTCGAGCGGGGCGGATTCCTCGCCCACGCGGCCATCGAGAGCGAGCACGATCCCGCAACGTGCGCGCACCCCCACGACCACCGCATCTGCACCCAGGTCGGCGCGAACCTCTCGCTTGGGTCCAGGACGCACGATCACCGTGTGGCCCACGTGTTCGTGGACGCCCTGCCTGCGTCCGTCCAACTCGCCGCGAGCGACCGGCCCCTGCGCGAAGGGCCGCCGTCCCGGGCACCTCCGCAAGCCTGACGATCGACGCCCCTTCGCGGGGCGCCTCTTTCCTCGCGACCCCAACCGGGGCCGCGTTCCATCGTCATCCAAATATGCGGAAGCTCACGTGTCCCCCACGACATTTCGTCGCACCCGGCGGTTCGTCGCAGCGGTCCTTACCGCCCCAGCCCTCCTTCTGCCCGCTGCCCTGGTCGCCCAGGCGCCCGGCGGCAACACCTTCATGAACATCGGCTTCGTCGGCATCGCAGACGCCGGCTGGTCGACCGAAGCCGACGTCGGGTCCTTGCTCCCGGGGGATCACGACCCTCGCGTGCGCGGCTTCACCATCCCGAACGTCGAGCTCACCCTGAACGGTGCCGTCGACCCGTACTTCCAGGGCTTCGCCAACCTCATGTACAAGCTGGACGACGAGGGCGAAACCGGAGTCGAGCTGGAGGAGGTCTACTTCCTCACGACCTCGCTGCCAGGCAATCTGCAGTTGAAAGGCGGCCAGTTCTTCGTCGAGTTCGGACGTCAGAACACGCAGCACCCGCACTCCTGGGCCTTCGTGGACGTGCCCCTGATGCTGGGAACGACCTTCGGTCCCGATGGCCTACGCAGCCAAGGCGCACGGCTGTCGTGGCTGGCCCCCACCCCTTGGTACACGGAGGCGCTGGTCACCGTCGTGAACAGCGCGGGAGAGACCGCCTTCAGCTTCCAGTCCCCGGAGTCCCCGGAGATTCACGGGGGCGAGGCCCGCGACCGCACCGTCGAGAATGCGGGCGACCTGCTCGTCGTGCCGCGACTCACGACCTCTCTCGACCTCACGTCTACACAGACCGTCGTGGTGGGTGTGTCGGCCGCGATCGGACCGAACAGCTCGGGTGACGACGCTGACACGCGCATTCTCGGCGCCGACCTGTACTGGAAGTGGAAGTCCCTGACGGCGCTTCAGGGCTTCCCCTTCGTGTCCTTCCAGGCGGAGGCGTTGGCACGTCGCTACGAGGCGGTTGATCGCCTCTCCGCCGACGATCCCCTGGTTTCACTCCCCGGCGAGACGCTCACGGACCGCGGAGGCTACGCCGAAATCCTCTGGGGTATCAAGCCGCGCTGGGTGGTCGGCACGCGGGCTGACCTCGTGGACGGGGAGGCCGGAGCTTTCGCCTCGGCTCTACGCTCGGATCGCCACCGGATTTCGCCGAGCGTGACCTGGTATCCGAGCGAGTACTCCAGGATCCGCGCGCAATACAACCTCGACCACCGCGATGGACTGGGTTACGACCACTCGCTGTGGGTACAGGTCGAGTTCATCCTGGGCGCCCATGCGGCGCACCGCTTCTAGGGCCGGGGGAGACACTTCCATGAGAATTCGCACCGCATTGCTCGGGTCCCTGCTGTGGGTCGGCGCGTGGGCCGCAGCGACCCCGCTCGCTGCCCAGATTCGTGTAGTTGCCACGACCCCAGACCTGGGTGCGCTCGCCCGCGAGATCGGTGGACCCGCGCTGGAGATCACCGTCCTGGCCAAGCCGACCGAGGACCCGCATTTCGTGGACGCCAGGCCGAGCTTGGTCGTCAGCCTCAACCGCGCCGACGTGCTGATCGAGGGGGGCGCCGAACTGGAGATCGGGTGGCTCCCCGCCCTCCTCCAAAGCGTGCGCAACACGAAGATCGCGTCCGGGGCGCCGGGCCGTGTCTCGGCTTCCGTCGGCGTCACGATGCTCGAGGTGCCCACCTCGCTCGACCGCTCGCGCGGCGACGTGCACGCCATGGGCAATCCGCACTTCATGCTGGATCCGGTCAACGTGAAGATCATCGCTGCCCAGATCGCCGATCGGTTGGCGCGCGTCGACCCGCCCTCGGCGGCGTCCTATGCAGCCAACCTTCAGCGCTTCAACGAGCGTATCGACAGCAAGCTGGCCGAGTGGCAGGGTCAGCTGGCGCCGTATCGCGGAGCGAGGATCGTCACCTACCACCGCGACTTCGTGTATCTGGCGCAACGCTTCGGCCTGACCGTGGCCGCGACGCTCGAGGAGCGCCCCGGCATCGCGCCCTCACCCGCGCACTTGGCGCAGGTCATCAGCACGATGCGGGACCAGGGCGCGCGGGTCATCCTGGTGCAGCCGTACCAGAACCGCAGGACCGCGGAGACCGTCGCTCGGCAGACCGACGCGACCGTGCTCGATATGCCGCAGCAACCCGGTGTGGTGCCGAACACCGATACCTACTTCACCCTCATGGACTACCTGGTCGGAACGTTGGCCAGGGCCCTCGGGCCGGCGAGGTGACCGTGGATCTCGAACTCATCTGGACGGTGATGAAGTGGCCCTTCGTCGCATGTCTCGTACTCCCGCCCCTCTTGGTGTACCTCGGCCTCCATGTCGTGGAGCGTGAGGTGATCTTCGTGGACCTGGCCCTGGCTCAGGTCGCGACGCTCGGCACCAGTATCGCGCTACTGATGGGGTATGATTTCCACGACCCGATCGTGTTCTGGATCTCCCTCGGCGTGACGTTCCTCGGCGCCGGGCTCTTCAGCTGGACGCGCGGTCGAAAGAAGGGGCCCGTTCCCCAAGAGGCGATCATCGGCATCACCTTCGTGGTCGCGGCTGCCGGAGTCATCCTGCTGCTGAGTCGCGTGGCCGGTGGACGTGAGGAGCTGGAGCACCTGCTCACCGGTGATATTCTCAACGTGACCGGAGGAGAGGTCGGCCAACGCGCGTTGCTTTTCGCAGTCTTGGCGGTCTTCTACGGAGCGTTCCACGATCGCTTCGCGCTGATCTCTTCGGACGCGGAAGCGGCGTTCGCGCAGGGGACGCGCGTGCGCTTGTGGGACTTCCTGTTCTACGCGGCCTTCGCCGTCGTGGTGGTGAGCTTCGTTCGCGTCGCCGGAGTCCTGCTCACCTTCGCGTACCTCATCGTGCCGGCAGTCTGCGCGGTCACGCTGACCAAGGGGTGGCTCGCACGCCTTGCTGTTGGATGGGCGGTCGGCACCGTCGCCAGTGTGGTCGGGCTGGTCGCCTCGTTCGTGCTCGACCTCCCGACCGGCGCGGCAATCGTCTGCGCCAGCGGGCTGGTGCTCGTGCTGGTGGGAGCCTCCTCCGCCCTTCGGAGTTCCTGACACCCGCCCCCAGCGGCGGTTAACCCACTCGAAGGCCCCTCAGCAACGCCAGGTTCGCCCGGTCCGCGCTCACTTCGTCGTCCCCCTTCGGGGTCTCCAGGATCTTAGGCACCTGCCGCAGCCGGGGGTCCCGCATGATGCGTCGGAAGGGCTCGAAGCCGAGCGTGCCCGCCCCGATCGCCTCGTGACGGTCCTTCCTGGAACCGAAGGGGTGCTTCGAGTCGTTCATATGGATGAGCCGTAGGCGCTCGAGACCCAGCACGCGGTCGAAGTCGGCCCACACGCCATCGTAATCGGCAACTAGGTCGTACCCGGCGCTGTACCCGTGGCAGGTGTCGAAGCAAACGCCCACCCGGTCTCGCTGCTCCGGGGGGATCGCATCGAGGATGGCACGCAAGTTCTCGAACGAGGCACCTACGCTGGTGCCACTCCCGGCTGTCAACTCGAGCAGCACCATCGCCCTGGCCCCGGGAAGCTCCGCGAGGGAGTCCGCGATCCCCCGCGCATTTCGCTCGATGCCGGCCGGGAGGTCGCCGTCGGTGGCATTGCCGGGGTGCGTGACCACCCCGTCCAAGCCGAGCGCCTCCGCGCGCGCGAGTTCTCCGGCGAAACAGCGCTGCGAGGTGCGCCAGAGCCGGAGGTCGGGGGAGGACAGGTTGATCAGGTAAGAGTCATGGCTGACCGCCGTGGTGATGCCGTGCGCCGCTCGCTCGGCGCGAAACGCCTCGACCGAGGATGGGTCGAGCTGCGGCTCCGCCCAACGGCTGGGCGACTTGGTAAAGAGCTGGAGAACGGCGGCGTCGAGGGCGGCTGCCCGCGCGGGGGCACGGTCCAGGCCCCCCTCCGCAGAAACGTGGGCGCCGAGCTCGTCCGAGGGCTGAGGGGTCACGGCCGCGAAGCTCTGCAAAGATTGCCACGGTCGGAAGGTTCTGGCCGATCGGGCCTCGGATCCGACGCCCAGGCGGATGACCGCCGCCACGTGCCTAATACGTTGCAGCATAATCACTTACACATTGTCATGACACGGCGCCAAATGTTTACGATCAGCGGGCACGGGAGTTGTCCTTAGAGCATCCGCTGTCGCACTCCCCCCAAGTGGCGCTGGAGCCGAGCGGAGGCAGGATGCGCGTTTCGACGGACGGATATATCGACCTGAGGGCAACCAAGGTGAGGACGCCGGGCGATTACCTGCACGACCACGACCTGGACCCCGTGCCGGAGGGTGAGGCGGTTGCCTTCCTTCTCTCGCACAGCTTCCGCGGTCATCGTCGTGTGGTGCGACCCCTGACGTTGCAGGACCGCAAGCGGATCCGGCTCGCCCTGTGGGCGGACTCCGTGTCCGAGCGGATGACGTTGGTCGACCGTGTGTGGCGGTCGATCACGGAGGTGGTCGTGGCCCCGCAGAACGGTTCGGGCCCACGAATCGCCCAGTTGATCAAGTATGGGGATTGGGTCTATCCCCTCTACTTCGATGGTGACGTGACCCGGGTGATCCCACTCTCCGGCACGCCCTTTGCTCAAGTTCCGGAGCAGGTCGTGGTCGAGTTCGACCTGGAGAGGAAGTCGGCGTAGTCTCCGGACTCAGGTCCGCAGACGTAGTCTCAGGAAAAGGAACTTCGTGCCGGCGCGGTTCGGCCACGGTCGTCCCGCCGGCACAAAGTCCCACGCCAGGATGGGTGGGCAACACGCCCTGGGGGGGCGTGCCAAGAGCGGCGGTAGGTGCTTGCACCTACCGTCCGCTCGTTTTTTGGGGGTGCCTCACGGTCGAGGGCGCTGGCGCGACTCCTCCGAGGACCGCTCGGCC
>JBEBGN010000147.1:0-7957 GCA_040081395.1 Longimicrobiales bacterium
CCATGCCGCCCCCCATCGTCTCGTAGTAGGCGAAGGCCTCCCCGGTCCGAGGATCGGTGCCCCCCAGAGTGGTGTTGTTCATCGTGCCCTGCGAGAGCGCAGGCATGACCTCGGGGAGCGCCTGGGCAAACGCCGACATCAGTACATCCGTAACCCGCTGGCTCGTCTCGACATTGCCGGCCGCGACCGCGGCCGGTTCCCGTGCGTTCACCACACTCGCCTCGGGCAGCACGAGCTGCACTGCGTTCATGGAGCCCCCCCCCGCCGGGAGGGTCTCGCCGATCAGCGCCTCCACCACGCAGCGCACCACGTATCGCACCGCGGAGTCGGTGATGGCCGCGACGGCGTTCACTCCGCCGGGGACCTGGGGGGACGTCCCGGCGAAGTCGACGCTGGCTGCGGCCCCGGTCACGGTGAGGGTCACCCGAATCGGGATCGGTCCTGTGCCGAAGCCGTCGTCCTCGAGGGCGTCCTCGGCGATGTACCGGCCGTCCGGAACCAGGCCGAGACCGGCCGCCACCAGCCGGTCGGCGTAGGCCACCAGACCCTGCATGGCGCCGAGGGTCGCCTCGATTCCACGACGCTCGACGATCTCGAGCAAACGGCGGCTGCCGGCGTTCAGCGCGGCGAGTTGCGCGTCCAGGTCGCCGGCCCGCTCCCTGGGTGTGCGCACATTGGCCAGGATCATCCGCCATACGTCCTCGTTGCGGACCCCGGCGCGGTAGAGGCGCACCGGGGGGATCCTCAGGCCCTCCTCGAAGATCTCCCGCGCCAGGGGCATGGATCCGGGTGTCGATCCGCCCATGTCGCTGTGGTGGGCCCTGGAGGCCACGTGACCCAGCAGCTTTCCCGAGGCCGCGTGCACCGCCGCGACCAGGGTCAGGTCGGGCAGGTGGGTCCCCCCCCGGAAGGGGTCGTTGAGGCACGCTACGTCCCCGGGCGCGAGCGTCCCGAGTTCCGAGAGCGCCGCCTGGACGCTCCGCGGCATGGCCCCCAGGTGGACGGGCATATGGTCCCCCACCGAGACGGCCGTACCGAGGGCATCGAAGAGGGCGCAGGAGTAGTCCCGCCTCTCCTTGATATTGGGGGAGAAGGCGGTGCGCCGGAGCGCGGCCCCCATCTCCTCGGCGATGGCGGTGAAGAGCTGGCGGTATACCTCCAGGTCTACCGGGCTCGGGCCCCCCGCGCTCGTCACCATCCCTCCGGTTTGTCGCAAGTCGTTTCTCGGTTACGTTATACGGCTGAAAACGCAACCGCGTGCCGAGTGCACGCGACAGCATGAACCACGACGGAGAGCGACTTTGTCCAAGGAAAAACTCCTAGATCGCGCGCGCGACGAACTGTTCAGCCACATCAACCGCTGCGGGGTCATCGACGCGGCGGAGCCGGACCAGACCCACTGGATGGACGAGACGATCGACTATATCGGTGAGCGGTATCCTGATCTCACCGATGGCGACCTCAAGGGTCTGCGGGAGATCGGAGTCCGGTTCTGCAAGCCGGCCATCGCCAATAGCCGCGAGCATACCTCCAAGAAGATGGCGGACGCAACCGCCGTCTAGGTTACGCGCCCGCAAGGGCTTACAGCAACCGCGGGGCGGGAGGCCGAAAGGCCGCCCGCCCCGTGTTGCTTCCGGGAGGTGGACGGACCGAGGCCGGGGCGCCCGGAAGCCGGCCGACCCGTGGCGGGAAGGGCAGCACCCTGTCTATACTTTCGCCCGCTTTTTTTCTGGTTCCGTGGGAGCGGATCTCCGGCTCCCCTCGCAAGAAAGGTGGAGTCCGTTTGGCGAAGAAGCGCGACCCCAATGCCCCGCTCAAGCTGGACAACGAGAAGCAGCTGCTGAAGTACTACTATGCCGGCCATCGGATGGAGTCTCCGATGGGCGGGTACCTCATGCTGCTCGGACTACGGCCGGGGGAAGACGGGGATTCGGTGGGCATCTTCGAGTGCAGCGCCTCCTCGCTCCGCTACGAGATCGTGATCCCGAAGGCCACCCGGGGTGAGCGGAAGAAGGTGAAGGACGCCATGGACGACGGGGAAGAGCCCGATTGCCCGCGCCACGAGGCCGGAACGCGACTCGTCCGCGTCGGCAAGGACCTGGTTTGCATGGGGTGCGGAGTCGCATACGCGAAGGCGCCGTAGCCGTCCCATTTCAGGGTGGTAAGGCTCCGCGCGCGGCGTTATAGTAGACGCGATTCCGCCTTCACCGGCCGGCCAGCGGCGGTCGCCAAGGAGCTACCGTAGATGCCCGAACGGTTCCTCAGCTCCGAGGAATACGACGAGCAGGCGCACAAGTTGTACAATGATGGTGACTACGAAGGGGCCCTCGAGATGCTCAAAGAGGGCCTTTCTCTTTATCCGAATGCGGTCGAGCTCTACGTAGGACTGGGATACGCGCGGCTGGCGCGCGAGGAGTTCGCGTGGGCCCGTCACGCCTTCGAGCGCGCGGTCGCACTGGATCCGACGCACGAGGACGCGCAGGTCGGTCTCGGCGAGGTGCTCCTCCGCTTCGGTGAGAAGGAGCAGGCGCTCCGGCTCTTCCGGGACGTCGCCTCCGGGGGATACGACGACGACATCGAGCTGATGCTCACCATTGGCCGTGCGCTCTACCGCGCCGCTATGTACGTCGACTGCCGCGACATCTTCGGACAGGCGGCAGCGGGGAGGCCCGACAGCGCCGATGCAGCCGCATCCTTGGGATACGCATTGCACCGTCTCGGCGACGAGGTTGGTGCCGGCCGGCAAATCAGGCGTGCGCTCCGGCTCGACCCGGACCTGCACGAGGCGCGCGTGTACCTGGGACACCTGCTCTACGACCGGGGTGACTGGGATGCCGCTCTGCGGGAATTCGAGCGTGTCCCGCCGCAGGAGCACTGGGACGCGCTCGGGGTTTGGCGCCTCATGGAGCTGAAGCGGACGCTCTGGCAGATGGAGTCGGGGGACGCTCGCCTCGCACCATGGGAGCAGCGGCTGCGAGAGCTGGAAGAGCTCGATGATCCCATCGATCGCCTCCTGGCCGAGGTCGAAACCCGAATGGGCGGGTCGGACGCAGAGGTGAGGTACGACCCGAGTCAGCTCGAGCTCTTCGAACGCTCCCTCTCGGCGAGTGAGGCGGGAACGCTCACGGTTCGTTTGAGTGACGGAACACGGCTGCGGGGAACGTGCTACGAGATCGTGCGTCAGATGAGAGACCTCGCCGGCTTTTCGCATGAGTCCACGGTGCAGTACATGCGACGCCTCGCCGAGCGCTGGCACGAGCAGAGTGGTGCGGAGATACCCTTCACCGACCCCGAGACCTTTCTGCGAGCCGCGCTCGAGGCCGGGTTGGTGAGGCTGGAGAAGGACAATCCTACGGGGGCATGAGCAATTCGATGGAGATTCTGGAGCGGTTCCACCGGGCGTTGGTCGAAGAGATCCAGACCCAGCGGCCCGAGTATCTCACGGGTCCGTTCACGGTGGCGGAGATCTATCAGAACCTCGTTCCCTATGGATCGCACCGGGACCGCATCGGCGTGCGAATCAACGGTGACTACGAGGACGCTCTGGTCCGACTCCTGGCCGGAGAGGGCGACTACCTGATTCTCGAGTCGGAGCCGGCGTTGCGCGACCTGCGCGCCGAGCTGTCGACCGCGAACCCGAACACGGGGGTCTACCGTGAGTACGCGGCCGTCGACGTACGGCTGAACCAGGCTCACCTCGACTTGGCCCTCGTGGCTGCAGGAGCCATGGGCGATCTGGTGGCTCGATCGGAGCGCACCGAGCCGCTGTCGGTGGCCGATCTCGCCCCTGCCGAAACGGCCGCGGACGCACTCTCGATCGTGCCGCCGGGGGTGGATGTGTTCCAGAACCGCATGGCGGCGACTGCAACCGGCGCGGCTACGCCCGGGTCGTGCCAATGGTGTCGGGCGGAGCTTCCCGCTCGCGCCAACCTCAACTTCTGTCCCTTCTGTGGAACCGACCTCAAGGTTGTGCCGTGCGGGGCGTGTGGCGAGGAGCTCGATCCCGATTGGCGCTTCTGCATCTCTTGTGGTGTCGAGGTGATTCGTTGAGGCACGGCTTCCGCCGTCTCCTCCTCTCATCGTCCTGCTTGGTCATGGTTGTGGCGGGGGCCTGTGCACCCGAGACCGATCCGGCGCTCCTGCCCGATGAAGTCCTGCAGGCCGAGCTGGGCCTCACGCTCGATGACCGGGTCTATCGTGTCGCCCTGTCGGGCGGACAGGGCGAGCGCGCCGAACCGGCCGCCCTCTCGATCGAGCCGGGCGCGTATGTGGAGTTCGTGACCACGGATTGGTTGATCCACGAGGTCCTGTTCGAGACGGATAGCCTCGCGGCCGAGCAGTTGGAGTTCCTGGAGCGAACGGACCAAGTGGCCTCCCCGCCGCTGATCGATCGCCAGAGCCGCTATGTGCTTTCCTTCATCGGAGCGCCTCTCGGACGATATGCGTATCGGCTGGAAGGGAATGGACGTCCAGCGCGAGGGGTGATCGTGGTCGCGGCTCCGCCCGAATCGGATCGGAAGCGCTAGCGCGGTTCTCGGCCTGTCCCTAATCTGCGAGGTCCGGCGCGGGCCGCGACCTTCTCCAGGTTCGCGTCGCCCCCATTTCCCCGTGTGGAGCCTGCATGACCCAACGACGCACGCTCGGTGAGATCCTCGTCGGGCTCGGGCGGATCACCGAGACAGACGTCGCCAAGGCCCTCGAGTACCAGCGCCACAGCGGAGGCTTCTTCGGCGCGGCCCTCGTTGCCTGCGGGTTGGTATCCGAGGACGAGATCGAGTGGGGACTCGCCTCTCAGTTCGATCTCCCGTACGTGTTTCCGAAAGCCGAAGAAATCGACTACGAGGCAGCTGCGATGGTGTCGCCCGAGTGGGCGCTCGCGCACCTTACGCTGCCCATCATGCGGACGGCGACCACCCTGACCGTGGTGGTGGAGTCGCCTATCAAGACCAAGGCGGTCGACGAGCTGCGCGCGCGGACGGACCGCGAAGTCGAGCTCGCACTCGCGTCACCGTCGAAGATTCGCGAGCTGATCCGCCAGGTCTATGCGCGTGCCAGCGCGGCCGACGAAGATACGCCGCGCCCCCCGATCGGACTGTCGGACGCGCTCGATATCGTACTGACCGTCGCCGCATCGCGCTTCGGCGTATCGGTTCGCGGAGCGAGGAGCTGGATCTGGTGGGACGAGGCCGGAAGAGTGCGTCGCCGACCGCTCTCGGGAGACTGGCAGGGCGAGCTGGAGCGGGCCCTGCGCCCCAGCGTCGCGTCCATGACCGCGGTCCACCCGCGGCGCGAGTGGTCGGGCGAGCTTTCCCGCGGTGGAATCGTCACCACGGTCGAAGCTCAGTTCCTGTCAGACGAGTCGGGGAGCGAATACCTCTTCCATCCCCGCCCAGTCGTAAGTCCCCTGCGGGTCAGCTATCCGCCGCCGTCCGGCGGCATTATCTCCGAGGTGCGCCTGCTCGCGCGGAGCGGCAACGCCCGCTTCGTCTTCACCTCCGCGCCGCCTGAACTGGGGCACGAGTTGCTCCCGCACCTTCCGGAGCTGCTGCTCGACCCGGCTTGGCGCAGCATCTACGTCCACACCCGGGATCGGGCTACCGCGCTGGAGGTCTTCAGCCATCGGCTCTCGACCGAGCGTGGCTCCTGGCGTGCCGAGATCGAGTCCCTGCGCGCGTTCCAGTTCGACGCCGTCACAGTGGACCTGGGCGGAGGGGAGGGGGATTGGCTGACGAGCGCGCTGGACTTGGGGGCGGTCTCGTTTCTGTCGTGGGCCGACGGAGCTGACGTCGGCCCAGCGTTCGTCGCCGGCATTCGCTGGCACCTGCACGTCGCCCGTCGCAAGGAAGGACATCTGGACTGGTCGCTCGAGCCGTTGCTCGTATGATGCGTACCAGCCTGACGATCACGAATCCCGCCAATGGAGTGCCCTGATGGCACAGATCGATCAGTTCCTGAAGGTCCTGGTGGAGCAGAAGGGCTCCGATCTCCACCTCACCACCGGCTCGCCTCCCGTGATACGCGTGCACGGCCAGATGCAGCGCATCAAGTTCCGCGAGATGACGAACAAGGATCTCGAGACGCTCGTCTACGAGATCATGGAAGAGGACTGGCGCATCAAGTTCCTCGAAAAGCTCGACTACGATTTCGCCTACGAGATCGAGGGGCTCGCGCGCTTCCGGGCCAACGTGTTCTGGCAGCGGAAGGGACTGGGTGCGGTCTTCCGCACGATTCCCTCGAAGATTCTCACCGCCGAACAGCTCGGGCTCCCCGATTGTGTTCGCAAGATGTGCATGCTCACCAAGGGTCTCGTGCTCGTGACCGGTCCGACGGGGTCGGGCAAGAGTACGACGCTGGCTGCCATGGTGGACCTGATCAACGAGACCAGGATGGACCACATCCTCACGATCGAGGATCCCATCGAGTTCGTGCACGAAAACAAGAAGTCGCTCGTGAACCAGCGCGAGGTGCTCACGAACACCAGGAACTTCGCCAATGCCCTGCGGGCTGCACTCCGCGAGAATCCCGACGTGATCCTGGTCGGCGAAATGCGCGACCAGGAAACCATCGAGCTGGGCATCACCGCGGCCGAGACGGGCCACTTGGTCTTCGGAACGCTCCACACCAACTCGGCTCCCAAGACCGTCGACCGCATCATCGATTCCTTCCCGGCCCACGAGCAGGAGCAGGTTCGTTCCATGCTGGCGGAGTCCCTGAAGGGCGTGATCGCCCAGGTGTTGTTGAAGGCGAAGGACGGGAAGAGCCGTATGGCCGCTTGGGAGATCATGGTGGGCACGTCAGCGATCTCGAATCTCATTCGCGAGAACAAGATCCATCAGATCCCGTCGATCATTCAGACCGGCAAGAAGGACGGCATGCAGCTGCTCGACCAGCACATCATGGAGTTCCTCATGATGGGGAAGATCACCCCCGAAGAGGCCTACATGAGGGCGAACAACAAACAGGCCTTCCGTGAGCACCTCAAGGATGCTCCGCCGTCGGAGTTCGTGTAACGGGACGAGCATGAGCGAGCCGAAGGACCAAAGCCTCACGCGCCGCGAGTTCGACGCGGTCATTCGTCGGGCCGCGGAGCTCGCGTCGTCGGATCCCGACGCGACAGAGGGTGCCCTGACCGAAGCGGAGCTGCTCCGCATCGCCGGCGAGGTCGGGCTCTCCGAGGGACACGTCCGCATGGCGCTGGCCGAGGTTCGCGGCGGCGTCGATGACCCGGGTTTCCTGGATCGGGTCTACGGACCGGCGCTGGTGCGTGCGTCCCGCGTCGTACCTGGAACACCCGAGGCGCTCACTCAGAGGGTCGACGACTTCCTGGTGGGCACACAGCTGCTCCAGCGCGTGCGACGGACGAACTCCATGGTGAGCTATCGCCCCGCCGACGATTGGGCCTCGCACGTGGCGCGCGTCGCGAGCCATGGCTCCAGGAGGTACTTCACGACCGCGCGCTCGGTCGAAGTGCAATGCGAGCCCACCGCGGAGGGCGGCACGCTGGTGCAGTTCTTGGTGGACCCGGGCACCCGCGGCAACGACGTCACCGGCGCAGCGATCGGAGGGACGGTGGCATCGGTAGTGGCCGGCACCGCATCCACCTTCGGGCTGGCGATGGTCGCGCCCTTGGCGCTCGCGCTGGGTGGTGGCGCCGCCGTGGCCGGAGGCCTCTGGGCCGCGATCTTCTTCGGTACGGGGGCGGCCCATCGACGGAAAGTGGCCGACGTGCGCGCCGAGATCGAGGGCGTGCTGGACGCGCTGGAGACCGGAGCGTCGCTCGAGCCGCCCCCCCCGGCTTGGCGTAGGTGGGTCAAGCGGCACTTCCACGGGGTCGCACGCGACATCTTGGGGGACGAGGGAGCGAGGGGGTCCCGGACGAAGGATGTGTGAGTCGTCGGGGGTCAGGGTGGTGGCGTAGTCGGCAGCCCTCCCTCCACATTGGGCATGCAGGACAGCT
>JBEBGN010000302.1:0-2015 GCA_040081395.1 Longimicrobiales bacterium
CTCGGACGCAGGCGGCGGGGTCGTGTCGTCTTCTCGTTTGTACATCCACAGCTCGGTGAACGGCTTCGTTTGGCGCAGGAAGAGCACCCTCCGCCGCGACAGCTCCAGCCCGGCGAGGAAGGTCATCACGCCGTGGCTCCGCTCGCGGAACCCCTCGAGCAACTTGGTGAACTGCACGCGCGTCGACTCGCTCAGGATCTGGAGGATGAGGACCGCCTTCTCCTCCATGGTGACCGGACGCTGCGTAACGCGGTGGTCCACGTGGCGGGGTGCGGGCAGCTGCACGCGGAGCGCGGCCTCGAAGACCTCCTCCCACGTCGTCTCCAGCGGCACCTCGGAGAGGTCGGCCTTGGGACGCACGGGAATGTAGCCCTTGGCGAAGCGCCGCTCGCGGTCGGCCTCGGCGACGCGCAGCCGCAGCGTGATCTCGCGGATCTGCTCGTACTCGAGCAGCCTGCGCACCAACTCGGCGCGGGGATCCTCCTCGTCGTTCTCAGCCATCCGCGGCAGCAGCATCTGCGCCTTGATGCGGATGAGGGTCGCGGCCATCTCCAGGAACTCGCCCGCGCTGTCCAGGTCCTCGGCACCCAAGCCCTTGATCGCCTGCAGGAACTGGTCGGTGATCTTGGAGATGGGGATATCGAAGACGTCGATGTCCTGCGTGCGGATGAGGTGCAGGAGCAGGTCCAGCGGGCCCTGGAACCGGTCGATCTCGACGAGCAGGAAGCCCTCGCGCTCCGGGGAGCGCCCGACGACGGTCAGATCCACAGGCGAATGAACTGGTCGGCGAACCCGCGCAGCACGGTCACCGGAGTCAGAAAGAAGTCCATGAAGCCGGGCGCGAAGAAGAGCAGCAGCATGACGATGAAGAGTCCGTACTGTCCGGCTTGGCGGTAGCGGTCGGCCAGCGGGCTCGGCAGCGCGTGCGCGAGCACGTGCGAGCCGTCGAGCGGGGGGATGGGGATCAGGTTGAAGAACGCGAGAGTGAGGTTGATGTAGATCGCGTAGTCGCACGTCATGAAGAGGATGTCGGTCGTGCCGCCCATCGACCCGGCGATGCTCCTCAACTTCACCACGAACCCGGCGACCAAGGTCGCGAGCAGCGCCAGCCCGATGTTCGACACGATGCCCGCCATCGACACCCGGATGTCCCCCGCAACATACTGGCGATAGTTGAGTGGGTTCACCGGCACGGGCTTCGCCCAGCCGAAGATCATGCCCCCCTGCCACGCGAGCAGGCCGGGGAGGATGATGGAGCCGATGGGGTCCAGGTGGGGAATGGGGTTCAGCGTGATGCGCCCCAGACGGTCCGCGGTATAGTCCCCCTCGCGCCTGGCCTGCCACGCGTGCGCCACTTCGTGGACGACCACGGACATGATCAGAACGGCGACGAGAATGGCAGGTTCGAGCAGCGACATGGGCGGGAAAACTAGCCTCTTCCCCCTAGGCCGCCCCAGGGGCGTTGATCGAGGGGCCCCGCCCCCCTAGGTTTGCCTGCTCAAGATCCCTGGAAATCCAGCAGACACCGCACCATGCCGAATCTGAAGAGCTCCAAGAAGCGCATGCAGCTCAGCGCCGACGCCCGCACCAAGAACCGGGCCGAGCGCGCGCGGGTCCGCACGGCGATCAAGAATGTTCGGACTGCCGCGAACGCGAAGGACGGTCAGGCTCGTCTGCGCGAGGCCGTGGCGCTGCTCGACCGGGCAGCCACGAAGCACCTGATTCCCGCGAACCGCGTCGGACACACGAAGTCGAGCCTCACCAAGCACGTGAGCAAGCTCTCGGCCTAATCAGTTCGCAGGGCCCTTCGTAGCTACATCGTAGTCCCACCGTCGGCCCCTTGGCCGACGACGTCAGCCGACTTCGTCACCCGCCGAAGACGATCCTTCCGCCCACGATCGTCACCTTCGCCCGCCCCGTCAGCTTCCACCCCGCGAACGGGGTGTTCCGGCTCTTCGAGAGGAACGCGCCCGGGTCGACGGTCCACGTCTCCTTCGGGTCGAACACCGTCACGT
>JBEBGN010000303.1:0-1976 GCA_040081395.1 Longimicrobiales bacterium
ACGGGGGAGGGCGGGCGGGAACGAGGTGACGCTCCGGAGCCTCCCCTGGATGATCGCGGGGCACGAACTCTGGCACAGAGAGCTGCTGGCGCGGGACTACCTCGCCGGGACCGGCTGAGCGTACCGAGGTGGGGAGGCCTGCCGCGGCTACCCTTTCAGCAACCACTCCCGTGCTTCGCTGTGCGACTGGCACGCCTTCACACGCACGCCCGCTTCGCTCCCGAAGACGCCCTGCCCGTCGAAGAGGCTGTGGGCCTCGGCCGATGCCACGACCGCGATGCCGGTGAGTCGATCCCTGTACGCGCCGAAGATCGCGCCGGTGGCGGCGATATCCTGAGGAGATTTCTTCGCCAAGCCGGCGGCGCCACTGAGGTCCAGGAGTACCGGAACCTTCTTGGTGGTCTCGGCCTCGAACGCACCGAATCCGACCCGCCGGAGCTCGTTGGCAGTATAGTCGCCATCCACGGTGAGAACCAACACTCCGTCACGCACGCGTGAGAAGACGGGCATTCCTGAAGCTCCTGGGTGGATGGGCCGGAAAGATGACCGAGGGTTGCCGTGGGGGTCAAGAAATCGGCCGTTCAGGCCGATGGCTGCCGCAGGAATCCCTCCCTGCGGGGTGGGTGCCCGCCTAGATTCAAGCGACGAGCGGCATCTCGAACCGAGGTGGAGCGCATGGCGGAGCCGACTGAGACGCGCCAAATGAGCGGACTGGCCCGCTCGATCGATGCCATCTTCGCGGCCGCGCCGGCAAGGGTGAGCGCGGCGGCAACGATCTTGGAGCCGCCGCCGGTCCCCCAGTCTGAACCCGTCGACGTTCTTCCGCCCCCTCTCCCGCCCCCCGTTTGGGCGCCAGAGCCCGAAGCGGTCCCGCCTCGGCCGCCCGCCATCGAGATGTTTCCGGCGTCGCAATTGCTCGATGCTGTCCAACCGCCCTGGACGTCCACGCCCGAGCCGGTCGCGCCGATCGACCCGCTCGCGTCCGAGCCGATGCCGGCCGCGGAGATGCTCCCCGAGGCCGAGTGGGCGAGTCCGGTCGTCGAGGAGGCACCGGTCCTGGAGATCGCACCAGCATCGGCCCTCGAGGTAACGCGCGTCCCCGAACGCACCGCGGGTGGACTCGACATGGACGCGCTCGGGCGCGCCGTCGACGAGTACTTGGACGGCGACGCGACCGCGCGTGAGCGGGTTGAGAAACTGGCGACGGGTTTGAAGGAGCGCCTCGCGCTCGACCCACTCGCCGACGCGGTGGATAAGCTGGTGCGCGCCGCCGGAGATCCGCCCGACGCACGTCACCTCGACCTCGCGAGCGCTGTGGTCAACCCCGCCGTGGCGAGCCGGTTGGTACAACGCCTCGGGCAGGAGTCCGACGAGCCTCGGCGTCAGGCCGGTTTCGCGCTCTGCCGCCGCCTAGGCTCCGTCATGGCCAACGCCCTCAAGGGCGCGCTGACCGGCGCCGTGGGGAAGGACGTCCGGCGCGTGTACTACGACGCGCTGATCTCCATGGGGGATTCGGTGCGCCCCATGATCGAGGGCATGGTCGCAGACGACAACCGGTTCCTGGTGCGCGACGGCGTAGCCATACTCGGTGAAATCGGTGGCCCGCGTGCGGCGGAGCTAGTCACGAGTACGCTCGCCGATACCGACCCACGCGTGCGCGCTGAAGCGCTCCAGGCTCTCGCCCGGCTAGGGGATGCCAACGCCGGTCAATTCGTTCTCGGTTGCTTCGAGGACTCCGATGCGGACGTGCGCATGGCGGCGGCAGCCGCATCGGGCCGACTCGGCCTGGAACGCGCCGTCCGTCCGCTGCTCCACATGCTCGAGGAGGCGGCGAAGCCCGAGCAGATCGTGGCGCTGCTCGGATCGCTCGGAGAGATCGGGGATCCGGGTGCCGTGCCCGCGATCGAGAAGCATGCCGTGCCCTCGCTCTTCTCGAAGCCGAGCACGGATGTGCGGGTGGCCGCGTATCGCGCGCT
>JBEBGN010000304.1:0-1974 GCA_040081395.1 Longimicrobiales bacterium
GGCGTCACTCTCCAAGTCCAGGACGAGGTCGACGTCCTGCGTCAGGCGACCGTACCCGTGCGCAACCACCGCCAGTCCGCCGACCATGATGAATCGAACACGGGCCTCGTTCAGAGCCCGAACTACCGCCTCGAGGGTCGTGAGCCGCATGGCCTAATAGTGTGCGTACCGGTGCGGGCCGTGAATAGCGACGCCTCAGCCACCGTCCAAGGACCGCGGCTCCAGAGCACCGCCATCGGGATCAGCGCACGACCAACTCGAGTCCGACGTGGCGGCTGATGACCTCGAAGTCGCGATTCGTCGCGAGGAGCGGACGGTGCTCCCGGAGCGCCACGGCCGCGATCAAGCAGTCCACCATCGACCGGACCGTCTCGCCGTTCCGGCGACATATGCGCTGAATGAGTGCCGCGTCCTCGAAGTCGGCGAGCCCTTCGATCTACAAGACATCGAAGCGGGCGAGCATGCGGCGCAGTTGACCGGCTGCCACCTCGGTCCGGCCGCCTGCGAGAAGTTCCATCGCGACGGGTGCGGGCGTGGCTACTGGGCCTCCGGACTCGATGCAGTCCCGGAGTTGGAGGTGGACGGGGCTGCCGGTCGCACGAAGGTATTCGACCCAAGCCGACGTATCGACGATCACCAGAGGTCGCTCGTGTCGCCGGACCGGAGGGCATCGAGGTCACCCTCCCAACCCACGCCCTGCATGGCGAGTGCCTCGTCCTTCGTCATCGGCCGCACTGCGGCGCGGGCGAGCGCGTACTCGACAGCTGCCCGCCAACTGGGAAGGTGGTAGCGCTCCCGGACCGCCTCCAGCAACTCCTCCCTGACCTTGAGCTCCACGTGCACCCGTCGGCCGAGAAGGGGGGACGGCGCGGCGTAGTCGGGTCGGCGTTCTCGGACGACCGCCGGCTCGGACCTCGCCTCCCGCGTTCGTGCGTCGCGCAGGACGGCCCGGACCCACTCCGACACGCTCGAGCGGCGTCGCTCGGCGGCCGAGCGGATTTCGCTGTACTCGGCTTCGGACATGACGACCTGGAGTCGCGTACTCATGCCAAGAGTATCTCATACTGACGGCGGGCAGGCCACGGGCGCTCCAGCTTTGGGTCAGGGGGTCAAAAGGATACGGGATCCAGACGCGTGACCATCGTGATGCCATTGCCATTGCCATTGAGTTGCGCCACCGTAATGGCATGCACAAGACCGTGAAAATGGATCGTTCCGGGCGAGTGGTGATTCCACAGTCCGTCCGTGAGCGGTACGGGCTCGTGAATGACAGCTATCGGCTGGAAGTTCGGGAGACTGCGGAGGGGATCGTTCTCCGACCGAGCCCCGAGGAGATTCCGGCAGAGCGGCACCCGACCGGCTGGGTCGTGTTCCGATCCGGCGGGGAAGCCGTCGTCGATCCGGTGCGCGCGGTCGAGGAGGAGCGCGAGCGCCGTCACCGCCGGGTGCGCGACGAAGGCTAGCCGGCCTAGGTGGCGATGAGCTTCCTCTGCGATACGACGGTCCTGTTCGCGGCGTGCGATGCCTCACATCAGCATCACCTGCCATCCCTCGCCCTCGTCACCAGGGCGAAGCCGGCGAGCTCCTTCGTGGCGGCGCACTCTCTCGCCGAGCTCTATGCCACGCTTTCGGGACAGTCCGCGCCCAAGATGCGCCGTTTGGAGCGGGTGCTCGAAGCGGTGGACCACGTGTCTCGCGTGTTCACCCCGGTTGCTTTGGAGCCGAGTGACTACCTGTGGGTGTTGCGGCAAGTCACCGCGGCGGAAGCCCGAAGCGGTCAGGTCTACGACGCATTGATCCTGAGATGCGCCGAACGCGCGAACGTTGAGACGGTCTACACCTGGAACACCCGTCATTTCGAGCGCGTCGCATGGGCGGGGATGGCGGAGCGAGTCCGAACGCCCTGATCGTTAGGGATAGGGGATTCAAACGCCCTCAGGCCGGAGAAAGGCGAGGTGGGGTGCGGTCGTGGAG
>JBEBGN010000148.1:0-7750 GCA_040081395.1 Longimicrobiales bacterium
CGCACGTCCAGCGCCTCGTCCACCTTCTTCGCCGGAAGCAGCTTCTTCTCGAGCACGATCTCGCGCACGCTGACTCCGCGCTTGGCCGACTCCTTGGCCACCACCGCGGCCGCGTCATAGCCGATGTAGGGGTTGAGCGCGGTAGCGATGGAGGGATTCCGTTCGAGCAGATCTTTGGCGCGGGCCTCATTGGCCTCGATGCCGACGATGCAGCGGTCCGTGAGCTCGCGCGCCACCGTAGCGAGCAGAGTGATCGACTCGAGCAGCGCGTGCGCCAATACGGGCATCATCACGTTGAGCTCGAAGTTGCCGCGGCTCCCGGCCACCGTAATGGTGGTGTGATTCCCCATGACGCGCGCGGCGACCATCATGGTCGCCTCCGCCATGACAGGATTCACCTTGCCGGGCATGATCGACGACCCGGGCTGGATCGCCGGCAGGCGGATCTCGAAGATGCCGCTCGTCGGGCCGGAGCCCATCCAGCGGATGTCGTCGGCGATCTTCATGAGGCTCGTGGCCACCGTGTTCAGCGCGCCGGACGCGCTCACGGCAGCGTCCTTGGAGCCCTGGGCCTCGAAGTGATCGTCGGCTTCGCGGAACGAGATACCCGTCGCCTTCGCGACGCGCGCGATCGTCTTGGCCGCGAACTGCGGATGCGTGTTGATGCCGGTGCCGGTAGCGGTGCCGCCGAGCGCCAACTCCTCCAACTCCTTCGACGCGACTCTCACGCGCTCGGTGCTCTTGGCGAGCTGCGTCGCGTAGCCGCGGAATTCCTGACCGAGGCGGACCGGTGTCGCATCCATGAGGTGCGTACGCCCCGACTTCATGACCTTGTCGAACTTCTTTCCCTTGGCTGCGAGCGCCTTGCGCATGTGCTCGAGCGCCGGCAGCAGCTCCTTCTCCATGGCGACGCGGGCCGCGACGTGGATCGCGGTCGGGATCACGTCGTTCGAAGACTGCCCGAAGTTCACGTGGTCGTTGGCGTGCACCGACCCCTTCCCCTTCACCAGCTGGTTGGCCCGGTGCGCGATCACCTCGTTGGCGTTCATGTTCGTGGACGTGCCCGAACCGGTCTGATAGACGTCGAGCACGAACTGGTCGTCCCACTTGCCGTCGGCGACCTCGGTGGCCGCGGCGACGATGGCCTTGGCGACGCGCGGCTCGAGGTGCCCCAGGGCCGTGTTGGTCTCGGCCGCCGCCCGCTTGATCAGGCCGAGCGCCTCGATGAAGCGGCGGCCGAAGCGCTGGCCGCTGATCGGGAAGTTCTCGACGGCACGCTGGGTCTGCGGACCGTAGAGCGCATCCGTCGGCACCTTCATCTCTCCGAGGGAGTCCTTCTCGATCCTGAATTTCTCGGCCATTTGGCTGGTCCTGTGGAAGTCCGTACGCCCGACGCGGCGGGCAGAATCTAGAGGCGCGGAGGGCAGCGTGAAGGTGGCGACTCCCGGTCGGGGCCACCCGGCCACTCAGAGCAGATTGCGGGTCAGGTATCGCCGCGTCGCCCACAGTCCAACGCCGGTGCCCACGATGCTGACGATGAACGCCGTGAACATGGACACGTAGGCACCCATGGCCCATCCGATCCAGCCGCCCACGGTCATGCCGATCAGATCGAAGAGTCGCTTCATGGATCCATCTACCCCCTCTCGGGCCGGCTGGGCCGAAGCTCGATGCGGCTCGGGTGAGCCCCCTTCGGATACTCCAGCATCTGCACCACCGCGAGCGCCACGTCATCGGCCTCGAGGGGCCAGGACCGTTCCGCGTTCTGCACATTGCCGCGGAACCAGGTATTCACGCTGCCCGGCATGATGACCGAGACGCGCACGTTCTGGTGGCGCACGTCGAGCATCATCGCCTCGGTGAGGCCCATGAGCCCTGCCTTGCTCGCATTGTACCCCGTCCCGCCCGCGAAGTAGTTCCTGCCCGCGAGCGAGCCGATATTGATGACGAAGCCGTCACCGGTCGCTGCCAGGTGGGGCAGCGCGGCCTTCGAGCAGTAGAAGACACCGCCCAGGTTCACGTCGATCTGACTGCGCCACTCGTCGACCGTGAGCTCGGTGATCGACTTGAAGATCCCGAAGCCGGCGTTGTTCACCAGGACGTCGAGGCGACCGAAGCGCGCGACCGTCTCGTCGATCAGCCGTTGGCACGCGGCAGGATCGGCGACGTCGCATGGAACGCCGAGCGCGCGTGAACCCAAGCGCCTCGCCACCGCCGCGACTTCGGCCCCCGTTCTTGCACTCACGACCACCGACGCGCCGGCCTCGTGGAGCCGCTCGAGGATGGCGAGGCCGATCCCCTTGGTGCTCCCCGTGACGATGGCGACCTTGCCGGTCAGATTCGGCATGGTTGTCGAGCTCCGCGTTGCAAGGTGACGCCCAGTATGGGACGACGAGTCTGGCGATGAGTGGCCCCGAGCCGCAACGCGTCGCGTTGGTGACCGGGGGCGCCGTGCGCCTCGGGCGAGCGATCGTGCTGGGGCTGGCCGACCACGGCTACGACGTCGCGCTCACCTACCACGCATCGTCCGAGTCGGCCCGCGACACGGAGCGGCAGGTGCGTGAGCGGGGGCGGCGCTGCACCGCGATCCAGGCCGACCTGAGCGAAGCGGCGACGGCCGAACAGGTCGTATCGGCAGTGCGGAACGCATACGGGCGGATCGACCTCCTAGTGAACTCGGCCGCGAGCTTCGAGGCGAAGCCGCTGATGGACGTCGATGCCCACGCCTGGGATGCAGTCATGGCGCTCAACGTGCGCGCCCCGCACCTGCTCGTGCGCGCCGCCGCGCCGATGCTGCGCGAGTCCCGCGGGAGCGTGGTCAACCTGACGGACCTCTCGGCCTTCCAACCGTGGACGGAGCGCCCGCACCATGCAGTGTCCAAAGCCGCGCTCGCCCACCTCACCCGGGTGCAGGCGCGGACACTCGCCCCCGAAGTGCGTGTGAACGCGGTCGCGCCCGGGGCCGTCCTGCCCCCCGACGAGCTGTCGGAGGAGCGGCGCCGAGCCCTCGCTGCGGTCACGCCCTTGAGTCGTCTGGGCACACCCCAGGATGTCGTCGACGCCGTGCTCTACCTGGCTCGAGCGCCCTTCGTGACCGGACAAATCCTGGTCGTGGACGGAGGCCGCCTCGTGGGCCCGGCACCTACCTGACGACGGCTCCCCGCCTACCGCTGCGGGCCCGGTCCCCCCCAAGCGCCGAAGTTGCTATCCTTCGGCCCTTTTCATTTCCAGTATCCGCCGTACAGGGGCAGGAGCGGGACATGCCGTCGGAGTTGAGGGTCGCCATCGTCGGGTCGGGTCCGGCCGGATTCTATGTGGCCGAGCACCTGCTGAAGCAGACCGAAATCCCCGTGCGCGTCGACATGTTCGACCGCCTGCCCACCCCCTTCGGCCTGGTCCGCTTCGGCGTCGCGCCCGACCACCCGAAGATCAAGAGCGTCACGCGAGTCTTCGACAAGATCGCGAAGAACCCAGCGTTCCGGTTCTACGGCAATGTCGAGATCGGTAAAGACGTCACCCTCGCCGAACTCAGGGACCACTACCACCAGATCTGCTTCTCGATTGGTGCCCAGACCGATCGCGCGCTGGGGATCCCGGGCGAGGACCTGAAGCGGAGCCACGCGGCCACCGAGTTCGTCGCCTGGTACAACGGGCACCCCGACTACCGCGACCACGAGTTCGACTTGTCGGTCGAGCGCGTGGCAGTCATCGGGGTCGGGAATGTGGCGGTCGACGTCGCGCGTATCCTGAGCAAGTCTCCGGACGAGCTGGCCACGACGGACATCGCGGACCACGCGCTCGAGGCGCTGCGGAAGAGCAAGATCCGCGAGGTCTACGTTCTGGGTCGGCGCGGACCCGCGCAGGCCGCGTTCACGAACGTGGAGGCACGTGAGCTGGGTGAGCTGGAGGGCGCGGACATCCGCGTGCTCCCCGAAGAGATCCGCCTGGATCCGGTCAGCCAGGCCGAGCTGGACGCGAGCGAAGACGACACGCTCAAGAAGAAAGTGGCGATCGTGCACGAGTTCGCCGAGAAGCCGCGTGCGGGCAAGCCGCGACTGCTCACGCTCCGCTTCCTAGTCTCGCCCGTCGAGCTGGTGGCGGGTCCCGATGGTGGCGTGCGCGCTATGAAGTTGGCCAAGAACGAGATCTACTCCGAAGGTGGCAAACTCCAGTCGCGCGCGACGGGAGTCATCGAGGAACTGCCGGTCGATCTCGTCTTCCGCTCCGTGGGATACCGCGGCGTCCCGCTCGCGGGCGTGCCGTTCAACGACCGCTCGGGTGTCATTCCCAATGAGCTGGGGCGCGTGACGGACCCCGCGACCAAGGGGGCCGTGCAGGGCCTCTACGTGAGCGGCTGGATCAAGCGCGGTCCGAGTGGCGTGATCGGCACCAACAAGAAGGACGGCACCGAAACCGCGACGGAGATGCTGCTCGACGCGGCCGCCTCGAAGGTCCTCGCACCGACGAAGTCGGACCCGGCGGCCATCGATGCGATCGTCCGGAGCCGGAGGAAGGACGTCGTCACCTATGCCGATTGGGCCCGATTGGACGCGATCGAGGTCGCGGCGGGGGAGCGAAATGGCCGCCCACGTCGCAAGTTGGTGACGCGAGCCGAGGTGGCCGCAGCGCTGAAGGGGTGAGGCGCCGGACGCGTCCGTAGGGCCGCCGTTTCCGGCCCTCGTTTCGGAGAAGAAGGGCATGGGACCGAAGTGGAAGCTCTTCGCCGCCGGCTTGGGCCTCGTCCTCACGGGTAGTGCACTTGCGTCCTTCGTGCAGAGGTCCGGAGGCGTCGATGTCCGCGACGTGAGGATCGACATCGAGGACGGAGCACGCCTGTCGGCGCTCCTCTATGTGCCATCGAGCGCGACAACGGACACGCCCGCCCCGGCCGTGCTGGCCGTACACGGCTACATCAACTCGCGCGAGACGCAGAGCGGCTTCGCGATCGAGCTCGCGCGGCGCGGCTACGTGGTGCTCGCGCTCGACCAGATCGGCCACGGCTTCAGTAGCGGCCGGGCAACGACGCAGGGGTTCGGCGGGCCGGCGGGCCTCGCGTACCTGCGAGCGTTGCCGTTCGTCGACCCGGACAACATCGGCCTCGAAGGGCACAGCATGGGTGGATGGGCGGTGCTGCAAGCGGCTGCCGCGTATCCCGATGCTTACCGCTCGGTCGTGCTCGTAGGCTCGTCCACCGGCCCGGGATTCGCCCCTGAGGGATCCCCGACCTTTCCGCGCAACCTCGGCGTGGTCTTCAGCAGATACGATGAGTTCTCCCAACTCATGTGGGGGGTGCGCGACGCAGCGAGCGTCACCTTCAGCGACAAGCTCAAAGCCGTATTCGGCGTCACGGGGGACGTGGTGGCCGGCCAGCCCTACGGGTCACCGCGCAACGGCACCGCTCGCTGGCTGGCGATGCCCAACACGACGCACCCGGGGGACCATCTCTCCCGCGAGGCGATCGGGTACACGGTGTCCTGGCTGAACCTCACGCTCGAGGGTGAGCGCGAGCTGGACGTCACCGATCAGGTGTGGTACTGGAAGGAGATCGGCACGCTCGTCGCCCTGGTGGGCGGGTTGGTCCTCCTGCTCGGCGCTTTCGACCTGCTGATGGGGCTCCCTCGCTTCGCGGCGCTCGCCCGACCAGGTGTCGGCACTGTGGACGGAACTTCTGGCGGTTGGTGGCTCGCGCTCGTCGTGACGTCGCTCATACCCGCTCTCACGTACTTCCCGCTCACGGGTTGGGGCTCGGCACTGTCGGCAAACGCCATTCTCCCTCAGGGGGTGACGAACCAGATCCTCGTGTGGGCACTCGGTACCGGCGCGCTCGCGGTGCCCGTGGTGTGGCGGAGAGGCGGCTTCAAGGAGGACAACGCCGCGAGCAAGGTGCTGCTCGCGCTGTGCACGGTAGGTTGCCTTTACGTCGCGGTGGCGCTCGTCGATCTCGTGTTCACGACCGACCTGCGCTTTTGGGTCGTGGCGCTCAAGCCCATGGCCCAGCATCACGTGCCGACCTTCCTGGCGTACCTGATTCCGTTCACCGCGTTCTTCTACGTGACCCAAGCGGCCCTCCACCGCACCCTCTCGCTCCGCGATGCACGCCCGTGGGCCCACTACGCCACCGGCGTCGCAGCGACGACGGGCGGATTCGCCCTGATGGTGGGGGCGCTCTACGCCACCCTCTTCGCGACCGGTCACCTCCCCGACGTGGCGGGGGTCGGGGCGCTCTTCGCCGTCATCGCCATCCAGTTCAAGCCGGTCCTCGCTGCGACCGGCCTCATCGCCGTGTTTGCGTGGCGGCGCACGAATGGGGCACTCACGGGGGCGGTCGTATGCGGCCTGCTCGTGACCTGGTACATCGTGGCCGGGCAGGCAACGCACGCGTGACGGAGACGGGAAAGCGCGGTGCCGGCCTCGCCGGCATGCTGCCCGCTGCGGTGGGCTGGGCGCTCGTCGCACTCGGCCTCTGGTCGACGCTGCGCGGACTGGGCCGCCCGGTCGGTGCCTACGACGAGGGCATCCTGCTCACGGACGCCTACCTGGTGTCACTCGGCCAGGTCCCTTATCGCGACTTCTACAGCAACTACCCGCCCGGCGCGTTCCTTGCGATCGCGGCGCTCTGGAAGGTCTTCGGCATCTCCGTCGGCGTCGAGCGCGCGTTAGGGGTCGCGGCCCACCTCGCGGTCGCGGTCGGAGCCGGTTGGGTGGCCGGCCTGCTACGAGGAACGCGATTCTCCGCCCCGACGGCCGGCGTCGTGCTCGTATGGCTCGCCTGGCTGGGGGCCTCGGCTTATGCGTGGCTGCCGGCCCTCGCCTTCGCGGTGCTGGCGTGCGGACTCATCTTGCGCGCGGCCGTCCGTCCGGAACGCGCAGCCTGGGTTGTCGCCGGAGCTGCCGTGGGCGTGGTGGGGTGCTTTCGCCACGACCTGTTCGTGTACTTCACAGTCGGTCTCGTGGCCCTAGGGGCACTCTGGGTGCTCGCCGTTCGACGCCTCGAGGTGACCCGTGGTGATTGGGTGTCGCTCGGGTGGCTCTCGCTCGGCGCCACCCTCCCTCTCGCGGCGCTTTGGCTCCCGACGCTCGCGCTCGCTGGCGTGCGCCCCGTGGTCGAAGATCTGTACCTCACGCAGGTTCAGCACGTGATGCCGGCGCGGGTGCTGCCGATGCCCGAGCTATCGCCGCTCGTCGCGCTTCCGCCCCTCCCCTTCCCCCTCCCCGCGTTCATCGCCCGTGGGTACGAAGGCGCGGTGGCCCTCACCCTCGTCGGGCCGGCGCTCGCGCTGCTCGCGCTCGCGCTCGGGCCGCGCTTGGGTCTGGTCGGCCGGCTAGGCCCCGCGCTGCTGTTGGTCCTCTCCATCGCCGTCATACCGCAGATGGCGGGTCGTTCCGACCCGTACCACTCCTTCCTCACGACGACACCCGCTCTCCTGCTCTTCTGCGCGATCGTCGAGTCACTGGGTCGAGGCCCCGGGCTCGTGCACGCGGTCGGGGTCGCCGCCGCGGTCGCCGTCTTGGGCATCCCGGTCAGTATGCAGCTCCAGCGCCCGCCACCCCCTGAGAGTGCGGCTTGGCAAGCAACCTATCCGCGCTACGGCTCGGTGCCGGAGCCCGAACCCTCCCGCCAACCGGTCCTCGAGTTCATTGCCACCCACACCACACCTGGTGAGCCGATCTTCGTGGGCGTGGCGGACCATTCGCGCATCTTCGTCAGCGAGATGGACCTCTACTTCTTCGCGGAGCGGCCCGGCGCCAC
>JBEBGN010000305.1:0-1935 GCA_040081395.1 Longimicrobiales bacterium
ATCAGGTAGGCGAGAGCCGTTGCCAGCTCTCACCTCCTACACCACCGGACGTGCCGTTCGGCATCCGGCGGTTCACGAAGGGCGTGCGAGGCGCTGATGTTCATCGAGCAGACTCAAGAGCCCAAGTTGCCGCAACGCCGCGGTAGGTATGGCCGCGTGCATGTGACTCGCCCCGGCATTCCACCACGGCCCCCGGCCGTTGAAGGCAGATGCGCGGGCGCGAGTCTCATCGAGACCGCGCCGACGAAGTTCGTGGAGCCGGGTCCGTGGTCGCTTCCACTGTCGCCACACCATGCAGCGCAGCTTCCGGCGAAGCCATTTATCGAGGTCCTCGAAGCTCGTCTTGACCTCCGCTAACCGAAAATACACCACCCAGCCTCGTGTCGCGAGGTTGAGGTCCGCCACGACGGCCGCGAGGCGTCGGCCTCGCCCTTGGCGCAGCAGGCCGCGGAGTTTCGTCTTCAGCCGTTTGAAGGCCGCTGGCGAGACGCGCAGACGCGCTGCCCGGTCCCACGTCACACTGTAGCCAAGGAATTTGCGCGTCCATGGCCGTGCGACGCCGCTCTTCTCCCGATTCACGCGCAGCCGGAGGCACTGGGCGAGCCAGCGCTCCAGCGATGCCAGCACCCGCTCGCCCGCCGCCTTTGACCGCACATACACGTTGCAGTCATCCGCGTATCGGACAAACTGGTGCCCACGGCGTTCCAGCTCCCGGTCCCATTCGTCGAGCAGAATGTTACTGAGAAGTGGCGAGAGCGGTCCGCCTTGCGGCGTGCCCTCGGTGCGTGGTGACACTAGCCCGTTCTCCATCATCCCCGCCTGTAAGTAGCGGCGAATCAGCCGGAGCACTCGGGGATCCCTCACCCGGCGCGCCACGCGTGCCATCAGCACATCGTGGTTCACCCGGTCGAAGAATTTTTCGAGGTCCACGTCCACCACCCATCGATGCCCGGCCGCGATGTACTCGCGGGCCCGCTGGACTGCCTGATGCGTGCTCCGACCCGGTCGAAAGCCATAGCTCGCGTCCGAGAAGGTTGGGTCAACGATCGGTGACAAGACTTGCAGAAGAGCTTGTTGAATGAATCGGTCGAGCACCGTGGGGATGCCCAGCGTCCGCACGCCCTTCCCATCCGGTTTGGGAATCTCCACGCGCCGAACGGGTTGCGGGACGTACGTGCCGCTGAGCAGTTGCTCTCGGAGACGCGCCCAGTGCTGGCGGCAATAGGGCATCAGATCGTCGACGGTCATGCCATCGACGCCCGGGGCCCCGCCGTTGCGCACGACGCGCGCGTGTGCGGCGACGAGATTCTCTCGCCGCACGACTTGCTCGATGAGAGTCAGAGCCTCGTCTCCGCCAGAGTCGTTGCGTGCCGTGCGTGCTTGAGACCCGGTGCTCGTCCTTCCCCCGGTTCCGCCGGAGGCGTTCTGAGTCCGTGAGGACATCTCAGTCCTCGTACCTGCCTCTCCTTCACGCCGCGAACGCATTGGGCGGGTGGCTCCTCGTGTTTGGCCCTTCGCGACGGTGCGACGCCGCTACTATGGCCTCGGCTGACTTCTGCTCACGCATCGACCGCGTCTGTCGACGCGACTAGCTGTGTAGCACGCGAGCAGATCTCCCAGGGTAAGGCGCGTGACGGTCACTCCATCTACCCGCCGCATATACGCCTCGCCAGTCCGGATGACATGGGGCTTCGAGTCTTTGTGCCCTCTCGCCCACCAGCGCTGCGCCTCGTCTGCGGTTCGTACTCCTCGGGCCGGAGCTTTGCCTGCGGCTTCCTTCCCACGACGTATCGCCACGCCGCAGTTGCCGTTCGGCTCGGGGTTCCTGTCATCAAGGTCCCCAGAGGACTTGCACCTCCACGTCACTTCCCGATTCGCTTTCGCTATCGGTTGACAGCGCCACGCACGGCGCTGCGCGCCATGCCTGGCGCACAC
>JBEBGN010000030.1:0-26800 GCA_040081395.1 Longimicrobiales bacterium
GCGGCGACGGCCTGGAGCATGGGATCCCGCTCGACGAGCCCTTCGCGAAGCATCCACCGGCATGCGAGCGCGAGCGCCACGTAGGCGCCGGTGATCGCCGCGGTGCGGGTACCGCCGTCGGCCTGGAGGACGTCACAGTCCACGGTGACCGTGCGGAGCCCCAGGCACTTCATGTCCGTCACGGAGCGCAGCGAGCGCCCGATGAGGCGTTGGATCTCCTGCGTGCGTCCCTTGGCACCGGTTCGTTCGCGGCCGGTGCGGGTGTGCGTCGAACGCGGCAGCAGCGCGTACTCCCCCGTCACCCACCCCGCACCGCTCTTCTCCCGCCAACGCTCTACCCCTTCCGTGACCGAGGCCGCACAGAGCACACGGGTGTCCCCCGTGGCGATGAGGCACGAGCCCTCGGCGTACGGCGCGACGCCCACCTCGATGGATACCGGCCGGGCTTGGTCGGGACGGCGGCCTGCACTGCGTGAACCGGTCATTGTACCTCGCGCGCGCGACGGAGGAGTGCGGTGGTCGACCGGTCCTCCAGGAGTGGAATCAATTCGACCCGCCCGCCCGCCGACTCCACCAGGTCCCGCCCCACAACGTCCTCCAGGCGCCAGTCAGCACCCTTTACGAGGACGTCCGGGACGAGCTCGGCGATGAGGTGCGCGGGCGTTTCCTCGTCGAACAGGCACACCGCGTCGACGGACTCGAGCGCTGCGACGACCCGGGCGCGGTCGTCCTCGCCTACGATCGGGCGGCCCGCGCCCTTGCCGAGGCGACGAGCCGAAGCGTCGGAGTTCAAACCGACGACAAGCGCGTCGCCGAATGAGCGCGCGCGGTCGAGGTAGGTGACATGGCCCGCATGCAGGAGCTCGAAACACCCGTTCGTGAACACCACGCGTTCCGCTCTCCCCGGTCCGAACCGCTCGATGACCTCGCTGCGCGCCATCACCTTGGCCGCGAGGGACCGCCGCCTCATCCGGACACGCCCTGGAGGACCCACGCCGCGCCCCGTGCGCGGAGTTGCCTCGCCACCGAGGCGCCCAACAACTCGGGCTCGTCGAGCGGGGCCGTGAGATCCGACCGGACCAAGCGGGTGCCGTCCACGCTCGCCACGGCTGCCCACAGACGGACGAGGCGACCCGAGGGCTGCGCCAGACATCCGAGCGCCCCCCCGCCACCGGCCTCCACAGCGTCGAGCAGGGCCAGCTCGGCCCGAAGCGCGGTCCGCGTGGGCAGGTGATCCAACCCGGTGACTTCGGCGATGGGATGCCGAGCCACGATCGCCGTCATGCCCTGTCCGGGCTCGGGAAGCCACGAACGTGGATCGAGCACCTCCCCGACGCGGTTGGACAACCCCGCCCTACGAGCGTCGCCCGAAGAGAGAATCGCCGCGTCGAGGTCGGAACGATCCAGCTGGGTGGCAACCTCGATCTCGACGGACACCAGGTCCGGACGGTGCGCGAGCAGGAAGGCTCGACGACGCGCACCGGAAACGCCGACGCGGCTCCCGGGTGGGAGCGAGCGCAACGGCGAAGGAGCGCGCCCGAGGGTCACCAACACGTCGCGCGCATCCTCGCGCGGCAGAACGGCCAAGAGCGTCAGGCCGTCCGATGCCGTGCCGCGAAGGGACTGGATGCCGACCAGTGCGAGGTCTGCAGAACGTTCCCGGATGGCGGCCAAGGGGTCCCGCGAGGGGCGGCGTGCATCCTGCGAAGAACCGATCGGCTCGACGTCGACACCCGCCGCGACCAGTCGGTCGCGTACCTCGGCGGCTCGTGCCGCAACGTCCGGATGGATCGCCAGCCTGGCCGTCACGGGAGCTCTGCTCGGGTGCGGGGAGGCGACAACCTACCAGTTGGACTGGGCCCCGTCCACGATCCTTTGCACCAGGATCTCGATGGCCTCCCGACGCCCTCCGTCCTCCGGTGCACCCTCGGCGAACTCCCCTTGGGCGGTCACGCCGGTCGACTCCCATAGGATGACGTTCTCGACCAGGTCCACGATCTCGACCCTCACGCCGATGCTCACCTGCCGCTGGAGCACCTGCGCCGCCTGACCGCCTCCCGCCGAGGTGTAGTTGGGCGCCAAGACGTCGTAGCGGGTGATCGAACCCCGGACGATCGCGTCGGCCACGTCCGCCCCCGCGGTGCGGATCCCCAGGGCCCCCGGGAGGTTCCGCAGAAGCTGGTCGTACAACTCGGCCGACAACTCGAAGCGATTGGTCTCGTTGTCGAACGGCACGATCGCGATCGTGCGGATATGCGGCGGGGGAAAAGAGCCGGCGCGGAACGAGTAATTGCAGGCGGAGAGGGCCCACGGCAGCAGGACCGCGACGGCCAGGCCCCGAGGCACCACCGAGCGACGCATGCTCATTCCGCCGGATTCCAGATTTCGGGATCGAACGGTGCGACCACCGACAGCGACTCGCGCCGGAGTCGGAGCTCGCGAAACGCGGCGAGGTTGCGGTATGTGGCCTCGACCGGGTAGCGCTCCGAGCGTGTGGGCGCCACGTCCACCCGTTGCACGACGCGCCCGCCGTCGAGCAGCTCGAGGGTGCTCAATAGTCCCTGCTCCACACCGTAGTGGATCTCCTTTCCTTCCGTGTACGCGTACCGGAGGCGCACCCCCTCGCCTTCGAGCCGGTCGGCCCCGAGCAGCTGCGCGGGCCCGAGCGGCCTGAATATGCCGAGGGCGCCCCACATGAGGTCGGGGGGCGGCAAGATATCATCCGGCGAGCCGGGGGGGAGGCGGAGCTCGCCATCGACTAGGGCGGCGCTCACGACCGTCTCGCCGTTGTCCAGGAAGAGGTCGAGGCGCGCGCGGTACGGCGGCTCGACTCGGGCCACCCCCCGCCCCTCCACACGCTGTCCGCCATCGTTGAGCTCCCATGCGAAGAGGATGCGTAGGGGTTCCTGCAATCCGGTACGGTCGCTCAGCTCGGCGGCCGCCCCGGCCGGATCACCTACGGGTCCGATCACGACGGGTCCACTCGGCGGACACGCGGCTAGGACGAGACATACCGGAAGGACGAGGTACGATCGTGTGCGTGGACGCGGGCGGAGGTCGCTCGACATGCTGGGGCTCTACCCCTTCCAGATGGCGTCGGTCCGGGCCTAGCTTCGGGGGTGACCGCCAGCAAGCCCGTGCTGATCGCCTCCGATGCGCACCTCGGAGGCTCGTCCCCCGAACAGGAGCGGGCGTTCCTGACCTGGCTCGACGTGGCTGGTCGCGAGGCATCCCACATCGTTCTGAACGGCGACCTGTTCGACTTCTGGTTCGAGTACCGAACGGGCACGACCCGTGGGCACGACTCGGTCCTTACGGTGCTGCGCCGCATCGTCGACGCGGGCGTGCCCGTGACGCTCATGGGGGGCAACCACGACTGGTGGGGGGGCGCGCATCTCCGCGACCAGGTCGGCGTCGAGTTCCTCCAGGAGCCGGTCGTGCGCGACCTCGCGGGACGGCGAACGCTCCTCGCGCACGGAGACGGGCTCGGTCGCGGCGACACCGGGTACCGTATGCTCAAGCGCGTGCTGCGCAGCGGCGTCACGCGATTCCTGTACGGGTCCCTCCCCCCCGCAGTCGGGGACGGCCTCGCCCGTGGAGTTTCCCGTACCGGACATCAATGGGACGTGTACACGGAAGGCCACATGGCCCGCTCGGCGGCCCTCGCGGCTTGGGCGGAGCAGCGGCTGGCGTCCGACCCGGAACTCGACCTCATCGTGCTGGGTCACACGCACGTGCCTCTGCTCCGCGAGGTGGCACCCGGACGCTGGTACGCCAACACGGGGGATTGGGTGAAGCATCGGAGTTTTCTCACGTTGATGCCCGGACAGAACCCGGTCCTCGCAGAATGGACCGGAGCCGCATGATCACACGCGCGCGCCGCACGCAACGGTGGGTTCTCGCACTCGTCGCATTCGCGGGTGTGGCTTCTCCCATCGCCGGGTCCGCTCAGATAGCACCGACGCCCCAGGAGGTACCTGCGGTCCTCCCCCCCCTGCCGATTTCGCCGCGCGGCGCATTCATACGCGCGATGATACTACCCGGGTGGGGCCACGCGACCATCGGCTCCTACACCCGCGGCGCCTTCTACTTCGGCCTCGAGTCCCTCACTGCTTACACGCTGCTCCGGACGCGCACGCGTCTCGGGGACGCCCGCGAGCGAGCCGCGACGAGGGAGATGTTCCTCCGCGCAGGCCTCTCCGCGAGCGGCATCACAGATCCGGTGGCGATCGCCACGGAGCTCGAGCAGGACGAAGTCCTCCAGGGATTCGAAGCACTCGTGGCCTCGCGGGAGAACCAGCAGGAGGACCTGGTCGCGTTCGGCATCTTCCTGATCTTCCTGACGGGAGCCGATGCGTTCGTGTCGGCTCACCTGGCCCGCTTCCCCGACCCGATCGACGTGCAGGCCGCGCCGGGCCCTGACGGCGGCATGGAGGTCTCGGTACGAGTGCCGCTCCCGCGATAGCGGGCGACGGGGTGGCGGGAGCGTGTGGGAATCGAACCCACCCGCCCGGGTTTTAGCCGGGCTGCACGGTTTTGAAGACCGCCGGGGACACCAGTCCCCCTCCACCCCCTTCGAACCGACGTCTCGGCGTGCGGCGGGAGCTTAAATCGCCGCGACCCTTCGCGCCAAGAGCATTCAAACCGAGGTACCGCGCCACTCTTCCGTGAGCTTGTCGAACTCCGCGACGAGGTGCGCCCGCTGCTCCGCGATGCGGTCCCGCCCCCGCGCGAGTCGCCGCGCGCGCAAGAAAACGTGGACGTCCTCGCGCACCTCGACCTGACGATCGCGCCACGCGATAGCGGCGAGGCCGGCAACCGGAAGGACCACGAGCGCCACGAGCGCCATCCGAGCACCCGCGAGAAGCCACGCGCCCGTCACGAGCGTCGCGAGCCAGAGGGGAAAGGACAGCAGTGCCGCCCCGAGCTTGTAGGTCGCGACCTGGTCCAGCTTCGGGCGGAAGCGCGGCGCGGCATAGCGGGTGAACAGGAACGGTGGGAGCCAGACGGCCATACCGGCGAGCGCGACCGGGAGGACGAGTACGAGCATGAACAACTGGCGCCCGGCGTACGCGAGCACCGTCGCGAGCGGGTAGCGACGGGGCACGTCTCCCTCATGGGCGCCGAACAGCGTCAGGAGCTGTAGATAGCGCCGCACCTCGGCTCGCAGCCCGTCTAGGCGATCTGGGTCCGTCTCCCGGAGCCAGGCCAGGCCTCTGGCAAAGCGACGCAAGCGTGGTAGCCGCTCGGCCATGGGCTCCCGCTCGCGCCATCCTGTCAGCTTCTTGTGGCGCGCGTAGAGCCGCTCGGCGACATCCACGAGCTCGGCATCCTCGGCGTGCTCGAAGTTCAGTGTGAGGCGCTCGAGTCGCTCCTGGATCATCGCCGTGAGCTGGCGCACGGCCTCCCGCTCGTTTCGCTCGTACTCTGCGCGCAGGGAGGTGATCTCGAAGGGTTCCCCGAAGGCGGCGATGGCACGTCCGCGGAAGGCGTGCTTTCGACTATACGTGAGGCCTACGGGTTGGATGCGGAGACCGAGCTCCCATCCACGGCGCGCCTCGGCAAGGAGCGCGATGCGGGCGGCACCGGTGCGCAAGGGCGCCAACGCCGGCTCCGAGTGGCTCTGACCCTCGGGATAGATCTGGACCGCGCCACCCGCGTGCAGCGCTTCGATAGCGGCGTCGAAGGTGCGGTCATTCAGGTGCATCAGCTGGGGTTCGTCCTGCCGCCGGTACACGGGGAGGCCGCCTAGCCCGCGGAGCACGGTGCCCACGAGCGCCTGCTCGAAGAGCGGTGCTTTGGCGAGCGGTCGGCTGGGGCGACCCGCGGTGTGGAAGACCACCAGAGGGTCGACCAGCGCGTTCGGATGGTTCGCCGTGACGAGTACGGGCCCCGTCGGCAGGGTCGGGCCCGAGCGCTCGAGGTCGTAGAAGACCGCGACCGCCCAGCCGACGAGCTTGGTGATGATCAGCGGCAGCAAGTCGTCGCGGCCGGTCGAGCCAGTGCTACTGGGTGTTTCCGGTCCCGCCGCCACCCCCGCCACTCGTGGGCGTCAGGCCCAGGGCGTCGAAACCGAACCAGGTAGCCGCCATCACACCGGCCACCACCACACCGCTCCGCCAGAAGGAGAAACGCTTCTCCTCGAACCCTGCCACGTTGGCGTCGGGAATTTCCACGGTCCAACCGTTCCCCGCGTACCCGTTCCCGGTCACCGCCTGAAGCCAAGTGGCGGAGAGAAATAGCGACTCCGCGTCCGAGCGGATCATCTCACCGTCCACGAGGTCGATGTTGTTCACGGTGATCTGGGAGAGCTCGAAGTTCGACATCGTGCTGAGGCGGGCACGCACGGGAGTGCCCTGGGGAATCGCCGCGGGCGTCGCAGGCACGAAGTGGTAACAGCCGCCCAGGCTGAGGAGGATCGCCGACCCCAGAATCCAGTTCTTTCTATTCATGGTTTCCTATACCCGCCGACCCGTTGAAGCGTTCGGGACAGCATACCCCACGAAACGAAGCCGGTCACCCCCCGGAGGGGGTGACCGGCTCTCCCACAGTCTGGTGAGACCCTAGCTCAAGGGCAGGGCGTCGGATCGTTGTCGTTGTACTTGTCGTTCGGGTCCGTACCTGTGTTCGGCACGTTCGGGTTCGTCGCGCGCTCCTGCGAGGCGTAGAACAAACGACCCGGCATACCACCTGACCTCTCGACAATCGCCGCGGGCAGGCAGGTCCGCTTGTAGTCGTTGTACACCTCGGTGTTCAGGAACATCGCGATGTACTTCTGCTCCATGATCTTGTCGCGCAGTGCCGCGCCGCTCAGACCGTTGATGATGGTCTGCTCAGCGGAGAGGTCCAACGCCGGCGTGTACGAGGCTTCTTCACAGTCCAGCGCGTTGTTCGCCGCTGTCCTGGCCGCTGCGTCGGTACCCACCTGGGTCTCGGCTTCGGCGATGATGAAGTAGTTCTCGGCGCAGGTTACGAGCGGCAGATCGAAGTCCGCCGCACCGTACCCTGGATCCGCCAGCAGCGACACGCGCGAGGTGTACGCACCCGAGACCTGCTCGAAGTAGTACGGACGCCGCGGATCCGCGTTGGCGTTCATCAACGGGATCATGAAATCACCCGAAGAAACGTACCCGGAGCGGTCCGAGAGGAACTGCGTCCAGAGGTTCGACTCTGTCTGAGCGGTACCGAACCTGGCCCTCCAGGTCCCCGCCGCGGCGGTGATCCCGTTCGTTGCCGCAGTACGTGCCGCCGTATACGACGCGGCGCCGTTCACCTCAGCCCAGTGCATGTGATAGCGCGCCTTGAGCGTATAGGCCACCGCCGTCCATCGAGCAGCGTTACCCGCAAAGTTCATGTCTAGCGCACCCGGGCCCGCACCGGCGCCCGCGAGGTCCGTGATGGCCTCATCCAGTAGAGCTTGGAGGTCGGCGTACACCTGCGCCTGGTCGTCAAGCGCCGGCGTGGCGACACCGCCCACGGCCTCACGGTACGGAATGTCCCCGTAGAAGCTGGAGATGATGCCCACGATGTACGCCTCGTGGATCTTGAGGATGCCCGCATACGGAAGCCGACCTGCGGCCTCCGCCTGCGCGATCGCCGAACGCAGGTCGATGAGACCGCCCTGCGTATAGAGTGCGTTGAACTCGTCCTCGAAGTCGGCGTCCGTGATGGTGTAGGTATCGAACGTCGCGAACTGACGATCCGTACCGGCCATCTGCTGCGTCCAGATCGCGGCGATGCGCGACAGGCCACCGGTGCCGAGGAAGTAAGAAATCACCTGCGCAGACGTGAAGAGCTGATCGACGTTCGCGGTCGCGACGGCGTTGGGGTTGGACTCCAGCGGACTGATGAAGTCGCAGCCTCCGAGCGCCACCGCAGCGAGAGTCACCCCAGCGACACGGCGAGTCTTGTTCTTGATGGTCATTGGAGTGTCCTCAGCGCGTCAGGGTGAAGTTGACACCCCAAGAGCGCGTCTGGGGATTATTGAAGTAGTCGATCCCGCGACCGAGCGTGGCGCCGTCGAGGTTCGACTCGGGGTCGATGCCGGTGTAGTCCGTCCAGGTCTTCAGGTTGCGCCCGATGACCTGCACGTCGAGGGTCGAGAATCCGACCCGGCTCAGCCAGTCCTGATTCCGCAGCGTGTACGAAACCGAGACGTCGCGGAGCTTGATGTAGCCGCCGTCCTCGATCACCTGTCCGGCCGGGCCCGTGAACGTCGAGCCGATTCCGTTCCAGAACCACGTGGTCCAGTTGATCGGCACCGAGAGGCCCGCGCCCGGACCCGCATAAGAGTATTGATCCATGAAGCCCTGGCCGAACGTCTCGGCCTGGCCTTCCCCGTGGTACGGCTCGGTGTCCTTGTGCGTCCCGAAGAAGTAGAGAGCGCCCTTGGTACCGTTCCACACGTCGCCGCCGTCCCGCACGTCGACGAGCGCGGAGATGCGCAGGTTGTCACCGATCCGGACGTTGTTGCGGAAGCTCGCCGTCCAGTTCGGGTTGGCATCGCCGACCACGCGGCTCTGCGTGTCGGACTGGGGATAACCGTCGTTGCCGAGGAACACGTCGCCCCGGCTCCAATTGGTCGAGGCGGCGTCGATGTCGACCGGAGTCTGATCGCCGGCAGCGCCCGAGTAAACTTCATTCGTCACGACACTGCCACGTCCGTAGCGGATGAAGTCGTTCATGTAGTGAACGCCGATCGGATACCCGTACACGGTCTCCTGGTCGCCATCCCCATCGAAGTCATCCTGCCACGAGCAAGACGTCCAATCGTCCTCGGACAGGGTCGGCGCGACCACGGAGTTCGTGCTCCCCGTGAAGCCCGTGAGGCTGAACTCCTGAGAGCCGGCCAGGTCGCGGGTGCAGCTCTGGTTCCTGGCCCACTGCGCGCTGATGTCCCAGCCGACCATGTCGGTCTCGACCAGGTTGGCCGTCGACGACAGCTCCCAGCCCGAGTTCCGGAACTCCGCGGCGTTGTCGAACTTGCCGAAGAATCCCGTGCTGGTCGGCACGTCGATGCCCAGAATGGCATCGCTGGTGCGCGTGTTGTAGTAGGTGATGCCGAAGCTGAGGCGGTTCTCGAGGAAGGCCAAGTCGACCCCGGCCTCCCACTCGCGCGTGCGCTCCGGCTTGATGTCGTTGTTGCCGAGCGTGCGCTCGCTCACCACGCCGTCCGCACCGCCGTAGATCGTGTTGAGTCCCGTCGTAAGCCAGCCATCGGAGATGTTGCGCGTCTCGTAGGCGTTGACGTTGCTGAAGACCGGCGGCTGCTTGCCCGCGATACCGAAGGCGAAGCGCGCCTTGGCGAACGTGAGGGGCGTGCTCTCCACGTAGCGCGAGACGTCCCACGCTGCGCTGACCTTTGGATAGGCGAAACGCTTGTCCCCACCCCCGAAGGTGTTCGAGCCGTCCATGCGGATGGCGGCCGTGAAGTAGAGCTGCTCGTACAGGTCGAGTGTGCCCTGCGCGAAGTACCCGTCCGTGCGCACCGTCGAGGTGAACTCATCGGGGGTCTGGTCCACCGTAAAGTCGAGCTGGCCCGTGCCGGCAATCAGCGTCGTCGCGTCGACTTGATAACGACGGAACTCCTGGTGGTTCAGGTTCTGACCGATCGAGAGCGAGCCTTCCACGTTCTCGTTGATCGCGCGCCGCACCGTAGCGACCAGGTTGTGGTCGATCTGGAGGTTCATGAGGTCGGCGCGGATGAGGGCGCCCGTCGGGTAACCGGCGGACGTCTTCGGGAACAGCGTCATGCGCTCGTCGGCCGAGTAATCGACGCCGAGCGTGTAGTTCACCTCGAGCCATCCGAATGGCGTGTATTGCGCGGCCACGTTACCGAACGTGCGAGACACGTTGGCCGTGTTCCGGTTCTCGTTGGCAACCCAGAACGGGTTGTCGTAGCCGCGCGTCTGGGTGATGCCGGTCGGGTTCGGCCGGCGATACGTCCGATGCTGCCCGGGCGTGCACGCACCCGTGTCGGTCGTGCCGCTCGCAGGGCAGATGTACGGCTGGTTGTTGAAGTTGGGCGGCGTCCGCAGGGCACCGAGCTGGATGCCTGAGGTGTTCGAGCCGTGCTGGACGAAGTCACCCTGACCGTCGGTGTACGCGAAGTTGCCGGAGATGCGCAGGTCGTCGCGGAAGCTGTGCCCCGCCTTCAGGCGCACCGTCGTGCGGTCGTAGTCCTGCGGACCGACGATCGTGCCCTGCTGATCCAGGCGACCGATCGACAGATAGTAGTCCGTCGACTCGTTGCCACCCGACCACGTGAGGAACTGGTCACTCACGAGGCCAGTGCGATAGACCTCGTCGGCGTGGTCGTACACGGGCGCGCTGCCGATCGGAACTCCCCAGCTCGCTGGGCAGCGGTCGGTCGGCACGCCGTACACGTCGATGCAGAAGTCGGTGCTCGCGTCGTCGTAAGTCGGATCGCCGAAGAGCGTACCTAGATCCGTGTTGCCCGCCATGCCCTGCCGGAAGCTCGTCTGCAGCGGAACGAGCTTGTTGACCTCGTTCCACGAGAAGGAGCTCCGGTACTGGACCGAGTTCGTACCCGGGCGACCACGCTTCGTGGTGACGAGCACCACGCCGTTCGAGGCCCTCGACCCGTAGATCGCGGCGGCCGCCGCGCCCTTCAGGATCTCGATGCTCTCGATGTCATTCGGGTTGAGGTCCATGCCGCGGTTCGTGTTTGCCGTCCCGGCGGTGTTCCCGAGGAACTGGCGGTTCTCGATCTGCGACGAACTGTTGTCGATCGGGACGCCGTCGACCACGAACAGGGGCTGGTTGTCCCCCAGCATGGAGTTCGCGCCGCGGATGCGGATGTACGAACTCGCGCCGGGGTCACCGCTCGAGGAGGTCACCTCGACGTTGGGCGCCTTGCCCGCGAGCGCCGCGACGAGGTTCACCTCGTTCGACAGCGCCACCTCGTTCGAGCTGACCGAGTTGATGGTCACGCCGAGCTTCTGGCGCTCGATGTCGAGACCGACGCCGGTGACCACGATGGCCTCGAGCAGCAGCGGATCGTCCGCAAGCACGAAGTCGACCACCTGCGTGCCCGGCTGGAGCGTGATCGTCTGCACCTGGGAGGTGCGACCGATCTGGCTGGCTCGCACATCGACTCGTGCGTCACCGACTCGGCGCGAGGCCGGCACGATCAGGATGAAGCGACCCTGTGCGTTGGAGAGCACGCCCAGGTTCAGGGATTCGATGAATACGGTTGCGGCTTCCACCGGAACGCCGGCAGGCGTCAGCACGCTGCCGGTGAGCGTTGTCGGCTCTTGGGCGGAGGCCGGGGATGCCACGATCGCGAGCGCGATCGCGTACACGGACAGCTGACGGAGAAGGGGTCTCACATCAACCTCCCAGCAGGGGTTGGACTTTGGAGGAACCACCCTGAACTGCTCTATAGAAACCGGGTCGTTGGCGGGCCCAGTCAGGGTGCAGCGTAAAGGCTCGATGACGCCGAGCTGAAAACAGCAACGCCGGGGCCCGGCGGAAATCGCCGCGGCCGCCCACTTCCTCCTTGCCCTCCCCCCCCAGCTGTTTACGGCCGAAAGGTAGACGGGGGCCTTGTCCGGAGCAACGGCGGTAACAAAGGGGTCACGGCGGACGGCCTAAATCCGCGCCAGGAAAGGGCTATCGAGCCCTGCGGGCCACGCATTCGATCTCCACCAGACAGCGTCGGGGCAGGCCTGCGGCCTGCACGGTCGAGCGGGCGGGCCGGTGAGTGCCGAAATGACGGGCGTAGACCTCGTTCATGGCTGCGAAGTCCCCCATGTCCGCCAAGAACACAGTCGTCTTCAGGACGTGGTCGAGCCCGGAACCCGAAGCGCGCAACACCTCGGTCAGGTTCCTCAAGACGCGCTCACTCTGCTCCGTGATTCCGCCGGCGACGAGTTCTCCCGTCTCGGGCGAAAGCGCAATCTGCCCCGAGCAGAAGACCCACTCGTCCACGACGATCGCTTGCGAATACGGTCCGATCGCGGCGGGGGCCAGATCGGTATGAATGGGCCGCAGTCCCAAGTCGGGTTGCGTCATTGTTCAGTTCCTGGCACGTGTTGGTTCCTCATCGGCTTCCGTACGCCCTGAGCTGGGTCCGGATCTCGTCAGGGGACACCGTTTGAACGCCCGACTTCCCCACTTCGACGGCGGCCGCGTGGTTGGCGAGCTCGGCCGCCTCCGGCATGGTGGCGCCGGCCGCCAAGGCGAGCGCGATCGCCGCAGTAACGGTATCTCCGGCCCCCGAGACATCGTAAACCTCTCGTGCCACTGCCGGCAGACGAACGAGCGACGCACCCGCGGACTGGAGCGCCATGCCCCGGTCGCCGAGTGTCAGCAGAAGGTTGTCGCATCCAAGGCGCATCCGCGTGGTCTCCATCCAGCGCTCGTCTTCCGGCCGCACGGGCTCGCCGAGCGCCTCGCCGAGCTCGCGTGCGTTGGGCTTGAAGGCCGTCGCGCCCCCGTACGCGAAGAAGCTTCTCCGCTTTGGGTCTACCACCCAGGGGATACCGTGTCCGCGCGCTGCATCGCTCACCGCAACGATCACATCCGGCGTGAGCACCCCCTTGTCGTAGTCCTGCACGATGAGGACGTCACACTCTCGGGCCAACGCGCGCACGCGTTCCGCCAATTCGGCCGCAAGGCGGGGCTCGGCAGGCGAGTCCACTTCCCTGTCGAAGCGGACCACCTGCTGATGTTGTGCGAGTATGCGTGTCTTCACCGTGGTCGGCCGATCGTCGCGAACGAAGACCCCGTCGCTGTCGACGCCGCGTTCGGTCAGCACCTCGAGCAAGGCACGTCCTTCTAGGTCGCCCCCCACGCATCCAACCACGGCACAAGCACCGCCCAGGGAGAGCACGTTGGCGGCTACGTTGCCTGCGCCGCCCACCCCCGACCGCTCCGACTCGACACGAACCACCGGCACGGGCGCTTCGGGGGAAACCCGATCGACGCTCCCCGAGATGTACCGGTCGAGCATGAGGTCGCCCACGACGAGGGCTCGCACCGATCGGATGCCCTCGAGGAGCCCGTCGAGGCGGGTGGGAGTGAGCGACATCACGACAGAGCGTCTTCGATCGCCTCGAGAAGCGCGGGGTCACCCTCGCGAATCGGACCGAACTGCATCCACCTGATGATCCCCTCGCGGTCGATCAGGAAGGTCCCGGGAAGCCCGTTGACCTGATACAGGTCGAGACCGCGCATCTGGGGGTCGTGCAGCACGGTGTACGTCACACCGAATTGTTCCACGAACGTGCGGATGTCCGCCTCTGCGTTACCCACGTCCTGGGAGACGCCGACGACATGGAGCCCGCGCGGCCCGTATTCCTCAAAGATCGACTGGAGGTAGGGCGTCTCGGTTCGGCACGGTACGCACCACGTTGCCCACAGGTTCAGCAGCACCGGCCGGCCCTGAAGCGAGGCCAGCGACACGGAGTCGCCGTCGAGCGTCGAGGTCACGTACTCGAAGGCCGGTGTCCCGATGCGTGGTCCGCGAAGCTCGCCGCCGATGCATGCGGCCAGAGCAACGATCGCCAGCGGGGCGGCCCACCTCATGGCGACGCCACGTCGACCACCGCGACCCGCACACGCGGCGCTGCTTCTGCCACGTCCGTCCACGCCACCAGCGCCCCTCCGCCGGGCACGGCAATCAGCCGTGGAAAGCCGCTCGCGCGCTCGGACGAGGCGCGACTCACGCTGAGGGGGTCACCGGCGCGACCATCCGGGGCCACGTGCCGGACGAGAACCTCCGCCCAATCGCCTCCCGTCCGCTCTAGCCAACTCAAGAGTACCGACCCGTCCTCGAGCATGATCAGGTCGACCCGACCCGCCGGGTTCCCGGCGTCTACGATCGTTGGCTGGCCGAAACGCGCGCCGGCGTCGGTCGAGAAAGCCACGTTCACGCGGGGCACGCCCCCGGCCGCCGTGAACCAAGCCACCGATACGTCGTCCCCCCGAGCTACCACCGACGGCCCGTTCACGGGGCACGCTCCGGTCTCCCATCCATCCGCATGAACGGGGGCCCCTTCGCTCCAGGCGCCATCGACCCAGCGGGTCAGGTAGATGTCGCGGATCTCCTCGGGGCTCCGGTCACGGTACACCACCACGGGTCCGTTCACCGTGGCCGCCGCGTCGGTCTGGCAGCAATCGCACACGCGCGCATCCATCTGGATCTCGCCGCTCTGCGGGCCTCCGGCGCCCATGATCCGAAAATGAAGCGCCATCTGTTCGGCCGGAGGGGTGCCGTCGGCGCCGGCCGCGAATCCGCGTCCATCGAGCCAGACGAAGCCCAGGCCACCTTCGACGGGTACGCTCGAGACGAACCCGTGCTCGGTGGCGGTTCCATCTTCGTGAGGGGTCCAGGGCGCAGACCAGCTAGTGCCTCCGTCCGTCGAGCGCGCGATCCGCACGCCGTAGTCGTAGCCACCCGTCTCACCGCGCTCGAGCCAGTGCGCCCAGAGGGCGCCATCGGGCCCCGATGCCAGGGACGGAAAGTCCGCCCAGTTCACGAAGAAGCGCTCGCTCCGGGTAATGAGCTGCGGTGGACCCCAGGCGCCCTCGTCATAGCGCGCGAAGAGGAGGTCGTGGCCCCCCGGCTCCGCCCGTTCCAACCAACTCATGTAGACGACTTCCCCAGAGGACGAAAGGAAGGGCTCCCCGCTGTCCGGCCCCGCCGGGGACCCGATCTCCCGGGCCGCGAGATGCGGCGAGGGAGCCTCCGGGGCGCAGGCAGCCAGCAAGGCCAACAGCAGGGTCAGGGTGAGGTCGGGGAAGCGCATGGCGTGAATGTCGAGGGGCCCGGCCATGGCGGTCAACGCGCGCGGACGCCACGTTCGCCCCGGACCCGAGCCGGACCAGTGGCGGGAGGCGCGGGTAACGACTGATGTGTCAAACCTCAGGGCTGGATCGTCCTAGTCTGCCGAGGTGTGACGCCCACCGGCCATTCAAGCGAGATGGTTACGACGATGCGCTCCCAGCTGCGGATGATCCGACTCTCGACGGCAGCCCTCCTGTGCGGGGCCGCGCTGACCGCCCTGCCCTCATCCGTCGCGGCCCAGTTCGGACGCAACAAGGTCCAGTTCGACGACTTCGAATTCCAGGTCATGGAATCCGATCACTTCGATTGGCACTTCTACGAGTCCGAGACGGAAGCGGTGGCGGACGTCGCCCGCATGGGCGAACGCTGGTACGAACGCTTCGCGCGCACGTTCCAGCACGAGTTCGAGGCCACTAAGCCCGTCATCCTCTATGCGGACCACCCGGACTTCCAGCAGACGAATACCCTTTCGGGATTCATCGGTGAGGGGACCGGAGGCGTGACCGAGTCCATGAAGAACCGGGTGATCATGCCGCTGACCGGGTCGTATTGGGACACGGACCACGTGCTCGGTCACGAGATCGTGCACGCGTTCCAGTACAACATCGCCCAGGCCCGACCCGGTGGCTTCCAGGGACTCTCCACCCTGCCCCTGTGGTTGATCGAAGGAATGGCCGAGTACCTCTCGGTCGGGCGTGACGACCCTCACACCGCCATGTGGATTCGCGATGCGATCCGTCGCGACGACCTGCCGACGATCGAGCAGATGACGCGGGAGTCGCGGTTCTTCCCCTATCGGTTCGGCCAGGCCCTGTGGGCCTACATCGGCGGCCAATACGGAGACGACGCCGTGATCGAGGTCTTCCGTCGCTCCCTCCGCGTGGGCTTCGAAGGCGCAATCAGCCAGGTGATCGGCATGGGCACGGACACGCTGTCCGTACGATGGAGAGAAGCGGTCGCGCGCGAGTACCTGCCGCTCATGGAAGGACGCATGGCGCCCTCCGAGCAGGGGACCCTGCTCCTCGCGCCCAGCACGGGGTCCGGACGGACGAACACCTCCCCCTCATTGAGCCCCGACGGCCGATATGTCGCGTACCTGTCCGAGAAGGATCTCTTCTCGATCGACCTGTACATGGCCGATGCCGTGACCGGGGAGATCATCCGCAAGCTCTCCAGCGCCAATTCCGATCCCCATATCCAGGCCCTGCGCTACATCGACTCCTCCGGGACCTGGTCCCCTGACTCACGCTCCTTCGCCTACATCGTCATCGCGGAGGGGGACAACCAGCTGGTGATCGTCGACAGCGGCAACGGCGAGGTCACGGCCCGCATCGGCTTCGAGAACGAAGGCATCGGCGCCCTCGCCAACCCCGCCTGGTCCCCCGACGGCCGCTACATCGCGTTTTCTGGGTCGGTGGGCGGCATCAGCGACCTGTTCCTGTACGACATCGAGGCAGCCACCACGATCCGGCTCACCGACGACAAGTTCGCCGACCTCCAGCCGGCCTGGTCTCCGGACGGACGCACCCTGGCCTTCACTTCTGACCGCGGCCCCGAGACCAGCTTCGAGAACCTCACGTACAGCGCTTTCCAGCTCGCGACGATCGACGTGGCGACGCGCGAGGTCAGCGGCCTCCCCGTGTTCGGTAACGTGAAGCACGTGAACCCGCAGTACTCGGCGGACGGCACGCGCCTCTACTTCATCTCCGACCAGGACGGCTTCAGCGACGTGTATGAGTTGACGCTTGCGACGGGGGCGATCCGCCGGATTACCAACCTCGCAACCGGCGTCACGGGACACACCTACCTCGCGCCGGCGCTGTCCGTGTCCTCTTCCGGCCTCGCAGCATACACGGTCTTCGACTCCCTCGAGTTCCACGTCTACACGGTCGAGGTCGATGCCCCCGCGCCGGCCGTGACGGTGGTGGCTCAAGCGGAACTGCAGCCGGGCCGCCGGCTCCCGCCGGCCGATCCGGATCGCTTCAGCCGGGTCGCGACGTACCTCGCCGACGCGAACACCGGCCTGCTGCCGTCGGGCGTGTTCGAGCCAGCCGAGGCCGAGGGGTACGCATCCGGACTCTCGCTCGACTATCTGGGACAACCCACGATCGGAGTGGGAACCGACAACTTCGGCAATTACATCGGCGGCGGAACCTCGGCCTTCTTCAGCGACATGCTCGGAGACAAGGCCCTCGCGGTCGCCATCCAGGCACAAGGCACCTTCAAGGACATCGGCGGGACGGTTTTCTACAGCGACCTCGACGACCGCTGGAACTGGGGCGTCGGCGGCGGGCGCATCCCCTATCTGATTCCATACGCAGGGTACGCGCTCAACGACCCCGAATGCACTGCCGATCCGTTCTGCGCAGGAGTCCTGGAGTGGACGTACTACCGTCAGTTTGTGACGACGGCGGTCGGGCAGGTCTCCTACCCCTTCTCGCAGACGCAGCGACTCGATTTCAACCTCGGTGCCACTCGCTACAGCTACGACATCGAAGTCGACCGCATCTTCTTGAACTCGGCCGGCTTCGTCTATGATCAGCGCCGCGAGAGCCGCGATTCGCCCGACCCGCTCAATATGTTCTCCGCGTCCGTGGGCCTCATCGGAGACAACTCGTCCTTCGGGTTCGTGTCACCCATCCGCGGCAGTCGTTATCGCTTCGAGGTGGAGCAGACGCTCGGCACCGTCGACTTCACCACGGTCGTCGCGGACTATCGGCGGTATTTCGCACCGTCGCTCAACCTCACGTTCGGTCTGCGCGCGCTGCACTTCGGGCGCTACGGCGTCAGCGGCGGGCAGTCGTCGGCGAACAACTTCCTCGGGGGCGGACCCCTCACCCCGCTCTTCCTCGGATACGAGTCGCTCGTGCGCGGCTACGCATGGGAGAGCTTCGACATCGGTGAGTGCACGGGGGCCACGGCGACCAGCAACTGCCCGACCGTGGATCGCCTGATCGGGAACAGGATTGCCGTGAGCTCGCTCGAAGCCAGAATTCCCCTGCTCGGCGTCGAGCAATACGGGATCATCAACTTCCCCTTCATTCCCACCGAACTGGTGCTCTTCACCGACGCAGGTGTGGCCTGGGATCCCCAGTCCCCCTCGCTCGAGTGGAGCCGTTCCGGTTCCGCGCGCGTGCCCGTCGTATCCTCCGGAGCCTCGGCCCGCTTCAACGTCCTCGGCATCCTGATTCTCGAGGCCTACTACGCCTACCCGTGGCAGCGCCCCGACAAGGGCTGGCACTGGGGCTTCCAGTTGGCGCCCGGCTGGTAAGCGCGCGGGTGGGGGGCGCCCGTGAGGTTGCTGCGGCGGGCGAACTGCCCGCCGGACGCCGGGTCGCGGGGTTCGTGCGCTTCCTGTGCGGGCCTGATGTACATGCCCATTCGGAGGGCGCATCGGGAGGAGCTGCTTAGGTGCTCACCGAACCATGCGGTGGTGGCTCCGACAGCTAGCGCCCGGAGAATGGGCGCGTGCGTCGGGCCGCATTTCCCCTATCCCTCGATCAGAAGATCGAGATGTTGATGTAGCGGTTCGGGTTCGCCTGGAGGTCCTGCAGGAGCGAGTCGAGGCTGGCGGCGGCGGCGCTCAAGTTCGTGTAGAGCGCGTCGTCCGTGGAGAGCCGGCCGAGCGTGCCCTCTCCGGCTTCGATGCGCCCGAGCACGGTTCGAAGCGACGAGGAGACGGCATCGATGTTCTCGCTCGCTGAGGCGAGCATCGCCATCGCTGAGTCTGCGCGCGCGATCGCGCTCGCCACGTCGGGCCCGGCCGCTGCGGCGGTCTCGATCCCTTCGGCAGAGCGCGCGAGGCTCTCGGTCAGGCGAGACAGTGTCGCGCGCTGGTCCTCGGTAACCCGCGACAGGCCGAGAATCAGGTCATCGAGATCGCGAATAGTCTGCTGCACCGAGCCGACCGTCTCCGCATTCAGAAGCGAATCGATCGACGAAAGCACGGAACCCGCCTGCGCGGACAGCTCCCCCACGGAGCCGAGTAGCCCGGCCGCAGCTCCCTCGCCCGGCAACGTATCCCACTCGGAGACGTAATCCGCCGACGCGCTGCGGATGACCATGAGCGTGCGACCGCCGAAGAGACCCGACTCGCCCATCTCGGTGCGGGAGCCCTGGGGGATCTGCCACTCACCCTCGATTTCGAGCGTGATATAGATGGGTCCGTTGGGGATCATCTCGAAGCCGTTCACGCGGCCGATGTTGATGCCCTGCATCTGAACGGGGTCGCCCGCACGCACACCCCCCGCGTTGTCGACGGTCGTCACGACCATGTAGCGTCCACGCAGCGTAGCCGGATCCGTCATCCAGAAGATGACAACGATGAAGGACACGAGGCCCAGGAGCACGAAGAGCCCGACCCTGGCTTCACGGCCGCCGGTTCCTCGCGGTACCGCGGAGAGGAGTTCTTCGTCCGAGAGGCGCCGCTCGTTGGTCGTATCTGTCATCGAGTCTCCACCGTGTCGAGGGCGGCCTCGGCCGCCTGACGGTCCACGAAAGCACGCACTACTGGATCGGCGCAATTCCTGAACTCGGCGGGGGTGCCGACGAATCGCAGAGTTCCCCCTTCCAACATTCCCACCCGGTCACACATCTGGAGCCCGCCCTCCACGTCGTGGGTCACGAGCAGCGAGGTCACCTCGAGCTCCGCGGACAGGCGGTGAATGAGGCGCTCGATGGCCGCGGTATTGATGGGGTCGAGGCCGGTCGTGGGCTCGTCCCAAAGCAGGATCTCGGGGCGCCCCACGATCGCGCGGGCGATGCCCACGCGTTTCTTCATACCACCGGAGAGCTCGGACGGGATCTTGGAGAGGACCTCATGCGGCTCGAGGTTCACGTTCTCCAGCACGTCCCACACTCTACGTGCCACATCACCCTTGGAGAGCTTCGCCATCTCGGCCTCGGGAAGGCCCATGGCGACGTTGTCGAACACGTTGAGCGAGTCGAAGAGGGCCGCGTATTGGAAGACGTACCCCGCCTTCTTTCGGACCGCATCCAAGGCGCCCTTGCCCCCGTGATAGACCGACACCCCATCGATCTCCACATCGCCTAGATCGGGGACGACCAGCCCGATGGTCGTCTTGAGCAACACGCTCTTACCGGTCCCCGAGGGTCCGAAGAGCGCGAACATCTCGCCGGTCTCCACGGTCAGCGACACCCCACGAAGGACGGGCCTGTCGAACGACTTACGCACCCCCCGATAGGTGATCATGCGCGCGCCATGCTCATTGCAGCATTAGCGGCGGGAACGTCGCATCGAGGATCAGCAGCGTGAGGATCATGAACATCACGGCGTTGGTCGTCGTGAGCCCCACGCCCTCCGCCCCGCCCGCCGTGCGCAGACCCATGTGCACCGAGATGAGCGGGATCACGAATCCGAACACCACGGCCTTGGAGAAGCCGTAGAAGAGATCCCACGAATGCCAGAAGAGCCGGGCCCCGTAGAGGAACTCCTCACGGCCGAGACCACCGTCCAGGTTCGCCGCGACCATCCCGACATAGATACCGACCATGTCGGCGATGCCCACGAGCAGCGGCAGAGCAATGACCCCCGCGATCACACGCGGCGCGGCCAACACCGCCACCGGATCCCGCCCGAGCGACTTGAAGGCGTCGATCTGCTCGGAGACCACCATCGTCCCGAGCTCCGCCGTGATGCGCGCCCCGATGCGCCCGACGAGTACGATCGCCGTCAGTAGAGGTCCGAGCTCGAGCACCACGCTTTGCACCACGAGGGTACCAAGCAGGTAGCGCGGCGAGGTGGAAACGATCTGGTAGCCCCCTTGCTGACTTGTGACGATGCCCGCCAGCGATGCCGTCACCAAGACGATCGGGAGACTCTGGATCCCCATGACGTACAACTGCGTCATCACGTCACGGAAGCGTACGCGCAAGCGCACGACGCTGACGAGGATCTGCCAGGTCAGGAGGCCGAGGGCGCCGGCGTGCTCCAGGGTGATCCGGTACGCGCGTCCCCACCCCGCGAACCAACGAACGATGGGCGAGGTGGGAGAGGGGGCCGCAGCGTGTTGTCGGTCCACCGTCATGGGGTTGGGGCGTGAGGCCCCGCGGGATGGGACGACCGGGGGCGCGAACGACGGGGAACCATCGGTCAAAGCCCCCCGAAAATCAACGAGCCGCGGACTGCTCTCCCGCCCGCCGCATGGTCGCCCCCACCCGCGCGATGAAGAGCCGCGGATCGATCGGCTTCGACAGATAGTCGTCGGCCCCTTCCTCGATCAGCTTCGTCTCGAGGAGCTCGTCCGTTTCACCGGTGAGGACGATGACCGGGATGTGGGACCAGGCCGCCGTATCCCGCATCTGCCAGATGAGTTCGAGGCCATCCAGCTCAGGCATGTTCAGATCGGCGACGACGAGCCCGAGGGCCGGCTCCCCCTTCAAGCGCTCGATGGCTTCCAGACCGTTCGACGCCTCGACCACCCGATGGCCGTTCTTTTCCAGGACGGCGCGCGCGAGCAGCCTGGACGCCGCATCGTCGTCGACTACGAGTACCTTGCCGTCGCCGACGGCAGTTCCGCCCTCCAGCGTGGGCGGCGTTCGTCGCGGTGGGGTGGCATCGGCCGCTGCGTGGCCGAGCAGAGCCTCGAGGGCGCGTGTGATCTCGTCTGGAGGCGCCACGAGGTGAACGGGGCGCCGGCCGGTGAGACGGGTGAGCTCGAGCTCGGTGGTCAGAGACGTGGGGTCCGCGCTGGCCACCGTCACCGTCTCTCCGTCCTCCGCGAGGGGGAGGACCGGCGCACCCCACATGAGCGCTTCGGGGATTAGGCGGAGGGCCGAGCGAGACGGCTTGCTGACGTCCGCAACCGCCAGACCCAACGCCCCCCCCACCCGCTCAGCGAGGCCGCGCGGACCCAACCCGCTCTGGCTGGAGAGGGAACGCCAGGCGTCGCTCAGGTCGGCGAAGGGCTTCGACGGGGATAGCCCGGCAGCCCGAGAAAGCCATTCGGCATGGACGCCCGCCGAAACCACGTCCCCCTCGCGCAGGCGATGGAGGTACTCGATGAGCCCTTCGACCCGACCGAGCGTAGCCGAATCCGTTGCGGTCTCGACGAGCTGCGCGACGGCCGACAGCTGCGGAAAACCGAAGGTGCCCCCGGAGCCTCGAAGCGCCTGGGCCACCCGACGGGAGGCGTCGAACGCCGCGGCGTCCCCCGCGAGGAGTCGCGTCCGTAGATCGCGCAGCTCCGCGGTCCTGCGACCCATCGCGTCGAGGTACCAACGCCTGAGGCTCTCGCGCTCGACGGCCCTGGCAGGAATGGCTATGCGGAGGGCTCCCCACCGGGAACGGGCGCGGCGGCAGCGGCGCGACTCCGCTCGTCCTGCTCCTCGAACCAGAAGCTCACGGCCAGGAGCACGGCTCCACAGGTGATCGCCATGTCCGCGACGTTGAAGATCGGGAAGTCCCAGAGGCCGAGGTCGATCGGTCCGATGAAATCGACCACGCCCCGATCCCAGCGAACGCGGTCGTACAGGTTGCCGACGGCCCCCGACACCACGAGGGAGATGGAGACGATGCGGAGAAAGTCACGTTCGTGCGCCTGCCGAAACAACGTGGCCAGCAACGCCAGGGCGACGAGGGTCACCGGAACGAAGAACCACCGCGAATCCTCACCCAGCCGGATCCCGAATGCCGCACCCTTGTTGAAGGCGAGAGTGAGGGGAAGCATCCCATTCATCAGCTCTCCCCGCTCGAAGGCGAGCGCCTCGAGCGCCCACCTCTTGGTGATCAGGTCGAGGGCCATGATCACCGGGAAGATCGCACCGAGGACGAGGTATTTCGGGCGCAAAGGAAGGGTTTGGGTCGGAGAACGGCCCGGGTCCTGAGCCCCGCCCGGGACGCGGTACGCGGCGGGCCCCCCAAGCCGGGTCGTAGCACTTTACGCGGCCCAGGGCCATTGGTTCCCTGGCTCGTCAGGCTTTGCTTGACACGGCAGGGATGCACTTCGAAGCTTGGAAATAGAGGGTTTCGCTGGTCCGGGCGCGCATTTCCTAGATTCCCGGCCGGGGTCCTCGCTGTCGAATCCATGCCCCCCAGGAACGAGCATCTTGGGCGCAGCGGGCTCGTTCGGGTGGTGTTTCTCTGGTTGGCCGCTTGGGGGTCGTACCCCCTCTCGGCTCAGGAGCTGACGCTCCAGAGGGACTATCCTGGACTCGGCCCGTTCGTCTGCCCACCTCCCGTGGCCTTTGCACCACCGTCCTCGGACGTGCGTGCTCAGGCTGGGCAACTCGCGTCCGATGCCGTCCAGGCGGTGATCCTGGGGGAGCTGCTTCGCGCCGAGGAGCTCCTCACCCGTGCGGTAGAGCTGGACCCAGCCTCGTCCGAGCTGGCCTACCGGCGGGCGCGCGTACTCGAGGATCTGTCACGGTCCAACGAGGCAATGGACGAGTATTGCCGCTCCCTGGGCCTCGGAGCCGAAGCGGACGGCATCGAAGACGCTCAGGAGCGCATCGACGCCCTGTATGAGGTCGTGCGTTCGCAGATCCCGGAGCTGGCCCGCGAGTCCTTCGTTTCGGGGGTGATGACCGCAGACGTGGAAGCGTATCCGCAGGCCGTGACGTGGTTCACCCGTGCCATGGAAGCCGCCCCCGATTGGCCGCCACCCATCTATAATCGTGCGGTCGTGCAGGAGCGCATGGGTCTGGTCACCGAGAGCCTGGCGGACTACCGGCGCTACCTGGAGCTCACGCCCAGCGAGATCGACCCGGTCGTGGCCGCGGTCACCCAGCGGATCGGCATGCTCGAGGGACTCGTCACGCTCCCCACCCCGAGCCCCAGTGGCGCGCTGACCCTCGGCGTGCTCTTCCCCGGGATGGGCCAGTACTACTCGGGCAGGAGCTTCGGAGGAACCGTAGTGCTGGGTGTAGCCGCGGGTGCGGTGGCCGCCGGGATCCTGTTCAAGGAGATCACGGTCCGCTGTCTCGCGGTCGTGACCTCGGGTGGCGCCTGTCCGCCCGGCCAGGTCGTCGACGAGACCACCTCACGCCCCTACTTGGTCCCAGCGATCGGGGCCGCGGCCGCCGTCACGGTGATCGGCGCGATCGAGGCCTTCGTGCGCGCTCGGCGCCGCCGCGAGGACGTGGCCGACGCGCTCACCTCCACTGTGTCGAGCGGCCTGACCATTACAGGGCCGTCGGTCTATGCACGGGGTGGACGGGTCAACTTCGCGCTCATGTCCCTGAGGTTCCGTTGATGTCGGTACCGCGTACCACCCGCCCCACCCGCGGGACCGCCTTCTCGGTTACCTCGATCGTGCTCGCGGCCATGCTGATCGTACAGGCGTGTACGAACCGCGAGGTGGTGGGCGTGGTGGTGTCCTCCGTGACCGTGAGGCCGAGCAACTCGAGCTTGGTCGAAGGCGATAGCCTCGCTTTCGCCGCTGAGGTCGAGGATGATCGGGGCAACGCGCTTCCCGATGCAGCCGCAGTCGAATGGAGCGTCGAACCGTCGGGCATCCTGGCCGTCGACTCGACGGGGATGGTCCGGGCCCTCCAGAGAGGCACCGCAACCGTCCGAGCCATGTTCAAGGGTGTGAGCGGCCAGGCCTCCGTCACCGTCATCCCGGCGCCCAACCTGGCGGTGTCGCAGAGCGCGGTCGCGTTCTTCGGGGGCGCGGGCGGAACGCCGCCGGCTCCGCGGATCGTTGCGGTAACGAACGGCGGCGGCGGCACGCTCGGCGGAGTCGGCGCCTCCGTGCAGTACGCGCCGGCGCAGCCGACGGGTTGGCTAACCGCAGCGCTCGGGGGCACCACTGCGCCGACGGGGCTCACCCTCACCCCCACGATCACCGGGCTGGCGGTCGGCGACTACTCCGCCACGGTCACGCTCACGAGCCCGGACGATCGCGATGGACCCTCCGTCGTCACCGTGACGCTGTCCCTCACCGGCATGACCGTGACGCAGACCGGTGGCACGACTTCGGTGGCCGAGACCGGTACCACGGACACGTTCACGGTACGCCTCGAGAGCCAACCGGCGTCCAGTGTGACCCTCACGGTCACGAGTGGCGACACGGGTGAAGTCACGGTCGCGCCTGCTTCGGCGACGTTTACGCCAGCCAACTGGTCCACGCCACAGACCGTGACGGTCACGGGTGTCGACGATCTCATCGCTGACGGCGCACAGATCACGAACGTCATCGTCTCCGTGGATGATGCCTCGTCCGACGACCCGTTCGACGCACTCGATGACGTGGTGGTAGCGGTCACGACAACGGACAACGATGTGGCAGGCGCGACCGTATCGGCGATCTCCGGCCAAACGACCGAGGCCGGCGGCCAGGCGACGTTCACGGTGCGGCTGAACACGCAGCCAACGGCCAACGTCACCATCGGGTTGAGCTCGAGCGACGCCACGGAAGGAACCGTTGCGCCGGCGACCCTGACGTTCACGACCGCGAACTGGAGCACCGCCCAGACGGCGACGGTGACCGGAGTGAACGACGAGATCGATGACGACAACGTCGTCTACACGATCGTTACGGCGGCCGCCACATCGACCGACGCCGCCTTCTCGGGCTTGGACGCGGCCGACGTGACGGTGACAAATGTCGACGACAGCGACGCTGCAGGCTTCGTCGTCGCGCCGACCAGCGGCCTATCTACCACCGAGACCGGCGGACAAACCACGTTCACGATGAGGCTGACGTCTCAGCCCACGGCCAACGTGACCATTGGGCTCAGTTCGAGCGATCTCACGGAAGGGGGCGTCGTTCCCGCTTCCCTCACGTTCACCGCCGCCAACTGGAGCATCACTCAGACTGTAACGATCACGAGCCAAGATGACGCCGTCGCCGATGGAGACGTCGCATACACCATCGTCACGGCACCCGCGACCTCCACCGACGCGAAGTACAGCGGCCTGAACCCCGCAGACGTCTCCGTGACGAATGTCGACGACGAGACCGCCGGGTTCACGGTGACCCCTGCCAGCGGTCCGACCACGGAACCCGGGGGGCAGGCCACGTTCACCGTCGTCCTCAATAACGCACCATCCGCGAACGTGACGATTGGACTCACGTCGAGCGACACCAGCGAGGGCACCATCTCGACGGGCTCGCTCACGTTCACCGTGGCGAACTGGAGCACGCCACAGACGGTGACCGTGACCGGCGTGAACGACGACGCAGACGACGGAGACATCGTCTATGCCATCGTCACGGCCCCCGCGACGTCCGCGGACTTGGGCTATAACGGAGTCGACATGGCCGATGTTGCGGTCACCAACGTCGACGACGAGACCGCAGGCTTCGCTGTGACCGCCGCGAGCGGGCCCACCACCGAGGCCGGCGGGCAGGCGACGTTCACGATTCGACTGACGTCGCAGCCTACGGCGAACGTCAACGTCGGCCTGACATCCAACGACCTGACCGAGGGCACCGCCGCGCCCACGTCGGTGACCTTCACGTCGGCCAACTGGAACTCCACCCAGACGGTGACGGCGACCGGGGTGAACGATGCGCTCGCCGACGGCAACATCATCTACACGATCGTGACCGCCGCAGCCGCGTCCACAGATCCGAGCTACGCGGGCCTGAACCCACCGGATGTCTCGGTCACCAACGTGGACGACGAGACGGCCGGCATCACCGTGTCGGCCGCGAGCGGGCCGACCACCGAGGCCGGTGGGCAGGCAACGTTCAACGTCGTGCTGAACACTCAGCCGACGGCGAACGTGACGGTCGGCCTGTCATCCAGCGACACCAGCGAGGGCACCATCGCCGTCGCGTCGGTCACGTTCACGTCGGCGAACTGGAACACACCCCAGACCGTCACGGTCACTGGAGTGAACGACGATCTCGACGACGGGGACATCGGCTACTCGATCGTCACCGCTGCCGCGACTTCGACCGACCCCAACTACACTGGTCTGAACCCCGCGAACGTCTCGATCACCAACGTCGATGACGAGACCGCTGGATTCACGATTTCCCCTCCGACCGGCCCCACCACCGAAGTCGGCGGCCAGGC
>JBEBGN010000306.1:0-1925 GCA_040081395.1 Longimicrobiales bacterium
CCGAAGAGCCGGATGTACCAGGACACCGGGTAGGCGAACAGGAACGTGTTCGACCCCGGAAAGGCTGCGATCTCACCGGCCTCCGGACGCCAGAAGGGCACGGCCTGCACGAGAAGCAGGCGTGCGGACTCGAAGGCGTGCGCGCCATCGCTGTTGAAGCTCTCCCACAAGAACTTGGGGGCGAGCAGGGAGGCGAGCGCGCATGGGACGACCAGCAGTGCGGCGATTCGTCCGGGGGTGAGCCCCGTGAGTTGGACCCCTCCAAGGCCCGCCGCACGCCCGCGCACGAAGCCGAGTGCGCCACAGACGAGCGTGAGCGCCAGCACGGAGAGGCCGAACGCCGTACCTCCGACATCGCCGAGCACGGCGCCCAGGATGCTCACGAGCGGATAGCTCAGGACGAAGCCGGCGAGCACGTGCCACTCGAGTCCGGCTCGGCGAGCGAACGCGGTTGAGAGAACGAAGCCGGGGCCCAAGAAGAGCAGGCACGAGCTCACCGCGACGAGCGGCATGAGCACGCGGACGAGTAGGAGCGATGCCGACTGCGTGAGCGTGGCCTCGAAGCCCGGCTGCACCACGAGCTCGACTGCGGAGTGCGGAATGGCGGAACCGAGGACCGCGGGAAGCGATCCCAGAACGACGACCGCGGTGAAAGAAAGAGCCCCTGGGATAGGCCCGCCGGCGTCGGCTACTCGGCTATCGTGAATCGGCACGCGCCAAGCTAACGTTGTTGATGAGGAGCCGCAGTGACGCACCCCCCGATGCGCCCATGACACTCCGACGCGACAGAGCCGTCTGGATCGCCGCCCTCGCAGCAGCGCTCCTCCATATGGTCCCGTACTGGCACGCAGCGGCGGTCGCGGAGCCGGGCTGGACGTTCACGGGCACGATCCACTCCTCGCCGGACTTCGTGCAGTACCGGTCCTGGCCTCGCCAGTCGATGGCGGAGGGCCCGATCGTGACGGATCGATTCACCAGCGAGGCCAACGCAAAGCACCTGCCCGTCTTCTTCTACTGGGGCATCGGCGTGGCGTCCCGGGTGAGCGGGGTCTCGCCCGAGTGGGTTTTCGCATACTCGGGCGCGGTGTTCGCCGGCCTGCTCACGGTGCTCATCGTCGGCCTGGTCCGGACGTTCGTCCCAACCCGCAACCATGCCTGGTGGATCGTCGGCGCCATCATGCTCGGGGGCGGAATGGGAGCGCACGCGAAGCTGGCGAAAGCCGTGGCGACCCTGTCGGGCGGAGGAGCCGCGCTCGTCGCGGATGCCGAGGCGCGCATCTCCGGGGGCGGCGTGACCTGGATGTGGTTCGAAGACTATCGGGGGCACTACGTCTTCAGCACACTGTTCGACACGCACTTTCTGCTGATATGGAGCGCGACGCTCGCCGCGGTGCTCACGTATTGGCTTGCGCTGAAGTCGGAAAGCGCCAGGTCGGTGAGCGTAGCTGCTCTCGCCTTCGCATTTGCGACCATCATACACGTCTACGAAGGCGTGACGCTCCTCGCCATCGTCGCCTGCGTGACCCTGCTCTGGTGGGCCAAGCGACTTCCCATGCGACGCCCACTGATCATCGCGTTCACCCTCACGGTGACCGTAGGCGTTTGCCTCCTCGGGCTGGTTGCGCTCCAGCGCGGGTCGGGGCTCCCCATACCTGGTTGGCGCGCATTAACGATTCCCTTGACGATCCTGGTGCTCGCCTACCCGCTGGCCTGGGCCCTGATCGCCTGGGGTGGAATGGACTCCTGGCGGAATGCCGCGTCTCAGGAGGTCTTCCTCTGGGGTTGGCTGCTCGGTTGCGTCGGCGTGACGCTCTCGGGCCCGTTCTACCCCTATCCGGACCGCGGCACGATGACATTGCAGGTGGTCATCACCCTCATCGCGGGACTGATCTGGTTCGCGCGGCGCGACCGCGTTACGCCCGCCG
>JBEBGN010000031.1:0-26689 GCA_040081395.1 Longimicrobiales bacterium
CCGCTCCACCGTGATGCCCCCGATCCCGACCACGGGCACGCCCACCGCCCGCGCCACCCGATTCAGCCCCTCGAGGCCGATCACCTCTCCCGCGTCGGGTTTGGTGGAGGTGGCGTACACCGCCCCGCACCCGATGTAGTCCGCGCCCTCCGCCACAAGGCTGCGGGCGACCTCCGGGTCGTCGGTCGACGCGCCGATGAGGAAGCCTTCGCCCATGGCCCGGCGCGCGGCGGCGACAGGCAGGTCCTCCGGCCCCAAGTGCACGCCGTCCGCGCCAAGCGCGAGCGCCACGTCGAGCCGATCGTTCACGAAGCAGAGTGCGTTGCGCTCGCGCGCGAGCGGCAGGATCTGGCGCCCCAGCTCGAGCAGCTCACGCGCCGAGGCCCCCTTGGCACGCACCTGCACGGCCGGCGCGCCCGCGTGAAGGGCCGCTGCCACCACGTCGAGCACGGAGCGCGGGCGCGCGAGCTCCGCATCTGTGATGACGATGAGGCGCAGCCGGGCTGCGAGCTCGGCCGGGGTCACCCGGTCAGTCGCCGGTGTTGTTGGCGGCGCGGGCGCGGCTGACCGCCGCGTTGTGGTCGGCGAGCGTGCGCGTGAAGATGTGCGTGCCGTCGGGCCACGCGACGAAGTAGAGGTCGTCACCTGTCGGGTGGAGGGCGGCGTCGATCGCTTGCTCCCCCGGGGAGCCGATCGGCCCCGGCGGCAATCCCGGCTGGGTGTACGTGTTGTACGGATGATCCGCGACCGAGTCGATGGCAGCGAAGAGCAGGCGCGCGCGATATCCCCCGAGTGCGTAGAGGACTGTCGGGTCGGCCTGCAGCAGCATGCCGATCCGCAGCCGGTTGTGATACACCCCGGCGATACGGGGCATCTCCTCGGCGCGACGCGCTTCCGCTTGGACGATGGAGGCGAGGGTAACGAGCTCGGTCTCGGTCATGCCGAGTGAATCGAGTCGGGCGAGACGCTCCGGCGTCCACACGTTCCGATAGCGAGCCGCCATCGCCTCGAACTGGGTACGCGCGCCGACCCCCCGCGCGAAGTAGTACGTGTCGGGGAAGAGGTATCCCTCGAGGCCGGGACCGGGCACACCGAGCTCGGCGTCGAGCCCGGGAGTCGTCACGAGCGTTTCCACCCATTCGATGGGCGCGTTCGCCAGCTCGGCGACGAGGGGCGTGATCTGCGCCAGCGTGTAGCCCTCGGGAATCGTGATCCGCTCGGTCAGGACCTCACCGCGCGTGAGTGCGCCCAGCGCGGCGCTCCACGAGCTTCGTTCGCGCAGCAGGTACGGACCGGCCTTGATCTCCCGGTCGGACCGCGTGGCCCTCGCGAAGAGCACGAATAGCGGACGGGCGCGAATGATGCCCCGGACCGATAGGGAATCGGCCACTTGGGCGAGCGTCGCGCCTTCGGGTACCGTGAACGCCACCGGTGGGCCTGGCCGCCAGGTCGCCGCGGCGATCAGCCCGATGGCCGCCAGGACGACGATCCCGATGCCGATCCGACCCTTCCAGACGCTCTCCTTCTCCTGGAGATAGGTCATCGTGCGGAAGTGCTTCATGGCGCGATCCTCATCTGGCGATCGAGGGTGCGTCGAGCCAGGCCTGTAGGATCAACTGCGCCGCGGCGGCGTCCACCCGCCCCTTCTTCTCCCGCTCGTGCTTCGGCAGCCCCACCCCCCGCACGGCCGCATTGGCGCGCACGGAAGTCATGCGCTCGTCCACGAAGGAGACCCCGACCCCCAGCCGCTCGCCGAGGCGCCGTCCCACGTCGCGGACTTCGAGGCACCATGCGTTCTCATCTCCCTTCAAGTCGAGGGGGAGCCCGACGACCACGTGCTCGACGCCGAGCGTCTTGCCGATGCGCTCCATCTCGGCGATCGGAGCTCGCTTCCCCTCGCGACGGGTGAGCGTCTCCAGGGGAGTCGCCAATGTGCCGGTGGGATCGCTCACCGCGAGACCGACCCGCTTCGCTCCAAAGTCAACGCCGAGCACGCGCATGTCCCCCCGTGATCGACTAGAGCGCCGCGAGCGCCCCGTCGAGGTTGTCGTCCTCGAGCAGACGCCCGTACAGCTCATGGATGGCTCCCTCGGAGCCAAAGACGAACTGGCAGGCATCCGATCCACGTGAGCGGCATCCCACCTCGAGCACCGCGACCGGTCCGCCGGCGAGCTCGGTCAGCAGACCGGCCAGGAATCCCGCGCTGAAGTGACAGCTCGCGTCGGGGCCCCCCTCGCCAGCGGAGGCCTCTGCCCAGTCGGCGCTGGAGAGCAGGCCCACGGCCCGATGCGGGCGCGCGTGACGCAGTGAGCCCCACCCCCGCTTGCCGAAGAAGTCCGCCAGCCGTGCCCAGAACGCATCCTCGCCTAGGCCGGCACCCTCTCCACTGCCCGAGAGGACCGGAGCGGCAGCGGCACCGGCCGCGTATCCGGCGTGATGCAAGGCGTGGACGGTCGGGAGCGCCCCGGCCTCCTTCTCCAGATGGGCCCTGAGCGAGCCGAATGCGGTCGCCGGGATCGCGATCTCCCGTAGGGTCGCACCTTTCGAAGTCATCGAATCTCCTGTCTCGTCGCATGTACGCGGCTTGGCTAATATAGGTAGTACGAGCGCGCATCACCCGGGAGAGGTCCATGGAAGAGGAACGAGGGCGTCAGGTCTACAGCTTCGTGTCCGGCTTGGTCTTGGGCGCGATCATTGGCGCCGGCGTGGCGCTGCTCACGGCTCCCGATTCCGGCCGCCGCACGCGCAAGCGTCTCAAGCGCGCTGCGGTGGGCCTCAAGCACTCGACTTCCCACCGGCTCGATGACATCGCCGAGGAAGTGAAGGGCAAGGTCGATGAAGTCATCAAGAGCGCGCGCTCGCGCAGCCTGACCTGACGCGCGCGTCCCGATGATCCCCGCCCGGATCATCGAGCAGAAGCGCGACGGCGGCACACTCGATCCCGCCGACCTCGCGGGTTTCCTGGTCGGCTACCTGAAGGGCGAGGTGCCCGATTACCAGATGTCGGCGTTCCTCATGGCCGTCTTCCTGCGTGGCCTCGACGATGCGGAGACCGAGGTCTTCGTGCGTTGCATGCTGGAGTCGGGGTGTACGCTCGACTTCGCCAGCCTCCCCGGACCCCGTGTCGACAAGCACTCCACTGGCGGTGTCGGGGACAAGGTGTCGCTCGCGCTCGCGCCGCTCGCCGCCGAGCTGGGCCTCTTCGTGCCCATGCTCGCCGGCCGCGGTCTCGGCCACACCGGCGGCACCCTCGACAAGCTCGAATCGATCCCCGGGTTCCGTACCGATCTCTCGGCGACGCGCTTCAAGGAAGTCGTGCGGAAGGTCGGCTGCGCGATCATGGGGCAGACGGCGGAGATCGCACCGCTCGATCGCAAGCTCTACGCGATGCGCGACGTGACGGGTACGGTCTCGTCGATCCCGCTCATCGCGGCGAGCATCATGAGCAAGAAGCTCGCGGAGGGGCTCACCGGACTCCTGCTCGACGTGAAGGTCGGCTCGGGCGCGTTCCTGCCCGAAGAGGACCGCGCGCGGGAGCTCGCAGAAAAGATGGTGTCGATCGGCGTAGGGCGTGGGCTGCCGACCGTCGCGCTGCTCACGGCGATGGACCGTCCACTGGGGTTCGCCATCGGGAACGGGCTCGAGGCCGAGGAGGCGATCCTCTGCTTGCGCGGCGAGGGGCCCGCCGACCTGCGCGAGCTCGTGGTCGTCCAGGCCGCGGAGATGCTGCGCCTCGGGTTCCCGGATCTGTCGGTGGCCGATGCAGACCGCCGTGCGGAAACGGCGCTCGCTTCCGGGGCGCCGCTCGAGCGCTTTCGGCGCATGGTGGAGTCCCAGGGGGGAGATGCATCGATCGTCGATCGGCCCGAACGGCTCCGGACCGCTCCGCTCACTCTCGAGGTGAAGGCCGACGCACGAGGCATCGTGCTCGAGGTCGCGCCCCGCCCGCTGGGAGAAGCGCTGATCGCGCTCGGTGGCGGGCGCACCATGATGCACCAGCCCGTGCATGGGGGGGTCGGCTTCGAGGTCCGGGTGGCGCCGGGCGATGCGGTAGGGAAGGGGGACGCGCTCGGAGTGGTGCACGCGAAGGACGACGCTGGAGCGCGCTTGGGCGCCGAGGTGCTCAAGCGTGCGGTGCGGATCGGCGCTGCTGACGGGGCCGATGGGGCGGTCGTGCGTCGCGAGTTGGTCTCAGCCCGCATAGGACGTCCCGCCTAGCCATCCCGATGCCCCGGGGACGGAGGCAGGTTCAGGCATGTCCTCCGTACTCAGTTGGCCCCGACGACATCTTGACATCACCCGGCACACACATCAAGATGTCTCAATGCGCACCACCCTCACACTGGACCCCGACGTGGCCGCGCGTCTCGAGCACGAGATGAGGCGTTCCGGACAGGGGCTGAAGGCTGCCGTGAACCAGGCGTTGCGCGTCGGCTTGGGCATGACGGAGAAGCCGGTGGAGCCGCGCCCATTCCGCGTGGAGGCGCACCACTTCGGCTTCCGCCCGGGGATCGACCTGGACCGGCTCAACCAGCTCGTCGACGAGTTGGAAGCCGAAGGGGCAGCCAGAAAGCTCGCGCGATGATCGTCCCCGACATCAACGTGATCGTCCACGCGTACAACGGCGGCTCACCGCAGCATGCGCGCGCGAAGGCGTGGTGGGAGCAGGCGCTCAGCCGGCCCGCTCCGATTGGACTCGCCTGGGTCGTCGCGCTCGGGTTCGTCCGCATCACGACGCACTCGCGCGTGCTGTCGAATCCACTCACCGTCGCCAAAGCCTGCTCCCACGTCGAGAGCTGGCTCGCTCAGCCGCAGGTGTCGTTGCTCCATCCGGGCGAGCGTCACGCCACGGTGCTGTTCGACCTGCTCCGAACGCTCGGTACGGCGGGTAACCTGACGACCGACGCCCACCTCGCAGCCCTGGCCATCGAGCATCAGGCCGAGCTCTGCTCGACGGACGCCGACTTCGCGCGCTTCTCGGGCCTGCGGTGGAGCAACCCCCTCACGGGGTGAGCGCGGAACTCTCTACCTCAGTCGCGGGATCCTGAACCTGCGTTCGGAGCGATCGCAGAGCTCGGTCGGCTCGGTGCCGGGGATGTAGTACTCCATGTACTGATCCTCGGCCGGGCACCAACGCGAGGCCACGTTCCCGGTGAGGCGATCCACCAGGAGCGCTTTGAGGCCCGGATGGGGCGTCCACGCCGGCGGTGTCGGGAGAAGTCGTTCCACCGCCGCGACTCCGTTTGCTTCGTCACCTTGAACGCCGTAGTAGACCTGCCGCATGAAGTTGCCCCAAACGGGCGCGGCGAGTCCTCCCCCCGTGCCCATTCCGCCCCCGAAGATCGGCGAGGGCGCGTCCATGCCGAACCAGACCGTGGCGAGCAGGGTGGGTGTGAAGCCGTTGAACCAGACGTCGGTCCCTTCGTTGTTGGTGCCGGTCTTCCCGGCTGCGGGGACCTCGTAGGGCAGGCCGGCATTCACGCGGATCGCGTTGTAGCCCGTGCCGCGACGGACGACGTCCTCCAGCATCGAGACCATGACGTGGCTGACCAGGCTGTCGAGCACGACGGTACGCTCGGGCTGCGGCTCCCAGATCACGTTCCCCTGGGAGTCCTCGACGCGCAGGATGGGGAAGGGCTCGACCTTGGTGCCGAAGGTCGGGTAGGCCGAGTAGGCCTCGGCCATATCGAGCAGGATGACTTCGTTGGCGCCGATGGTGGTCGACGGGAAGGGCTCGATCTCGGTGCTGATGCCCATGCGCCGAGCGGTCTGCCGGATCGTCTCGAGCCCGACCTCCTCGCCCAGCTTGATTGCGACCATGTTGATCGAGCTGTTGAGGGCCTCGCGGATCGTGATCGGGCCGCGGAACTCGGGCTCGAAGTTGGACGGCCGCCAGTCGTCCCCGGTGAGCTGCGGAAGCACCACCGGACCGTCCACGACGACGTGCGACGCCGGGATCCCGCTCGCGATCGCCGCGGTGTAGACGAACGGCTTGAACGTCGAGCCGGCCTGCCGGAGCGCCTGACGCGCGCGGTCGAACTTGGATTGCTCGAAGTCGCGCCCGCCGATGAGCGCTTTCACATGTCCGGTGCCGGGGTCGAGCGCGACGAAGGCGCCCTGGAGGTAGGGGGTCTCTCGCGGGAAGGACGCGACCGTGTCGAACTCGGAGTACTTGGGGTGCTGGAAGCGCCCGTCCCCCTCCGTGGTGGCCCACCCCTGTTCCATCGCCGACTGCGCCATGCGCTGCATGTCGATGTCGAGCGTGGTGTAAACGCGGAATCCGCCTCGGTAGATCTCGTCGCCGAACCTCGAGTCGAGGATTTGTCGCACCCATTCCTCGAAGTACGGAGCGACCGACGTGATTTCGCCCTCGGGCTCGCTCTCGGGCAGGGGGAACTCCATCCACCCGTCGGCTTCCTCACTCGTGAGGTAGCCCTCGGCGACCATACGACGGAGCACCAGGTCGCGTCGCGACTGGGCGCGCTCAGGATTGCGGAACGGGTCGTACGCACCCGGGCGGTTGAGGATCGCGGCGAGCAGCGCTGCCTCGGCCACGTTGATGTCCGTGATGTTCTTGCCGAGGTAGTTACGGGAGGCGTTCTGGAAGCCGTAGCCACGCCCCATGTAGATCTCGTTCAGGTACGCTTCGAGGATCTGATCCTTCGTATAGGAGCGTTCGAGGTCGAGCGCGACCTGGATCTCCCTGAACTTGCGGATGTAGAGGCCGAACCCCGACCGATCGAAGCCGATCTGGTCGAACATGTTGCGCGCGAGCTGCTGCGTGATCGTGCTGCCCCCTCCCATCGTGCCGCTCTGGAAGGTCAGCACACCGTACAACGAGCGCAGCATGCCCCGCGGGTCGAATCCGCCATGGTCGTAGAAGCGCTTGTCCTCGACGGCGACCACGGCCTGGGGCACGTAAGCCGGGAGTGCCGCGATCGAGACCGGTGTGCGCCGCTCGAAGCCGAACTCGGTGATCTGGCGGCCGTCCGCCGCGAGGATCTTGCTGGTCTGCTCGTGCTCGAACGTGCGCACCTGAGCGATGGAGGGGCAGGCCTCTCCGACGCACAGGTTCTGCCACACACCCCACGCACCGCCCAGGCCGAGGGCGAGCAGAAAGGCGCCGCCGAGGAGGTACTGACGGGGATACCAGTACTTGGCGAGCTTCGCTTCGAGACCGCTCGGAGGCGGGGTCTCTTCAGGCTTCGGTTCTGCGATCGCCATGGGCCACGGCTCCCGGAGAGGTCACTCGGGCGGGTTGATGCAAACGAAGTGCCATCCGTTGCCGCCCGGAGAACGTAGCGACCTCGCGGCCGACGGCTCAAGACATTCTTGACCAGGCCGGCCCGGCTGGCGAAGCTCCGCCATGAACCAACGACCGAGGCGTGTGGAGAAGCCCTGGGGGCACGAGCTCATCTGGGCAGATACCGATCTGTACGTGGGGAAGATCCTCCACGTGAAGGCGGGGGAAGCGCTCTCCGTGCAGATGCACGAGAAGAAGGATGAGACGATGCACCTGCTCCGGGGCGAGATCATCCTACGGGTGGGCTCATCGCCCGACGCGCTCACCGCGGTTCCGTTCAAGGAAGGGGACTCCGTTCGCATCCGTCCGCACACGATCCACATGATCGAAGCGGTGACGGACGTCGACGTGCTCGAAGCTTCGACCCCCCACCTCGACGACGTGGTGCGCTTCAAGGATCGATACGGTCGGGTGCCGTCGGGGACGAAGTGAGGGCTGGGCGGCTCAGCGGGGCCCTCGGGCTCCTCGTCGCGGCGGCTGCGGGCGCGTGCGGGGCCCAGGAGGTCAGTTCGCGCTGGGTCGTCTCGTCGGATCCCGGGCTCGTCGAGCTCGCGACGGACTTGCTGCCCGACCTCGCGATGCGCTCGGGCCTCGAGTTGCGGGAGCCCGTTCGCATCGAGCGCCGGAGCCGTGAAGACCTCGTGCGCTATCTGCATATCAAGCTGGACGAGGAAATGCCCCCCGAAGATGCGCGAGCCACGGTCGACGCGTACGCGCTCTTGGGGCTGGTGCCCGCCGACCTCGATCTGAGGTCCGTGCTCCTCAGCCTCTACACCGAACAGGTCGCAGGCTACTACGAGCCGGACTCCACCGCGCTCTTCGTCATGGACGATCAGCCGGAGGGAGCGCTCGAGGCGCTCCTCGTCCACGAGCTCGTGCATGCGCTCCAGGACCAGAGCGCAGACCTCGACGCACTCACGGATCGCGGTCTGGGCAACGACCGTGCGGTGGCCGCGCAGACCGCGATCGAAGGGCATGCCACGCTCGTGATGCTCGAATACATGACGGAGCAGATGCTCGGGGAGCCGATCGACATCGCCGAGATACCGGACTTCGCCGCTCAAATGCGTCCGGCGCTCGAAGCAATGCGCGGACAGTTTCCCGCGCTGGCCGGTGCGCCCACGATCATCCAGGAGTCCTTGCTCTTCCCCTACCTGGAAGGGACCGCCTACGTGCAGTCCCTCTGGGCCGGCGGGGATCGGATCGCTCCGTTCGGAACCCGTCTTCCGTTTTCGACGGAGCAGGTCCTAACGCGCGGTTCTGCCGAAGAGCCTATCGACCTCGAGTTGACGGCGTTGGCAGGAAGGATCGTTCGCGAGGACGTCTTGGGACGTCTCGAAGTGGGGATCCTCCTGCAGGAGCATGGGGCGGCGGCCGCCGCCGCGGACGGCTGGGCCGGGGACCGCTACGCCCTGGTGGAGTCGGCGACCGGAGCCCGCTCGCTCGCCTGGTACGCACTCTGGGACGACGCAGCGGCCCGCGATCGCTTTCTCGACGCGATGCGGGGCGCGCTCGCCGGGATGGGAGCGACGGCGACGATCGAGCCGCTGGAGGTCCAGGGTCGCGCGGGCACGTTGCTCCGCGTAGGGGAGCCTCCCCGAGTCGACGCTCGGATCCGTGTCGCGGAGGGTCCATGAGCGCTTGGACGGTGCCGGTGCGTACTCGGGACGGCGGCTACCCGGTGATGGTCGGAGCAGGCCTGTTGGAGAACATCGCCCGCACGCTCACGGAGACTGTCGGCGCGCGTCGGTACGCCGTCATCTCCGACGACAACGTCGCCGCGATCCACGGGCACGCGATGATGGAGCGGATGCGGCAGGCCGGCCTCGACGCATCGCTGTTCACGTTTCCGGCGGGAGAGGCGTCCAAGACCCGCAAGAGCTGGTCGATCCTCACCGACGAGATGTTGGAGGCAGGGTTTGGCCGAGATGCCTGCGTGGTAGCGGTCGGTGGTGGGGTCACGACGGACCTCGCGGGCTTCGTAGCGGCGACGTATCTGCGCGGGATCCCGGTGGTTCAGGTGCCGACCAGTTACCTCGCGATGATCGACGCCTCCGTGGGCGGCAAGACGGGCGTGGACGCGAAGGCCGGAAAGAACCTCGTGGGGGCGTTCCATCCTCCCAAGATGGTCATCGCCGACACGTCGGTGCTGCGCTCTCTTCCGCGTGAAGAGCGCGCGCAGGGGCTCGTCGAGGCCTTCAAGCACGGGGCCATCATGGACCTGTCCTACTTCGAGGATCTCGAGTCCGCGATGGATCGCTTGATGAATGCCGAGGCGGACTCCGCGACCGAGGCGGTACGTCGCTCGGTCGCGATCAAGGCCGAGGTCGTCGGCCAGGACGAATACGAGAGTGGTATTCGGCAGATCCTGAACTTCGGGCACACACTGGGGCACGCCATCGAGGCGGCCTCGCAGTTCGAGATCGGACACGGAAGTGCGGTCGCGGTCGGTATGCTGCTCGAGGCCGAGCTCGGCGAGATTTTGGGCGTGACGGAACGGGGCACCCGGGACCGGCTCCAAGGCCCCCTGACCCGGCTGGTGGGTCCGTCGCCGAAGTTCGATCCTGATGTTGTCCTGCCGTTCCTCCGCGCGGACAAGAAGGTCCGCGGTGGGGAGATCCGCGTGGTGTTCCTGCGTAGGGTCGGCGAAACGGACCCGGGCCAAGCATGGACGCGGCCGGTTCCCCAGGACGCCATCAGGGACTTCCTCGTGAGGGCCGCGGAGACCGCGTGACACTCGGCGCCCGTTTCGCCGGAGGCACCGTCGCGTCGGCCCTCGTCACGCGTGCGACGACCGACCCGAACGCGGTCTATCTGCGGTTCGGCGACCTTCAGCTCACGTACGGCCAAGTGGAGGCCGACGCCGAAGCGCTGGCGGCGGCACTGGCGTCGATCGGGCTGGAGGCGGGTGAGCGGTTGGCGTTGGTGCTCACGCCGCGGCCCGAGTTCGCGATCGCGATGTTCGCGGCGGCGAAGCTCGGGGTCACGATCGTACCGCTCAGTCCGCGGCTCACGAGCGCCGAGCTACAGTATGCGCTCAGACACTCGGGCGCCTCGTGCGCGGTCACGATCGAGAAGGCCTTCGGGTCGGACTACCTGGCGCTCTTCGACGCGCTCATGCCGCAGCTTCCCGACCTCCGCTACCTGGTGACGGTGGGCGCGGAGGAGCTCTGGCACGGCGACCGCACCTTCCAGTTCGAGGACCTGGTTTCGTCTGGGGCTGGCCGCGACTATGTCGCGGCCAGCGTCGACCCGCGCGCCGGGCGCTTCGCCATCGTCTACACGTCGGGCACGATGGGAAAGCCCAAGGGCGTGGAGTTGAGCCACGCGAACGTGATTGCGGCTGCGGCGGGAACGGCAGACGCGATCGGCCTCACGGCGGAAGATCGGATCGTCGGTGTATCCGCGCTCTGCCACGTGTTCGGGCTCGGTCCGGGGCTCTTGGGAACGCTGCTCGCGGGCGCGTCCCTCGTCCTGCGCGAAGAGGCCGACGCCGAGGCCACGTTGGATGACATCGAGCGCCACGCCGCAACCGTGCACTACGGCATTCCGACGCTGTTCGTGGCCGAGCTCGCGAGCTTGGATGAGCGCCCGCGCGACGTTTCGACGCTCCGTGCGGCGGTGGTGGCGGGGGCTCCGGTGGGGGACGAGTTGGTACGCCGACTGGAAGCGGGACTCGGGGTCACTGTGACCACTGCCTATTCGTTGACCGAGACCGCCTCGACGGTGTGCGCCTCGCAAGGCCCAGATCCAGCCGAGAAGCGCAGGCACACGGTGGGCCGGCCCATCGCCGACACCACTGTGCGCGTTCTCGAGGCCGACGGCCGCGAGCTACCGGTCGAGAGCGTCGGGGAGATCGCCGTGCGCGGCCCCGGCGTGATGCTGGGGTACTACCGGCAGCCGCGGGAAACGGCGGCGGTCATGGATACGCAGGGGTTCTTCCTCACGGGCGATCTGGGCCTGCTCGACGAGGAGGGATATCTGCATTTGGTCGGCCGGCGGAAGGACGTTATCATTTCATCTGGCTTCAACGTGTATCCCCGGGAAGTCGAGTCTCGAATCGAGGCTCATCCGGCGGTGCAGGAAGTGGCGGTGGTCGGGGTTCCCGACCCGCTCCTCGGTGAAGCCATCTGTGCCTGCGTCGTCCCCATCGAGGGGGCGATCGTCACCGGGCCAGAGATCGTGGATTGGTGCCGCGAGGTACTCGCGGACGACAAAGTCCCCGACCTGGTGCGTTTCGTTGACGAGCTTCCTCGTACGGATACGGGGCAGGTACGACGGGGCGATCTCGCTCGATTGGCGCAAGCGACGAGCGAATCACCCTGAGGAGGCCGCGACGCTCATGGTGAGCACCTCCTCACAGACTTCCCCGACTCCGTTGCGCGCTCTTGGTGGTTGAAGACGTGGACGAAGTGGGTAGGTCTCGCGGCAGAACAGTTCAGTCTGCGAGAAAATCAGAATGATGAATCCGTTTGCCCGTGGCCCCCATTTCGGGGCGCCCGTCTCGGCGGGGTTCGACTCTCCCCACGCCGCGCTGCTCATCGACTTCGACAACGTCACGATGGGTATGCGAAGTGACCTCTCCAAAGAGCTCAAGACCCTCCTCAAGTCGGATGTGATCAAGGGGAAGGTGAGCGTCCAACGCGCGTACGCCGACTGGCGGCGCTACCCGCAGTACATCGTGCCTCTGTCCGAGGCTTCGGTCGATCTGATCTTCGCCCCGGCGTACGGGAGCAACAAGAAGAACGCGACCGACATCCGCATGGCGATCGACGCGCTCGAGCTCGTGTTCATCCGGCCCGAGATCGGCACCTTCATCCTGCTGACCGGTGACTCCGACTTCTCGAGCCTCGTGCTTAAGCTGAAGGAGTACGGCAAGTACGTGATCGGCGTGGGCATCCAGGAGTCCAGCTCCGACATCCTCGTGCAGAACTGCGACGAGTACTACTCGTACACGAGCTTGACGGGGCTGACCAAGACGACCGACCTGACCGCGGCACGCGCGCGCGATCCCTGGACGCTCGTGAAGGAGTCCGTCGGCAAGATGGTGGCGCGCGGCGACGTCATGCGCTCCGATCGACTCAAGCAGGTGATGCAGGAGCTCGATCCCGCGTTCGACGAGGGCGCGATCGGCTTCAGCAAGTTCAGCAAGTTCCTCTCCGAGGCGGCCTCGCGCGGCCTCATCGAGCTGATCAAGGTCGGGAACGGACAGTACGAAGTCGGCGCAGCCAAGGGGGAGCGCACGGTGCGCGGCCAAGAGTCCGAGCCGCGCTCGCGGCGCGGGCGTGGTGGCCGTCGCGAACGACGGGACGTACCGGTGGCAACCACGAGCGAGGCGCCCCAGCCTATCGCTTCCGTTGCGCCGGCCTCGGGTGATGACCCGCTCAAGGGAGCATACGCGCTCCTCCAGGCGGCGCTCGAGCGTTTGAAGGAATCGGGCAGGGAGCCAGCGCGGGACTCCGACGTGAAGCGACGGATCCTCGATCTGTCGCCGGATTTCGACGAGACCAACCTCGGCTTCCCGAAGTTCAGTCGATTCCTCTCGCAGGCCGAGGAGCACGGCATCGTTCGGCTGGGCCGCGGCGAGGCCGGGCTGGATGTATCTCTGGCAGATGGGGCGGCCGCGGCCGCGGCTGCCGTGAGGAGCGCTCCGGTTGAAGCGCCCACGACCTCCGCGCCCCCTGTCGCAGAGACATGGACGGCGCCGGTGGAGGCCGAGCCCGTCGCTCCGGCCCCTCCGCGAGAGCCCGTGGTCGTCGATCTGCGGCCGGAGGACGCGCCCGATGCGGGCCTCCGCCTCGGCCCCCGCATGGGCTCGACGCGCCGACGGGGCGAAGACGAGCCACCCCCCTTGTTCGCAGGGCAGTCGGCCGTGGTCGAGACAGAGCCCGCGCGAAGCACCCCCCCACCAACGGGCTCCTTGGAGGGGCTCGGACTCCCCATGGAGCCGGACGCCATCGTCCGGTATCTGACGCACCGGTACAAGGGCGTGGGGGAGGTCACCGCGCAGATGCTGGTCGAGAAGTACGGCTCCGGTCTCTTCACGGCGCTCCGTGACGACCCTGAAGGTGTGGCGAGCGTCATACCCGCGGGACGGGGCGAGCAGCTCATCGAAGCCTGGAAGGCCGACTTCGAGCGCCGGACCGCGCTGCGGGACGGCGGGACCCCTCCCAACGGGGGCGGTTCCGAGGGTCGTCGTCGGCGCGGACGGTCGAGAGGGCGCTCGCAGGAGTGAGCCCATGCGTCACCCGTGGCAGGAGGGGGTGACGGCCGCCGGAGGTTTTCCGGAGGAGTTGCTCGTACGGCCGGTGGTCGAGGTCGCGCGAGGGCTCCTGGGGTGCCGGCTCGTGTCGAGCGTGGAAGGTGAGCGCGCGGTCGGGGTGATCGTCGAGACCGAGGCCTATGGCGGCTCCGACGACCCGGCGTCGCACGCCGCCACGGCGCGCGGCCCCACGCCGCGTAACCGGGTAATGTTCGGTGCCGCGGGCTTTGCGTACGTCTACCGCAGTTATGGTGTGCACTGGTGCATGAACGTGGTGACGGGGGCCGAGGGCGTTGCCCAGGCCGTGCTCGTGCGCGGGATCGAGCCGATCGAGGGTCAGCAAACGATGGCTGCGCGCCGTCGCGGAATGCGTCCCCTCGGTGCGGGGCCTGGACGGCTCGCGGAGGCGCTCGGGGTCACGGATCGCCTTTACGGACACGATCTGCGCATGGAGCCACTCCGGTTGGAATGCGGGTGGAGTGTACCCGACTCGCAGGTGGGCATCACCGGACGGGTGGGGGTCAACATCGCGGCCGACTGGCCCCATCGCTTCTTCGTGCGCGGCTCGGCCGGGGTATCCCGTTCGGAAACCTGGGGCTCGGGTCGCCGACGGCGCGGATCCCGAATGCGCGTCGAGGGGTAGGCGCGGCCGTGCGTACCATCGTCTGCCTCAAACGCGTGCCGGATACGGAGACCCGTATCCGGGTGGACGCGTCCGGCACCCGAATCGACACGGCGGGGGTCAAATGGGTCATCAGCCCCTTCGACGAGTACGCGATCGAGTTGGCGCTTCGGGCCAAGGAAGCCGCGGGCCAGGGCGAGGTCGAGCTGGTGAGCTTCGGCGACTCGGCGACGCAGGAGGCGCTCCGCAAAGGGCTCGCCATGGGCGCCGACGCGGCGCTGCTCCTGACGGGTGAGCCGAGCTTGGACGGCCTCGCGACCGCCAAGACGCTGGCCGCCGAGCTGAAGGGGTCGGACGCCCCGCTGGTTCTCTTCGGCGTGAAGGCTGCGGACGACGATCAGCAGCAGGTCGGGCCGATGTTCGCCACGCTGACCGGACGAGCGTGCGTCACCGGGGTCGCCACGTTCACCATCCAGGGCGACAAAGTCGTCTGCGAGCGCGAGGTCGATGGGGGCACCGAGGTGGTGGAGGCCGCGCTGCCCGCGGTGCTCACGATCGCCAAGGGCCCTCATGAGCCGCGCCTGGCTTCCCTGAAGGGAATCATGGCGGCCAAGAAGAAGCCACTGGTCGAGAAACCCGCGGTGGTGGTGCCCTCCCGCGTGCGTGTGCGAGCTCTCCGCGAGCCCAATGCGCGTCCGGCCGGCCGGATCGTGGGGCAGGGGCCCGACGCGGTGACGGAGCTCGTGCGGCTCCTGCGGGACGAGGCCAAGGCGATCTGATGGCTGACGTCCTTGCGTTCGTGGAGCGCCGCGACGGCCGCATCGGGGGAGCGGCTTTCGAAGTAATGTCTGTGGCGGTACGCATCGCCCGTGGGCTCGGCGGGAGTGCACACGCGCTCGTGCTCGGAGGCCCCGGCACCGCGTCGACCGTAGGCGACCTAGCACGCTATGGTGCCGCGAGCGTGTCGGTCGGCGAGCACGACGCGCTCACTCAGTACACGCCCGAGGGATACGCCGCCCTACTCGCCGACAGGATCCGCCAAGGCGGATATGCCGCGGTGCTTCTGTCGGCCTCCGCGATGGCCCGCGACCTGGCGCCGCGTCTCGCGGCGCTCCTCGACGTGCCGCTCGCGACCGATGCAACCGCCGTCGATCTGGTCGACGGCCGCATCCTCATCGAGAGGCCGGTCTACTCGGGCAAGGCCTTCGCCCAGGTGGAGCTCGAGGCTACGCCTGTATTGGTGTCGATTCGTCCGAACGCGTTTGCTGCGTCCGAGTCGGTTGGTACGGGTGCCGTTTCGGTGTTCAGCCCCACGGTCGAGTCGTCCGTCGAGCGCGTGCGGGTGGTAGGGCGAAAGCAGGCGACGGGAGGGGCGGTGGACGTGGCCGAGGCCACCGTGATCGTATCCGGTGGTCGGGGCATGAAGGATCCGGGGCAGTGGCATCTGCTCGAAGAGCTACGGGACGCGCTCGGACCCGGGGTCGCGCTCGGGGCTTCTCGCGCTGTGGTGGACGCCGGGTGGCGACCGCATTCCGAACAGGTAGGTCAGACGGGCAAGACCGTGGCGCCCAAGCTATACGTGGCGGTGGGCATCTCGGGGGCGATCCAGCACCTGGCCGGCATGCGCACGTCGAAGACGATCGTCGCCATCAATCGCGACGCCGAGGCTCCCATCTTTCAGGTCGCCGACTACGGGATCGTAGGTGACCTCTTCGAGATCCTGCCGCGGCTCACCGCCGAGGTCCGCACGCTGAAGGCTGGGTCGTAGCTGTCGGTCAGGTCGGCCCTGGCCGACCGCCCAAGAGCGGCACGGGGTCGACCTCGCGTCCCCATCGCCACACCTCGAAGTGCAGGTGAGGCGCGGTCACGTCACCGGTCGCGCCGCTGAGCCCGACGGGCTGACCCCGCCGCACCGCGTCCCCCTCGCGCACGTCGATGCGCGAAAGGTGGGCGTAGACCGTCAGGATGGAGCCCCCGTGGTCGAGCCACACCACGCTGCCGAAGCCCGACATCGTTCCCGCGAACCGTACGCGCGCGTCCGCCATGGCCCTGATCTCGGTGCCGCTGGGTACGCTGAAGTCGACGCCGCGGTGGATGTCGGGGCGGATGCCTCGGAGACGGAGGCCGAAGTCGGAACTCAGTGGGGCGTCGACAGGCCAGCGTGGAATCCCGCACGCGGCCACGCATAGGGTCGCCAACGCCACCAGCGTGGCGCGGAGCCTCACGCCTCGATCACCATGACCTCGACCTCCCCGCCTTCGGGGATCTCGGGCACGTCCTCGTCGATGACCGCGAGTCCCGCGGCGTGCGCCAAGCCCGATACCAGTCCCGATCCCTGGGGTCCCGTCAGGCGAGCGCTCAGGTCGTGCCCCGCGCCCTCCAAGGCGACGCGAAGGAAGTAGGTAAGCCGCGCGGGCGCCCGGATCGGCTCGGCCGCTCGGCACGTCACGCGGCGGCGGGCCGTCTGTGCATGCCCGGCCAGTCTCCGGAGGAAGGGCCGGACCAACACCTCGAACGTCACGAAGGCCGAGGTCGGATTCCCGGGCAGGGTGAACGCCGGCTGAAGGCGTGAGCCCCGCGGGAGCCACCCGAAACCGAATGGGCTCCCAGGGCGCATACGTACGCGCCAGAAGTCCGAGCGGTACTCCATGCCGTCCATGACCCGCTTCACCAGGTCTGCCTCGCCCATGGACGCACCGCCCAACGTGATCAGCACGTCTGCATCGGCGGCCTCGTCGATGCGCCCGCGTAGCGCGGTCGAGTCGTCGGGCGCGTTGGCGAGCGTGAGCGGGGTGCCGCCAGCGGCCGCGACCATAGCCGACACCATCGGCCCATTGGAGTTCGGGACGCCGCCTCCCGCGCGCACGTCGTCGAAACGATCGGGACCCCGCAATTCGTCTCCGGTGGTCAGGACCGCGACGCGCGGCGCACGGTGCACGGCGACCATGCTGCGTCCGGCGGCGGCGAGCACGCCAACGCTGCCGGCCGTGATGGAATGTCCGCGCTCGAGAAGGCGCTCGCCTCGGCGCATGTCCTGGCCCGCCGGGCGCAGATTGTGCCCCGCGTCGCGGTCGTCGAGTACACGGACCCGGCCCTCCTCGCCCTCGCGATCCGTGTCTTCGACGCGGATCACGCTGTCGGCCCCAGGAGGAATCGGCGCGCCCGTCATGATACGCACGGCCTCTCCGTTCGAGACCCCGCGACCGGGCATGTCTCCGGCTCGCACGCGCGCCACGACCCGAAGCGTAACGGGGGACGCGGCGCTCGCGCCGCGCACATCGGTGGCGAGAACGGCGTAGCCGTCCATGCCGCTATTGGTCCAGGGTGGGAGCGTGGCGTCGGCGACGATCTCTTCGGCGAGCCCTCGGCCCAGCGCGTCGAGGATCGGTACCCGCTCGATATCGTGCGGCGAGGCCGCCGCGAGGATCCGATCGAGGGCCTCAGGGACTCCGAGCCAGTCGGCGGGGCGCGACTCGAAGTCTGTCGTCACCAGGGAACCGGTGTCACCAACGGAAGACGAACCCGGCGGTGAACGAAAGCGCGCTCACCCACTCACTCTCGGCGACGTTCTGCAGGCCGAGCGTGGGATCCCCGAAACCGGAGGGCGTCTTCAGTTGCCACAGGAAGAGCCCCATGTCGGCCCGAACGGCGAGGTTTCGAGTCGCGGACCAACGAACGCCCGGGCCTGCCATCGCGGTGAACTTGGTCCCGAAGTCGAAGACCTCGTCGGCCTCGAGGAGCCCGTCGGCGATCGACGGCTTGGCCGGGTCGAAGGACACCCCTGCGCCGAAGACCAGGAAGGGGTTCAGTCCGTGCCACGTCCGCGCCCCCGTGGCCGACAGGCGGAGGCGCGCGTCGACCGTGGTCAGGAGGCTCCGGGCCTCGCCCACCACCTGGTTGTTCGCGGGTCGAGACGGGCTCACGACGTCCCGCGTTCCGTCGAAGAACCCGGCGGACCCCTCGAGAGACAGCGGCCCAGAGAGATCGATCCCGTAGCGGATGCCGAATACCTGGCCCCCCTTGGGCCCGTACCCGAAGCGTCCGGTTCCCGCATTCACCCACCCAGTGAACAGCGTCGCCTCCTGACGCTCCTCGATGAACGAATAGGGGGAGGGGATGGTTTGGGCGCCCGCGAGTGTCGGAAACGCTCCGGACACGAGCAGGGCGCATGCCATCAAGGTCGAGCGCGCACAATGCATCAAGGGAATTCGGCTCCTGTCGGCGTCCAAGAAAAGGTTTGACGCCCCTCGGTGCCCCGGGCAGATTTGACCGGGTGCCGTGGGCACCGGCTTGCGAGAACGCACTTGTAACACCGTCCGTCCGCGATCGTTTCCGACTTGGTGCCCCGCATCCCAAACTCCCCCACTCGAGCTCTCCTGATCCTGGCTGCCCTTTTCGGGGGGTGGGCGGGACCGGCGTTCGCGCAGGCCGCGAGTATGTCCCGCGAGGACAACTTCCGCCGCGAGCCGAACGGAGTGGTACTCGGCAGGCTCTCGGCCGGCGCGTCGTTCCAGGTCATCTCACGGCAGGAGAACTGGCTCCAGGTCGACGTCGAGGGATGGGTCTGGCTGGAGTCGCTCCAGGCGAGCACGACCGAACTCGATCTGGTCGTCACGGCAGCTGAAGGGGAAAATCTGCGGAGCGCCCCTTCGGGTCCGATCGTCGGCCGCGTCGCCGAGGGCGCCCTGCTGGAGGAAGTGTCCCGGCAGCCCGGGTGGGCGCGGGTGAAGCGTCGGGGGTGGATCTGGGCCGCGTCAGTGGCCATGGCGGGGGCCTCTACCACCACCGCCACGGCCACGGCCACCGCTCCGCCGAGGCCAACGCCCGCAGCACGACAGCCGACCGGCTATGCCAGCGTGGGTGCCGCTGGGGCGGCGATCCTCGCCTCGCCCGATGGCGACACGCTCGCGATGGCCGTACCGAATCGTGATCTCCAGATCGTTTCACGGGAGGGGAACTGGGTTCGCGTGCGGATGGACGGCTGGGTCTGGTTGCCCGCCGGGGATGCCGCCGCGGGCGCGCTCGACACCACCCCCTCGACCTTGGTGCCCCAGGATCTGGCAGGCGATGCCTTGGCGCACGCGGGTCGCGTCGTCTCGTGGGCTCTCCAGTTCATTTCCCTGGAGCGCGCCGAGGCCATCCGCACGGACTTCCGTCAGGGGGAGCCCTTCATGCTCACTCGGTACGGCGGTCCTGAAGGCCCCTTCGTCTACGTGGCCGTCCCGGCCGAGCGCCTCGCTGACGTACAGGGCCTGGTACCCTTGGAGCGCATCTCCGTGACCGCTCGGGTGCGCACCGGCGCGGCCTCGCTCACCGGCACCCCCATCGTCGATCTCCTGAGCTTCGAGCGGACGCGGTGACCGCTGTGGGGCGGAGGTCCGCCCGGGCGCTCGTGCTGTTGGGGGTCGCGGTGTCGATGGGCTGCAACTCGCAGACGACGATCGCGGTTGCCCCGCTCGACCTCCTGATCGGGGCCGGCGATGGACAGTTCGGCGTCATCGGCAGCCAGTTGCCGACGCCGCTCCGGGCGGTCGTGGTTTCCGCCACCACGGGACAGCCACGCCGGAACGTGAGCGTGCTCTGGGACGTGACCGAGGGTGGCGCCTCGCTCGTCGGCGCGACCACGAATGTCACGGACTCGACCGGATCCAGCGAGATCCGGGTGCGCCTTGGTTCGGCCCCCGGGCAAGTCGGCGTGCGCGCGAGGGTCGCGGACCAGCCCAACGTATCCGTGGAGTTTCAGCTCTTCGCGGTCAGCCAGCCCACGCTTTCCGACATCGAGCCGGAGTCGACCGTCACGGGCGACACGGTGAGGCTCACCGGTACCAGCTTCAGCCCCGTACCCGAGCAGAACGTGGTCCTCTTCGCGGGCGTGCGAGGCCGTGTGGTAGCGGCTACCTCGACCACGCTGGACGTGGTCGTGCCCCGCTGCCTCCCCGCCCGCGATCTGGAAGTACACATGCAGTTGGGCTCCGTCGCCAGCGCCGACACCCTGCCCTTCGTGGTGACTGGCGGGACTCTTCTCGAGTCGATGCAGGTGGGCGAGGTCATCGATGTTGCCGACGACGCCGGCTTCGCGTGTTACGCGCTCCCGGGCACATCCGGCGCGACCTACCTCACCGTCGTGTACTCCGCCAGCACGGTGGGCGCGGCGCTGCATCCCTACCGGTTGGCCGCCGTGGCCTCCTCGGGGCCCCTACCGGCGCCCTCGGGCGACGCGACTGCTCCCGTGAGTCCCGAAGGGGAGGGTGTCGCCCTGGACCCCCAAACCGCTTGGGACCACCATGTGCGAGGGCTCGAAGGCGAGTTGATCCGCGCACGGACCCCCGGCGACCGGAATGCCCCGGCGCCCTCACTTGCAGCTCCCCTGAGGGTGCCCACAGCCGGAGAGCGGCGCACCTTCAACGTGCTCAACCCGCAGGGTGGCTTCGACCGTGTCGGTGCCGTCGCCGAGTGGGTCAGCAGCCAGGCCGCAATTTTCGTGGACACGCTATCGCCGCCGGGAGGTTTCAATCTCGGCGAGATCGCGACGTTCGCGAGCCGTTTCGACCAGGTGATTCATCCCCAGGTCACTTCGGTGTTCGGCGGTGCCTCCGACCTGGATGCCAACCAACGCGTCGTCGTCCTCTTCACGCCCGCGGTCAACCGTTTGACGCCGCGCGGAGCTGCCGGGTTCGTCGGAGGCTTCTTCTACGGTGTGGACCTGCTCCCCACCACCACCGGAAGCAACAGCGGCGAGGTCTTCTACGCGTTGGTGCCCGATCCGACCGGCATCCACTCGTCTCCGCGGCAGAAGGCCGACGTTGCCAGAGCGGTGCCGGCGATTCTCGCGCACGAGTACCAACACATGGTGCACTTCAACGAGCGCATTCTCGTGCGCGGGGCACCAGCCCAGGAGTCGCTATGGATGTCCGAGGCGCTCGCGCAAATGGCGGAGGAGGTGGTGGCGCGCGCCTACCAGTGGCTTGGGGACAGCGCGAGCGACAGCCTCTTCCGGAGCGGGACCCGGCAGCGGGCCAGGCTCTATCTACAGAGAGTCGACAGCGTGAGTCTGCTGGTGACTACGGGGCAGGGCTCCCTCGCCGAGCGCGGCGCGGGTTTTCTCCACCTCCTGTATCTCGATGACCGCATCGGGAACGGGATCCTCGGGCGCCTGACCCGGACCACGCGCACCGGGGTGACGAATGTGGAGGCCGAGACGGGACTCCTCTGGGAGGACCTGGTGGCCGACTGGTGGTCGGCCGTCTTTCTGGACGGGTTCGCTGCTCCGCCCCTCGCCTATCCGACCGTGGACCTGCGCGCCTTCTTGGGAAATCCGTACCCCGTCCTTCCCGCGCCCATCACCGGCGCGGGCCTGGGGGTGTCGGGCTCGCTCTGGTCCTCGGCGGCCAAGTACTACATGGTGAGCCCGGGCCTCGGCGCCTCCGTGACCCTGCGACTCGGAGGAGTGGCGGGGGGGCCGAGCCCAGCCCAGTCGGTGCTCCGGATGCGCATCATCCGGGTGTCGTAGGCGGCACCTTCGCCGAACTTTCTTCTGGCGATCCTCGTAGAGAATCCATGCGCTGTTCCACGTGCGGTGAGACCCTCCAGCCAGGCTCGATGCGCTGCCCGACCTGTGGCGCCGCGACGCCGGTGGGAATGGCGCTTGCCCGCCCGACGGGGGTGCGGCGCTGCCCGCGGTGCGCCTACCAAGGAGAAGGGATCCCCTACTTCCGACGGGGGGGGCACGTGGGACTCCTCGTCGGCGTGTCGGTCTTCACCTATGGCTTCGGGGGACTCGTCTATTGGCTGGCGCGCCGGAGGCATCTCATCTGTCCGCGATGTGGACTCGGTTGGGAGCATACTTCGCGGGCCCTTACGTTGACCGGACCTGAGCCGGAGCGGCGCATCCTCGACGAGGAGCCAGACGAGCGACTCCCTGGCGGCGGCGTCAAACGCCGCGTTTTGGGTGCGACGATGGTCCTGATCGCGACCATGCTGATCCTGGTGGGCTTCGTCGAGTTCGAGATGGCCGCGGTCGCGGTGGGCTCGGTTTTCGGGGCCGGTGGATCGCTGGCGTTCTATTGGGGGTGGAGCGGTCTCCAAGAGCGTCGCAAGGCCGTCATGCAGCGGATCCAGAGGAAGATCCTACGGCTAGCTTCGGCCAAGGGGGGCACGTTGACCGTGACTGAGGTGGCCACGGACCTCAACCTCGGAATTCCGGCTGCCGAGAAGATCCTGACGTCGATGGACGACGACCTGCGGGTTCGTTCCGTGATCTCGGACGATGGAGTCATTGTCTACGAGTTCCCGGAGCTGATGCACCGCAAAGAGCTGGGGTCCGGGGGCTAACGGCGGCCGGGGGCGTGTCGTCGTTGTGTAACGACGATGGCGTGCAGTAAGTTCGAATATCCCCCCCGTTGCACCCTGGTGTCCACAGGATGTTCATGCCCGTTGGTAGCGTGCTCAGGCTGGAGGAGTACCGGGACCGCCGGTCGACGCGGCTCCGTCTGGCCCAGGCCCTTCATCGCGCGGACCCCCGTCGGCACGTGGTATTCGACCACCTGGTGGAGATCGCCTGGCTGACCGGGGCCGATCGGGCGGCGGCGGTCTGGGTCGACGAGCATGGAAGCGGCCAGATCCACCCCTATGTGGTCGTGGACCAGCTGTGCGATTCGCCCAGGCGAGCTTTTGCCCAGGAGCCGTTGCGTGGGGCGTGGCAACTCGGGGTGCCGAGTGCCTTCGACCGTCCGGCCACCACGTCGTCTGCCGTCCCCACGACCTTCGCGGTCGCCCTCGGGAGCGACGGGACCCGCGCGTGGTTCGTGGTGGCCGACTCGCTCACTCCGCGACAGGCCGTGAGCAACGAAGTTCGCGAGCGCCTCATGTTTCTCTCGGGTGAGTGCGCCGCGGTAGTGCTGCACCGGGATCTGGATGACGCGGTGGGCGCGAATCCGTCCGAAGTGGGTGGGACCCGGTTCGCTGGCTGGGACATCCTCGCGGACCTGGATGGTCGCGAGTCCGACGAAATAGAGAGCCGCCGGATCGCCCGTCGATTCGTGGTCGTTCGCCTCGTGAGGCTCCTGGTCGACGACGACCTGACCGTTTCTGCCGAGCGCATGGTGGAGCAGGTACGTCGCGCTCGAGCCGAGATTGCGGACGAGTCCGATACCGGAACCGAGCGGCGGCTGTGGGAGCAGACATTGGACGCCCTGGCTGATGCTCGCCTGGACGATCTTGCTACGACACTGGTCGACCTCGGTGACACGGTGGAAGGGCAGGGCCATCCCAACGGCGCAATCGAGATCTACAAGTGCGCGTATCATATCGCATCGACGATCGGGGCTGCGCGCGCGGCGGTGGATGCCGCTCGCTTGGCCGGCCGCCAGGAGCGCCGACGGGCGCAGTGGAAAGAGGCCGACCGTTGGTTCCAGATCACGCATGATGTCGCGGTCCAGGCAGGTTTCGACGACGCTGCGGCACGCGCGCTGGTCGGTCTTGCCGGCGTTCGAAAAGAGACCGGGAACTTGCCTGCCGCGCGCAGTGGGTTTGCCGAAGCCCTCGACATCGCCGAACGATCCGGGGATCGCGAGACGATCGCATTGGTTCATCACGGTCTTCTCGGTGTGGAGCAGGCCGCGGGCAATCTCGCGCGGGGCCTAGAGCACGGATGGATTGCGGTCGCGACCTACGAGAGTGCGGTGGGACGCACCCGCTGTATGGCGAGCTTGGCAGGTGCGCTGATGGAGTTCGGAGACCGGGACGCGGCCGAAGACGCTTGGACCTTGGTGGCGGCCTCGTCCGACGAGCACTACTACAGGGTCTACGCCTTCGACGCGCTCGGCCACCTCGCGGCGCTGAAGGGAGACGCCGCTGCGTTCGCCCTGTACTCGTCGCAGTGCGACGCATTGGGGTGGGAGGCTCAGGCGAGCTCGGCGACCGCAGATGTACTCTACTACCGCGGATTGAGCTATCGGGCTCTGGGCCAAGTCGGCCGCGCAGCCGAATGGCTCACCCGGGCTGTGGCCTTTGCCGAGGACCACGGTTACAACCGCATCCTGTTCGCTGCGGAGAAGGCCCTCGGCTCACTCGAGGTGATCGAGTATCAGACACCGCAGCCCGCCGCACCGCAAGGAATCCGAGAGGGACTCCGCACGATGCGGCGGGAGTTGGCGGGCGCCGGCGTCTAGTCGCTGCTCGCTGACGGAGTTGGACTAGAAGCGCCGCTCACGGTCAGCGCTTACTGACCGGGATCGGGGTTGTACTGGCCCGGATCGGGGTTGTACTGACCGGGGTCGGGGTTGTACTGGCCCGGGTCCGGGTTGTACTGACCGGGGTCGGGGTTGTACTGGCCGGGGTCCGGGTTGTACTGGCCGGGATCGGGGTTGTACGGTCCCATGATCTGCGTTCCGCACGCAGCGGAGCCGACGGTCAGGGAGAGGACGAGAAGCGAGCGGTTGAGGGTCTTCATGGTGCTTCCTCGATGGGTTTGGGCCCGGCCACGGTTACGGCGAGGGTCGAAGTTTCCAGGGGGGGCGGGGCCAAGTAGTATCATTTTTCGTTCAGGGTGTATCTTTTCCGAAGATCATGCCCCTCGTCGCCCTACTTTCCGGTGCCCCCGCGGTTCACGGCGCCCTTCGCGATCCTGTCCACGACACCCTCACCGTGGCGGCGGCTCGGTCGTTCGAGGGCTTGTTGAGGATGGTGCGGGAGCGTCCCTCGACGGTGGTGGTAGTGGATTCGGGGGCGTTGCCCCGACACCTCTCCGAGGACGAATCCGTCGGAGAGCTGACGCGGCTGTTCCCCAGTGTCGGGGTCGTCTTCATCGCGCGACCGCACGTGGACCCTGCCTCCCTGTTTCGCCTCGGTCGGGCGGGTAACCCGAGGCTATTCCTCCTTCCCCTGGACGTCCTCTCGCCACCCGAACTGTCCGCGGCGATCTGGGGGGCGCTCAACGCGAGCGTCGCCTCGCTCGTCACCCGAGCCGTGAGTCCGTTCATCCCGGCGAAGGAGGCGCGCATCGTCCGCCTCGCTCTCGAGGGCGTGCAACGCGGTTGGGACACGGAGGACTTGGCACATGCGCTAGGGCTGACGCGGCCCCACGCGAGCGTCCGCCTCAAGTTCTGTGGCTTGCCATCGGCCGGCCATCTGCTCACCTGGGCCAAGCTCCTCCATGCGGGGCGGTGGCTGACCGACCCGGGTCGGAGCGCCCAGAGCGTCTCGCGTCAGCTCGAATACTCCAGCGGTGCCGCGTTCCGTCGCGCACTTCGCTCCTACGTCGAGATGACGCCGAGCGAGGTGAAGGGTGGGGGTGGGCTCGGAACCGTCCTCCTTCGCTTCCTTGACGCGTGCGGCTTGCCGCTTAGCCTTCAGCGCGATCGCTCCGTCGCCTGACGGAGTGAGCGAAACCCCCGACTACCGAGTCACCAACGCCATGAAGGAATTCACGGATACGCAGGGGGCGCGGTGGCGGGCCTCGGTGCGGGCGGACGCGTCGAAGGGGCCCGACTACAAGGGACGCCTCTTCCTCGTGCTCGAACCGATCGAGGGAACGGGCGCGCCGTCGCTCGAGCTCCCTGAGGTCCGGTGGAACAGCGAGCGCACCGCCGTGCGCTCGATCGCGACGATGTCGACCGTGGAACTCAGGCGCCGGTTGCGCGCCGCGCTCGGACGGACCTCGGAGCGACGCGCGGGCTGAGAGGTCGAACTACTCGGTAATGCTCCGCCGAGGAATCTCGATCCACTGACCGGGGACGACCCGAGCCGCCTGCATGTCCGGGTTGGCCGAGACCAGGTCCTCGATCGCGAGCCCATATCGATCGGCGATGACCGCGAGACTCTCACCGCGACCGACCAGATATCGGGTCGCCTCTGCGGGATCGACCGGCGCCAGCCCTTGGGCAAAGCGTAGGGCCGGGTCCTCCAACAGCGGACGACCGAACCCCGCCAGGAGCGCCCCAACCTGGTTCTCGACGGCCTTGGCTCGACCGTTCGAGCGGGTCCCGTTCACCATCAGGGAGAACGCCAGGCGCTCCCCGGTGCGGGAGCGTACCATGCCCGACAGCGCCGAGACCCCCTCGATGGTTCCGGTCTTGGCCCGCAGGTTGCCTGCGGCGGGCGTGCCGAACATTCGTCCGAGCTCACCACGCCTACCGGCTTCGGGTAGGGACGCCCAATACTCGGCCCAGACGGGGCTGTCGGCCATGGTCTGTAGGACGTCCACGAACGTCGAGGCACTCACCCGGCTTCCCGAGGAGAGGCCCGAACCATCGAGCTGAACCACCTCGTTCACGTCGACGCCCAACTCGCCGAGTGCGGTGCGGACCGCGGCCGAACTGGCTTCCGGCGACCCGACACCGCTGGCCGCCCGTCCCAGGGCGCGAAAGACCAGTTCGGCGAAGAGGTTGTTGCTCTCCTTGTTCACGACGGCCAGGTAGACGCTGAGCGGGTCGGACACGTGACGGGCCAAAACACGGGCGTCTCGCCGTCCGAGGGCCGGGGCGTTGATCGCCGTGCGACCGAG
>JBEBGN010000307.1:0-1920 GCA_040081395.1 Longimicrobiales bacterium
CCTTCGATGCGGCTTCAGCACCCCTGGCCCCGCCCCCCGAACCCCGGTTCGACGCGCCGGGGCCGTGGCTCGCGCCGAGCGCCGAGCTCGGTCCGGTCGAGGGGTACTCCGTGTGGCCGACGCTCCTGCCGAGCTACTGGCTCCCGCGCATCCGCGAACCGGTCGTCGCGGGCGCGACCAGCGTGGGTGGCATCGCGCTTCCCAGGAAGGAGCTGCTCGACTACGCGCTCGGCGTCGAGACGTCCGGCGTCGATCTCGTGCGCCGCCATGCGTACGCGGTCTACGCGCAGGTTTTCACCAGTGGAGGCAGGGTCGAGGGAGGCGCCGCCTACAGCTACGGTGGCTTCGGCAATCCCGTCCTGAGCGTGCGCGCCGAGCAGGTCTGGTCTTCCGTCGGCCAGATCCTGGCCGGAGGGGGTGCGGACACGCTCTACGTCCTCGGGCGGGAGCGCGTCATCGACGGGTCGGCCACGTTGCTCAGTGCCCGCTTCCGCCGATCCCTCTCGCTCACGGTTGGAGGCGGCCTGGTCTGGGAGGCGAGGGATCTACTCGACACGGATCTCGAGCCCACGAGCCAGTACCAGTTGGCCCGGCCCAGGAGTCGCCTCGGCGAACTGCGCGTCGCTCTGGGGTACTCGTCCGCGCGGACGTTCTCCTTCCAGACGGGTGGTGCGAGTGGCCTATCCGCATCCATCCAAGGACGTTCGCGGAGGCACCTCGGCCTCGCCTCCGCCGACGTCGGCATCGTGGGAACCGACCGGACCTTCGCGGAGTTGACCGGGCGCCTGCGCGCGTACGTCCCCCTTTGGGGTGGCGGGTACGCCAGGCATGTGCTGGCCTTTCAGGCGACCGGGGGCGCCGCGTTCGGCCCGGGGGCCGAATCCGGTCACTTCGGGGTGGGGGGCACCAGCGGGACGGTAGAGGATCTCACCGGTCTGGAGCTCTTCGGCGGTTCGTACCTGTTCCTTCCCGTACGGGGGTACCCGGCGTCGAGTCGCGTCGGCCGCTACGCATGGACGGGCTCCGCGGAGTACCGGTTCCCGCTCGCCCTCGTAAACCGCGGGCTGGGTGCGTGGCCGCTCCACTTCGACCGGATCGTGGGCTCGCTCTTCCTAGATGCCGGGAATGCGTGGCAGCCCGGCCCCCAGGGGAGTGTCGCGGCCGCGGTGGGTGCCGAGGTCACCGTTGGCATCCTCGGCTTCTGGAACAGCGGGCTGCTCGTCAGGACTGGGGTCGCGGCGCCACTCGTAGCCGGCGGAAATCCTCACGTCTACGTGCGCGCGGGCCTCCCGTTCTGAGCCCGTGCGGACCCCCTTGTCCGCGCCCTCGGAAACCCGAAGATTACCCGAATCGCGTACCCGCTGGCGCGACCCCTCCCCGCCACTCCGAGATCTCTCCGGCGTGCGCTTGACCACAACATATGGGACGCGTACTATGCGCGGGCCCAAGATCCAGTAGCCCCTCAAGGGGCGTTTCCACAGGCCTTTCGGCGGCGGGAGCCATCTCCCGCCGCTTTTCAACCTCTATATCCAGGGTTCTCCACCCTCCGTCCACAGGAGCTGGCCCGGAATGACACTCGTGCACCAGGTTCGTGCGCCCCGTGAGCCCCACATCTTCGACGACGTTCTGCCCTCGGACCTCGCCAGGCCCGAGCTCACGGACAACGCACGGCTGGTTCTCGAGAAGCGCTACCTGAAGAAGGACGGCCAGGGGAAGCCGACAGAGAGGCCGGAGGTGATGTTCTGGCGCGTCGCGCGCTCGATCGCGGATGTGGACCGGGACTATGGCACCTCGGCCGCGGCGGTCGACGAAATCGCCCGCAAGTTCTATCACCTGATGACCACGGGCACGTTCGAGCCGAACTCGCCCACGCTCATGAACGCCGGGCGCCCCCTCGGCCAGCTGTCCGCCTGCTTCGTG
>JBEBGN010000149.1:0-7605 GCA_040081395.1 Longimicrobiales bacterium
TTCCCGGAGAGGCCGAGCCGCGTCGCGACGATACCCTCGTTCATGTGGCCACTGATCGAGAGCCCGAGGTCCTCGGGGTGGTCCGCGACCGGGATGCCGAAGGCCAGCGTGTACTCGAGCGCGGCGCGCATGAGGCCCGAGTCCATGATCGGGTTCCCGTCGTCCGTGACCGCCACGGCACCCGCGCCCACCATCTCGCCGATGAGCGCGAGCCGCTTGCCCTCGCGGCCCGCCGAGATGCACCCGACCGGATAGACGCGCGCAGAACCCGCGCGGCGACCCTCGGCGGCCACGAACCCCACGGCGGCCGGGTCGTCGATGGGGGGATCGGTGTTGGGCATCGCGCACACGGCCGTGAAGCCGCCCGCGGCGGCGGACGCCGCCCCCGTCGCGATCGTCTCCTTGTGCTCCTCCCCCGGTTCACGCAGGTGCACGTGCACGTCGATGAGCCCGGGCGTCACGACCAGACCGCTGCAATCGAGCACGCGCGCGTTCCCGGGTGCGTCGATCTTCGCGCGCACTCTGGCGACCTTGCCATCCACCAGCAGCACGTCGCGCTTCGCGTCCAGCTTCTGGCTCGGGTCGACCACGCGACCGCCCCGGAGCAGGAGAGACTTGCTCACGACTCCCCTCCCGCCTTGGCGGCCTCGGCTGTCTCCGGCTGCCCGCCCGCCAGCAGGTAGAGCACGGCCATGCGCACGGCGACCCCGTTCGTCACTTGGTCGAGGATGACCGAGTGCGGCCCGTCGGCCACGTCCGAATCGATCTCGACCCCCCGATTCATGGGCCCGGGATGGAGGACCATGAGGTCCTTCTTGGCCGCCTCCAGACGCGCGGTCGACACACCCCAGATCCGGTTGTATTCCCGCAAACTCGGCACGTACCCCGCCTCCATTCGCTCCAGCTGGAGCCTCAACACGTTCAGGACGTCCGCCCACTCGATCGCTTCTTCGAGGCGCGTGAAGACCCGCACCCCGAGCTCCGTCACCGCGGGCGGCATCAGCGTGGGCGGCCCGCATACCGCGACTTCGGCCCCGAGCGTGAGCAGTCCGTAGATGTTCGAGCGCGCGACCCGCGAGTGCAGGATATCGCCGACGATGCACACCTTGAGCCCTTCCACCCGGCCCATGCGGTCGCGCATGGTGAGCAGGTCGAGCAGGCCCTGTGTGGGGTGCTCGTGACGGCCGTCCCCGGCGTTGATGACGTTCGACGGAATGCGGTCGGCAAGGAATCGCGCCGCGCCCGAGGACGGGTGGCGCATGACCACCATGTCGATGCGCATCGCCTCGAGATTGCGGGCGGTGTCGACGAGCGTTTCGCCTTTCTGGATCGAGGACCCGGCGGCGACGATGTTCACCGTATCCGCACTCAGTCGCTTCTCGGCGAACTCGAACGAGATGCGCGTGCGGGTCGACGCCTCGAAGAAGAGGTTGACGATCGTCTTGCCGCGGAGCACCGGCACTTTCTTGATGCGGCGCTCCGAGATCTCCTTGAAGGGCTCGGCGGTGTCGAGAATGGTCCGAAGCTGATCCGCCGACAGATGCTGGAGCCCCACCAGGTCCTTACCCAAGGCGGCGGGCTTCGGGCTCATGCCGCTTCCGGCTCCACCGTGCGCAGATCCACACCAAGCTTGCCGTCCAGCTCGGGCACATAGACCTCGACGCGCTGGTCCTTCCCGACCGCCACCTGCTGGCCGACGAAGTCGGGCTGGATGGGGAGCTCGCGGCCGCCGCGGTCCACCAGTACGCAGAACTGGATGCGGCGGGGCCGGCCCCAATCCGACAGCTCGTTGATGGCGGCGCGCATGGTGCGCCCCGTGTAGGCGACGTCATCGACCAGCACGACCGTCTGACCGTCGATGCCGGCGGGGGGCAGCTCCGACTCGCCGACCACGGGCCGGGGGCCGATGGTGCCGAGGTCATCCCGGTAGAGCGTGATGTCGACCGAGCCCGACGAGACCGGTCCGCCCGCGACCCGCTCGATCTCCTTCTGGAGCAGGTCGGCGATCTGCGTGCCCCGGCGGTGCACGCCCATCAGCACCAGGCCCTCGATGCCCCCGTTACGATCCACGATCTCGCGGGCCATGCGTGCGATTTCACGCCGCACGTCGGCCTCGTCCATCACGTGGATGCGCTTCTTTGCGGGCATGCGGTCCGGGAAGGCGTGTGCGGCGGAAAGTTCGGCGCTCGCCCCGGTTCGGTCAACGACGCCCGGAGCTTCCCTACGACCCGAACCGCTCCCGCCCCAGCTGGGTCAGTAGGCCATCCCCGCTCCCCTGTCCTTCGCCGACGATCCAGTCGTAGGAGAACAGGATGACGCCCCCCGAGTCCTCGGCGCGCGCGATGTCGATCTTGTCGAGGGTGCCGGCGGCGCTGTTCATGTAGGCGCCGATCCCCGCCCACACGCGATCCCGCCTGCCGGCCGCCACACGCGCGGCGCGCATCTGGCCGCGGAACGTGTCGGTGCTCGCCGTATACGCCATGGGTACCGCGACGTCGAGGATGCCATCCTCGAGCCACTCGTCCCACTCCTGGAAGCGCAGGGTGTGGGCCGTGGTTCGATCGGGCACCACCGCGGCCGACACGACCAACTCCGGCCGTCGTGCCTTCACCTCACGGTAGAGCTCGGCCACGAGGCTGGTGATCTGCGACCGACGGAACTCGTCCCATTCCGCCGCGAGCGCGGTCGTCCACACGAGCGGGTCGGACGCGGCCATACGATCCAACTCCGCGATGCGACTGGGCGGGAGTTGCGGTCCGATCCACTCGCGGAAGCGCTCGAGCGCCCCTTCCGAGTAGTCGAAGTCCGCCGAGGGGTAGCGGATGTAGTCGAAGTGGATGCCGTCGAGGTCGTAGCGGTCGACGAGGTCCAGCCAGACCTCGCGCACGCGCGCACGCACTTCGGGGTGCGAAGGGCTGGTGTAGATCCCCTCGACCGTCTGGGGGCGGTCCGCGGCGTATTGGCGGAGCGCGGTCACGAAGCGCGGCGAACGCGGATCGACCCCTCGCAACTCGCGGGCGAGCTGACGCGGCACCGCCAGCCACTCCGGGTGCGCGTTCACGAGATGGCTCGGACTCAGTGGGGGGGCAGCGGGTCCCCACACGAGGTGCGTGTTCACCCAAGCGTGCACCGCGAGGCCGCGTCGATGACCTTCCTCGATGGTGAGCGCGAGCGGATCGAATTCGACGGGACCCTGCACCCCTTCGGCACGCGGCTCGATCGCCGAGCGGTAGTACGCATCGCCGCGCCCGCGTACCTGCACGACCAACGTGTTGAAGCCCGCGTCCGCCGCCGCCGCGACCATTTCACGCACCTGCTGCTCGTTCGTCATCGACCAGCGCACGACCCAGAGGCCGCGCACTTCTTCGAACGAGCGCACGGGGGGCAGAGACCTCGCGGCGGCCTGCTGCGCGGGTTCGGCCGGTGTGGTGGGCGCGACGGGCGGGCGCGAGGTAACGATCGGCGGGGGTGGCTCACGCTCGGGAGGCGCCGCGGGCCCCGTCACCCCACTGGGGACGCAGCCGGCCAAGCCGAGGGCCAGGCACGCGGCCGTGCGTGCGAGAGGTCGCGCCACGCGCGCCATGCTCAGCGGCGCTCCCGGAAGAAGGACCGCAGCAGGTCGGCCGACTCCTCCGCCAGGACCCCCGAGGTGACCTGGCATCGATGGTTGAGGCGGGGGTCCGTGAGCAGCGTGCCGAGCGAGTCGACCATCCCCGCCTTGGGATCGCGCGCGCCGTACACCACGCGCGGGATGCGTGCGAGCACGATCGCGCCGGCGCACATCGCGCACGGCTCCAACGTCACGTAGAGCGTGGTGTCGATGAGGCGCCAGTCGCCGATCCCGGCCGCGGCCTGCCGGATGGCCACCACTTCGGCGTGCGCGCTCGGATCGGCGTCGGTGATCGTGCGGTTGTGCCCCTCGCCGAGCACCTGACCCGATCGGACGACGAGGGCGCCGACGGGAACCTCGGAGCGCGCAGCCGCCGCGCGTGCTTGATCCAAGGCGCGCGTCATCCAGAAGACGTCGGCCTCGACCTCGGGAGTGAGCTCGATCGGCATGAGTGCCATCGAGCTATAACTGCACTAGTGCTGGGTCAGGTTCAAGGCCGAAGTGTCGTCCAGCCGCCGATACAGCCCGGTGACCCGCCCGATGAGGCGGAGCCCATCGGCATCCTCGACCACGGTAGTCTCCCCACCCGGCCGGAGCGCCTCGAGCTGCAGTCCCTTCCCGTTCTTGACGAAGCGATGGAAGAGCGCGCCCGACCCCACACTCGCCACCACGATGCTCCCGCTCTCGATGTCGGCCGTCGACATGGGGGTCACGAGGACGAAGTCTCCCTCCGCCACGCCCAGCACCGCGAGATCTCCCGGGTGCGCGCGCACGAAGAAGGAACCGTCCTCGCCGCCGAGACGGCGGTCGATGGAGACGTACATCTCGGGCCGAGTGCCGTTCCCGACACCATCCGGAACCTCGGCGAAGCACGGTACGGAGACGGTCTCTGCGCCGAGGTCGACACCGAGGATCTTCACGCCGCGCGAGCGCGACGGATCCCGTTCGAGGAAGCCCTTATCCGCAAGAGACTGGAGATGCTCGGAGACCGTCTTGGTGGACTTGATCCCGAAGCGCTCGCCGATCTCTCGAATCGAGGGCTGATACGTGTTCGCGCGCAGATACTGAACCATGAAGTCGAGGATCCTGCGCTCGATGTCCGTGAGCGGCTCGACCTGACGGCCGGCGATGGAGCCTTCGCGAACTACAACGGAGTCGGTGCGTGGCAATGTGAACGCCTGGTGGGGGGGCCAAAGCGGGCGCCCGAGCCGTGGTCGAGCGCTATCCTAATGTGCGCGTCAGAACAGTGTCAAGAAAGGTTTTTCTCGCGCGCGCGTACGCTTCACCCGTCACGGAAAGCTCGCGCGACGCGGGCCCTCTCAGCCCTGTAGGCGCTCGGTGAGCAAGCGCTTCGCCGCCGTGGGATCGGCCGCGCCCCGCGTCTGCTTCATGACCTCGCCCAGGAAGAGTCCCATGAGACTCGCCTTTCCTCCACGAAACTCGACGACTTTCTCGGGCCAGCGCGCGAGCACCGCGTCGACCGCGGCCCCCAGCACGGCGGGGTCCGACACTTTGGTGAGCCCCATGGTCTCGACCAGTCGTTCGGGGTCCCCCCCCTCCGCCACCATGCGGGCGAGCACGTCCTTGGCCGCCCGGCGCGAGATCCGACCCTCCTGCACCAACCCCGCGAGCCGTCCCACCGCTTCGCCACCGAACGGGAGATCGGCGAGTGCCCGTCCTTCAACCAGGCCCCGCAGGTCGTTGGCGATCCAAGCAGCCACGTCGGGCGCGTTCGCGTGCACGGCGAGGGCCTGCTCGAAGAAGGCTGGGTCGCTCGCGAGCAGCTCCGCGTGATCGGCAGCGACTCCGAGCTCGCTCTGGTAGCGCGCCGCGCGCGCGGCGACCGCGGGGTCCATGAGGCGCTCGGTGCGCGGGCGAGGCGGTTCCGCTTCACGCTTGGCCCGCACGACGACGGGCTCCGCCACGACCTCGGCGCGAGTGCCGACTCCGGCTCGGTTCCCCCAGGTGTCCTTCAGTGGGACGATGCGGTTGAACACCAACCGCTCCCCCGCCCCGTCGACCGGATCTCGCCAGAAGTAGCCCGTGCGCTCGAACTGATAGCGCGTGTCCGTGGCGTCGCGCGCGACCGACGGCTCCACCTTCACGCCTGCGATCACGGTGAGCGACTCGGGATTGAGGGGGGCAGCGGTGACGCCTCCGTCCTCGGCGACCTCCTGCTCGTGCTCGGTGGCCAGGAAGATGCGATCGAAGAGGCGCACCTCGGCGTCGAGCGCGTGCGGCGCCGATACCCACTGGATCGTCCCTTTGACCTTCCGACCATCCTCGCCCGAGCCACTCCGTGTGGCGGGATCGTACGTGCAGCGCAGCTCGACCACCGTTCCGCTCGCGTCCTTCACCACCTCCTCGCAGCGGATCACGTAGGCGTGCCGGAGTCGTACCTCACCCCCGAGCACCAGCCGCCGGAATCCTTTGGGCGGAACCTCGGCGAAGTCGTCACGCTCGATCCATAGCTCTCCCGAGAACGGAACCGGCCGAGATCCTTCTCGGGGCACGTCGTGCGGGAAGTAGGGCGCGTCGATCGTCTCGGATCTCTCCTTGGGATAATTCGTGAGCACGACCTTGAGCGGGTCGAGCACGGCCAGGACGCGGGGGGCGACCGGGTTCAGCACCTCCCGGATGGCGAAGTCGAGCTTGGCCTCCTCGGTCCGCGCACCCGTCTTGGAGACCCCGACCAGTTGAGCGAGCAGGCGCAGCGCTTCGGCCGGCACACCCCGGCGACGGTACGCCGCGAGGGTCGCGAGGCGCGGGTCGTCGTACCCGCTGACCACGCCTGCCTCCACGAGCGGTTTGATGTTCCGCTTCGAGAGCACCGCGCCCTCGAGGTCGAGTCCCGCCCACTCGTATTGGTGGGGCCGCGGCTCCTGGAAGCCGACGTTGTCGAGCACCCAATCGTAGAGCTCGCGGTTGTTGTCGAACTCGAGCGTGCAGATGGAGTGCGTGATCTGCTCGAACGCATCCTCGAGACAGTGCGCGTAGTCGTAGAGCGGGTAGATGCACCAGGCATCGCCCTGCCGGTAGTGATGCGCGTGTCGGATCCTATAGAAGACCGGGTCGCGCATGAGCATGTTCGGCGACGCCATGTCGATCTTGCCGCGGAGCACGTGCGCGCCGTCCTGAAACTCCCCTGCGCGCATGCGGCGGAGGAGGTCGAGGTTCTCCTCGGGTGCACGCGAGCGGAACGGGCTCTCGACACCGGGCTCAGTGACGGTCCCGCGACCTTCCCGGATCGCCTCCATGGGCTGGCTGTCCACGTACGCGAGCCCCTTCCGGATGAGGATTTCGGCGCACTCGTACATGCGCGTGAAGTAGTCCGACGCGAAGTAGAGGTGCTCCCCCCAATCGAACCCGAGCCAGCGCACGTCCTCTTCGATGGAGCGGACGAACTCCTCGTTCTCCTTCTCGGGGTTGGTGTCGTCGTAGCGGAGATGGCACCGCCCCCCGAACTCCTCGGCGATGCCGAAGTTGAGGCAGATGCCCATGGCATGACCTACGTGCAGGTAGCCGTTCGGCTCGGGGGGGAAACGCGTGACCACGCGCCCGCCGTAGCGGCCGCTCTCGGCGTCGGCCGCGACGATCTGCCGGATGAAATCCGACGGGGGAGTGAGGGCGCCCTTGGTCTTCAGCATGGGCGCTCAAGCTAGCGAAAAAAAGACCGCGCCGGGCCCCTGCCCGGCGCGGTCCGACCGTTCAGTAGCCCGTCAGTTACGCGGCTGTGCCCGGCGTCCCGTGGAGCCGCTCGAAGAACCCGAATCCGAGCTCGATCCGCCCCCTCCTCCTCCACTCGAGTCCCCCCCGCTGTTGCCGCTGGACCGCGCGGGCCGCGCGCTCGAGCCGGAGCTGCTGCTCCCCGAGGAGCCGCTGTTACCCTGCTCACGCGTGTAGCCGCGACCCGGCACCATCCGGCCAGGGGGCTCGCCGCCACCGGAACCCACCGGCTCGACGATGATCGTGGCCGGGATGTATCCCCAGTACCC
>JBEBGN010000032.1:0-12500 GCA_040081395.1 Longimicrobiales bacterium
CTGGCCCGTGATCGGCTTCGGCGTGAACTATGGGAGCGGCAGCGCGATCCACGAAGGCACCTCCCGCGAAGGCATGGAGCGGCCGGTCCACGTGTGGGTCCCGTCCATCGCGACTTCGGGCTTGATGATCTACGACGGCGATGCGTTCCCGGGATGGCGGGGCAGCTTCTTCGTCGGTGGTCTCGCCGGAGAGCAGCTTGCGCGCATCCAAGTCGACGATACTGGATTCCCTCTGGAAGAGACCCTGCTCAAGGGCATCGGGCGGGTTCGCGACGTGCGACAGGGTCCCGACGGGTTCATCTACCTCGCCATCGACGACCAGGCGAATGGTTTGACGCCGATCGTGCGTCTGGAGCCCGTGGCGCGCTGAGCCGCCCCATCTCGATGACCAAGGCCACCAAGGGAGCCAAGCTCCCCACGCTCGGAAGCCGACAACTCCACGAGGGACCCGACCGCGCTCCGGCCCGCTCCTATCTGCGCGCGGTCGGCTTCAGGGACGAGGACTTCGAAAAGCCGCTCATCGGCATCGCGAACACCTGGACGGATACGATGCCGTGCAACGTCCACCTGAAGGGACTAGGGGAGGCGGTGCGAGAGGGGATTCGGGAGGCGGGCGGTGTGCCCGTGGAGTTCAACACGATCGCAGTGTCTGATGGCATCACGATGGGGACGTCGGGAATGCGTGCCTCGTTGGTGAGTCGGGAAGTGATCGCAGACTCGATCGAGTTGATGGGCCGAGCGTATCCGTTCGACGGCGTGGTGGCGCTCTCGGGATGCGACAAGACGATTCCGGGCACTGTCATGGCGCTGGCGCGCTTGGACAAGCCCGCGGTCATGCTCTACGGAGGATCGATCCAACCCGGCAAGTACAACGGGAAGGACATCACGATTCAGGATGTGTTCGAGGCCGTGGGCGCCTGTGCGGCTGGCCGCATCGATGAGGCCGAACTGGGCCGTATCGAGCGCGCTGCGTGCCCGGGCGCCGGGGCGTGTGGCGGTCAGTTCACGGCGAACACGATGGCCACTGTTTTCGAAGCCATGGGAATCTCGCCGATGGGAAGCGGGTCCGTCCCGGCGACCGATGAGGCGAAACCGGAGGTTGCGCGCCGTTGCGGCCGCCTGGCCGTCGAGTTGGCGAAGGTCGGAGTGAGCGCGCGCCGCATCCTGACGAAGCAATCCCTCGAGAACGGCATCGCACTCGCCGTGGCGACGGGCGGTTCCACGAACGTGGTCCTGCACCTGCTCGCGGTGGCACGCGAAGCGGGCGTCCCGCTCACCATCGATGACTTCGAGCGCATCAGCGCGCGGACCCCCGTTCTGGCCGACATGAAGCCTTGGGGCCGCTACGTGGCCACCGACATGCACGAAGCTGGCGGCGTCGCTCTGGTGGCTCGGAGGTTGCTCGAAGCGGGCCTCCTCCACGGGGATACGCCCACTGTTACGGGTCGTACGCTAGCCGAGGAAGTCTCCACGGCGCTCGAAACACCGGGTCAGAGGGTCGTGCACACGACCTCCGATCCCATGAAGGCGCGCGGTGGTCTCATGATCCTGCGCGGCAATCTCGCCCCCGACGGATGCGTGCTGAAGATCGCCGGCACGGAGCGTCTCGTTCACCGAGGGCCTGCTCGCGTGTTCGATGGTGAGGAGAGCGCATTCGCTGCGGTCCAGAGCGGAAAGATCCAGGCGGGTGATGTCGTCGTCATTCGATGCGAGGGTCCGCGTGGAGGGCCGGGCATGCGAGAGATGCTCGGCGTCACCGCAGCGCTCGCGGGCGCGGGCCTGGGTGCCGAGGTGGCGCTTCTTACCGATGGGCGCTTCTCCGGTGCGACACATGGCCTCATGGCCGGCCACGTCGCGCCGGAAGCGGTGGACGGCGGTCCGATCGCAGGTGTGCGCGACGGCGATACCATCACCTTCGACCTGAAGGCGAATACCGTGTCCGTCGACCTGAACCCAGCGGACCTGGCCGCGCGCGTGGCCGCTTGGAAGAAACCGATGAAGGAAATCGAGTCCGGCGTCCTCGCGAAATACGCCCGCCTGGTGTCGTCCGCCGCCGAGGGTGCCGTGACGACCGGAGCGGCCCGCTAACGGGGTTGCCGGCCCTCTTGGCCGCGCGTCCCACCCACGCGGTCGGAACGAGGAGGGTGGGGGTGCGCCCCGACGAGCGGCCTCGGATGCGAAGCATCCGGAGCGAAGCGCCCCCGAGGAGGGGTGCACCCCCACCCTCCTCGTTGTCTACGCCCCGCGTTAGATCCCCCCGCGCGCTTACGGCAGCGCCGAAGCCCAGTGCTCCTCGGTGATGACGGCGATCGGGATGCCGCGGCTCCGGTACTGCACCACCTCGTCCACCAGTCCGCCGAACGCGCTCTGGCTCCAATCGCTGGCGGCGATCGAGCCTATGACCACGTAGTCCGTGCGTCGGTTGATGGTACGCTCGCAGGTGCCGCCCAGCTCGAGCACCTCGCGCTCGCACGCGCGCGTGGGGCCGTAGACCAGCTCTCCCGCGAACACGAAGGTCTGACCCTCGAATACCACGTCGGGCTCTGGTCGTGTGATGGGTAGATCGGTCGCGAGCGGGAAGCCCCGACCGATGGCTTCGGGGTTTCGGGCCAGCTTGGCGAGGAGCGTCGCGAGGCGGTCTCGCTCCCGTCCATCCAGCCGGCCGTCCGCGAAGATGCGTCCGAGTCGCCGCGCGAGGATGTTCGCGGGCCAGCGGGCAGCCGGCTCGGGGTTGGCTCGAGTCCACTCGGCGAGGCGCGTGGCCTCGTCACTCGACACGACGCCGTCGGCCACCACGCCTCGGACCAGCCCGACCATTTCGGCCAGTCCTTGCTCGATCCGCCGCTGCGCTTGGAGCGCCCTCACGCGGCTCGAGGTTGGCTTCAACGCGGAATGTCCGTGCAGTTGTCCAGGATCTCGTCCTCGAAGTCCCCGTTGTCGGCCAATACCTGCCAGAACTCCTCGTAGAACTCGAGGGACTCCTCTGCCTGGCTGGGCTCCGCGTAGTACGGGAACGCGCGATACAGCGCTTCGATCGCCGCGCGCTTGTCTACGAACATCGCCGCCGCGTTCTCGCGCGTCAGCTGCGGCCGACAGAATTCGCGGAAGAGGCGCTGCCGTACACGCCGTACCTGGTCCTGCAGCTGAGGTGGCACGGTCGCGTAGCGGGCGTTCACCACTCCCGAGTGGTCGAAGTCGTACGGTACCGTGAAATGACGGCCGTCCTCGAGACGGATGACCACCGCGTTGTGGAAGTAGACCGCCGACCAATCGAGGTTGGCGATCATGTAGTTGAACATTCCCATGAGAACGGACTGGTCTCCGTCCGCCATCATCGGATGCATCTGGGGGACTTCGAGGAAGACCGCGCGGTTCCGCTCGGCCATCTGCTCGTCCGCTTCCAGCAGGAATGCGTGTTTGGTGAGCGGCTCATACTCGCCCGACGTGTCTTCGTAGGTCACCTCGACCAAGCGAACCCGATAGCTGTATGGGGTGACGAGGTTGAGCGCTCGATAGGCCAGGTACTCGTCGTAGATGTAGCGCTGGTAGTCGTCCCGATCGTCCATGCAGGGCGTGACGAGCTTGAGCCGGTCCTGGCCCTCGAACACCGTCCCGTCCATGTCTCCGCGCGGGAAGTTGAGGCGCAGAGGGGGAAAGTTGCAGTTGTTGCGATCGAGGCGAAAATGACCGCGGACGCGGACCTGGACGGGTCGAGTCGATTCCAAGCCGTTCAGGTCGACGAAGCGCACCTCGCCCTCGGCCTCGGTGAGGGTATCGCGCTCCTCACGCAGGAACTCGATGTCCGTGCGGAGCGTGAGCTTCAAGAGGTCGTGGGTGGCGAAGAGCGGAGCGGCCTCTGCTTCAGCGGCGCGCTCGGCGAACTGCTCCGGGGTGGGCCACTCGACGTCCTGGGCGAGTGCGGCAACCGGGGCCACCAGCAAGGAGAGGGCGATCGGGAGGAGCGGTCGACGACGCATGGCCATCCTCGGTTTGTGCGGTTCGTCGTAGAGTAGGGGCCGCCGGTCCCCGTTGTCCAGCAGGTCGCAGCTCCCCCGCGCGCCGCTTGCTCCGGGCAGGCGCCCGGACGCATGATGACTCGTCCATTCCTGGCGTGGAGGCACCCCCCATTTTGCATTCGACGAGCCTGAAACCGGTCGCAGCGCGCACGCGTGCGGGTGTGGCTCGCCTCGCCGTTTACTACGTGGTTGCAGGGGTGGCCGCGGTCGTGCTCCTTCGCTATGTACCGATCTTCGCGGAGGCTGTCGCGGGTGGGTCGATCAGCGGTGCAGGGATAGGGACCGAGGCGGTCTTCGGACCGGACACTCCGGCCCCGGTGGGTGACGTCCTGGCTGCGCCTTCCCCCTGGCGACAGGCCCTGCTCGCCAGCATTTCCATGCTCGGCGCGCTTGCCCTGATGGTCCCGGTAACCTGGGTCTACATGCTGATCCGGCGCGAGCGAGGGTTCGACGAGTCGGTCGTGCACACGCTGCTTATACTGCCGGTGGCGGTCACGGGGATCGTGATGGTGGTGAAAAGCAGCGTGGCGCTCGCGTTCTCACTGGCAGGCATCGTGGCCGCAGTACGCTTCCGCACCACCCTCGACGACACCAAGGACGCGGTCTACGTCTTTCTGGCGATCGGGGTCGGACTGGCTTCGGGCATCCAATCGATGGGCGTGGCGGTTGCGCTCTCCCTCGTGTTCAACGCACTGGTGTTGGTCCTCTGGACCACCCGCTTCGGTGAGGAGCTTCACGCGCTCCCCGCTGGGGGGGCGCCCCTCCGCGTCGGCGACCTCGGGGCGGTGGGGACCGAGGCCTTCTCGAGTGGCGCCGGGCTCTCCCCGAACGTGGAGGCGCTCATCTCCGAGGAGCGCGCGAAGCCGAAGGACAAGCGCGCCAACGCGCTCCTGGCGGTTCACGCTCGAGAGGCTCAGGGGGCCCAGTCGTACGTCGAGGCCCTGCTGGAGGAGGTCGCCGGGCGCTGGAGGCTCGCCGAGATCGGACCGGGTCCAAGCGGGGCACGAATGATCTACCTGGTTAGGCTCGATGGCGAGGGTGCCCAGGGGGCCGTGATGGACCGCCTTCGCAGCGGTGCGGGCGGTGCGGTGGAATCCGCCGAGTTGCGATCGCTGAAAGGGATCAAGCCACGCGAGTGACGTTCTCCTCGAAGCGTCGGTGGGCCTCGACGTTCGTCGCGCCCTTTTCACTGGCGTGTGCGCCGATGGGTGGTCCTGCACAGGAGCCCGCTCCGGTGTTGTCGAGCTACGACCTCACCCGCCCGGGCGATCGCTTCGAGATGCCGGGGCGCCTCGACGAGATCTCGGGTCTCGCGGCGACGCCGGACGGCCGTCTCTTCGCGCACGACGACGAGCGCGCCACGCTCCACGAGATCGACCGCGAGACCGGCGCGCTCGGCAAGCGATTCTCCCTCGGCGATCCGCCCATCGAGGCGGACTTCGAGGGCCTGGCCATCGCGGGGGATCGGTTCTTCTTGATCACGAGCACCGGGCTCCTCTTCGAATTCCGCGAGGCCCACGACCGTGAGACTACCCCCCACCGCGTCACCGACACTGGGCTGGGCGGCATATGCGAGGCAGAGGGGTTGGACTACGACCCGAGGGGCGACGAACTGTTGGTTGCGTGTAAGGTGTCGACGCCCGACCGCGGCTCGATCGTGGTGCGCCGGCTGCCGCTCGACCCGGCGCGCGCGCCCCTGGCACCCATCGAGGCCGCCCGTTCGCAGCTCGCCGCTTTCGAGGTCGACTCGGACTTCCAGGCCTCGTCCATCGCGGTCAGCCCCTCCGGGACCCTGGTCATGGTCTCGGCCAATCCCGAGACCCTACTCGAGATCGACCGGAGCGGGCGAGTGCTCGCAGCGGTCGACCTTCCGGGCCGCCGCCATCCGCAGTCCGAGGGACTCGCGTTCGGACCCGACGGATCGCTCTATGTCTCCGACGAGCAGAACGACGGGCCGGCGGCCATGGTGACCCGGTACCGGCCCGCGTCCGTCGACGGCGCTTCGCGTTGACCCGCCGACTGAATTTCGCGGTCGCAGACGAGGCGGCCTTCCTCCAGCTCGCTGCGTCGCGCAGGCCCTTCGGCATGGCGGCCACGCCTCCCGCATACCATCTGCTGCGCGAGACGTACTTCGACACCGTGGACGGCGCCCTGAGCGAACGACGCATGACGCTCGCTCTACGCCTGGACGCGGACGGCCGTCAAACGGTCGAGCTCGTGGAGATGGAGGCTGTGAACCTCACAGGGGTCGTGGAACAGTCCGTCTACGAAACCGCGGTCGAGGGGACAGGGCTCTATGCCACGCTGGCGGGCCCTTCCGAAGTGGCAACCCGGGTTCGCGCGGTCGTGGAGCCCGAAGCACTCCGGCCCCAGATTGCCCTCGACCTGGATCGCGAGTCCCGCGAGCTGAAGAGCGGGATATTCGGCCGCCCGACGCATCGCCTGACGCTCGATGAGATCGTTGCCCAAGCGCCGGGTGTGACGCGGGCCCTCCGGGAGGTCACGATCACCGAACTGGCCCAAGGGGGACCGGGCATCGAGGTACTCGCGGCGCATGCGAAGTCCCGCCACGGGCTGCATGGCGACGGCTCCTGTAGCTACGAGCGGGTGAAGCGCCTCCTCACCGAGGTACCAGAAGGGTTGGGCGTGGACGCGACCCAGGAGGTCCGTGTGGCGCTCCTCCTCATCCAGGGTTGGAGCGTGGCGCTTCTGGACGAGGGACCCGGCCTGACGCTCCCCCTGGCGAGGGGTTCGGGTGAGGACTTGGCGCGCGAGTACCTGGCCGAGGTCCTGGGTGCCGACGCCAGCGAGGGTGCGGACGTTGACCTGGTCGGGTTCGCGACGCCGCGAAAGGGTGGCTTCGACACTGAGGTATGGCTCCATGAGGTGTCCGCGGTTTCGGAGCGGCCACGCGGGTTCGTGTGGCTCCCGTTGCTCGAGCTCCTGGAGCGCATCGGTGCGCCGCGCCTCCGGGATCCCGGCTTGGTCGCCACCCTTCTCATGTTGGTGCGCTCCGAAACGGGCGTGCGCCTCCTGCGCGACGCGCCGTCTCGCCGTGGTCCGCCGCAAGCGCTCCCGTTGCGCGCACGTTTGAATGGTGCGGAGCCCGGTGAGGACGCCGACGACCTTCTCGACCTGGATCTGAGCATCCTGGACTTCAATGTGCGGGTGCTGGAGATGGCCGAAGATTCGCGAACTCCCCTGCTCGAGCGGCTCAAGTTCCTATCGATCTTCTCCAGCAACATGGATGAGTTCTTCGTCGTACGCGTTGCGCGGATCAAGGAGGAGATCGGTCGTGGCACCGCCGACGAGCAGGCGGACTTCTCGCCGACGCAGCTGCTCGGACTCGTCGGCATTCGGGTGCGGGCTCTCATCGCCCGTGGGTACGCCTGCTTCACGCAACTGCTCCTTCCGGAGCTCGCGGCGCAGGGGGTCCACCTGCGGCGTTGGAATCAACTGCAGCCTGCCCAGCGAGACGCGCTCGAGCGTCGCTTCACGGAGGAGATCTTTCCGGTCCTGACACCGCTCAAGCTGTCGGCGTCGGCCGTCCGGTCCTTCCCGCGCCTCGTGAGTCTGGGACTCGCCCTCGCGGCCGTGCTGCGTCGCCCGGGCGAGGCCCGCACCGACCTGGGGTACGTCGCGATTCCGCACGACCTGCCGCGCTTCTTGAACATCCCCGACTCGAAAGACGTGATCGCGATCGAGGACGTGATCATCGCCAACGCAGATGAGCTCTTTGCTGGAGAGGTGGAGGACGCACACACCTTCCGTGCCAGCCGTACGGCCGACGTCGAGGTGGACGAGGACTCCTCCGGCTCCCTGCTGGAGGCCGTGGCCGACGAGGTGGAGCGACGTCCGTACAACCCGGTGATCCGGGTCGAGGTCGAAGCGTCGATGCCGCGAGAGTTGCGCGCTTACTTGCTCAAGGAAATCCGAGCCGAGCAGGGGGGGGAGGCCGCGACCCTGACCCGCTCCGACATCTACGAGGTCGACGGGCTCCTCGACCTCCGTCGAGCGGGTGAGCTGTGCGACGTGGACGTCGACGGTGGGCGATACGAGCCGCACACAGCGATCCGTCCTCTCGCCGAGCATACCTCCATCTTCGACGCGCTGTCCCGCGGAGATATCCTGGTCCACCATCCGTTCCACGACTTCGACAGCACCGTGGGTCGATTCCTATCGGAGGCGGCGGCCGATCCCGAGGTCGTGTCGATCAAGCTCACGCTGTATCGCACAGGTCGGCGCTCCCCGGTGATGGAGGCGCTCCTACAGGCCGTCGAGGCGGGAAAGGACGTTGCCGTCTTCGTCGAACTGAAGGCCCGCTTCGATGAGGAGAGCAACATCGAGTGGACGCACCGCCTGAAGGAGGCAGGAGCGAACGTCGTGACCGGCGTCCTCGGGTTCAAGACGCACGCGAAGACCGCCCTCGTGGTTCGGCGAGAAGAGCAGGGGCTCCGCCGCTACGTGCACATCGGCACTGGCAACTACAATGCACAGACTTCGCGATTCTACACCGACTTCGGGCTCATGTCGGCCAACCCCGACCTCGGCGCGGATCTCCACGACTTCTTCAACGAGCTCACCGGCTCCGAGCTCCCTCCGGGGCGCCGCTTCCGCCGCCTGCTGGTCGCGCCCAACTCACTCGTCCAAGAACTCGAGCGGATGATCGAACGCGAGGCCGAGCATGCTCGCGCAGGACGCCCTGCACGCATTCAAGCAAAGCTGAATGGCCTCGCCGATCGGAAGATCGTTCTGGCGCTGTACCGGGCGGCGCAAGCTGGTGTGGACGTCGACTTGGTGGTGCGGTCGATCTGCACCCTCAGGCCAGGCACGCCGGGATTGTCGGAGCGCATCCACGTGCGGAGCATCTTGGGTCGGCTGCTCGAGCACTCGAGGATCTATTTCTTCGAGAACGGCGGGCACCCGGAATACTACATCGGCTCGGCTGATTGGCGCGCCCGAAACCTGCGGAAGCGGGTGGAGGTCGTGACTCCGGTCGATGATGCTGCGGCGCGCGCCGTACTCCGCGCGGTGCTGGACGCCCACCTGGCCGACCCCTGCGCGTGGGTGCTCCGCCCCGATGGCGCCTTCGAGTGCCTCGGGGGGGAGGGTCCCTCGTCCCAGGAGCTGCTCATGAGCACCGCCGGACGCGGCCACGCAGCGATTCGTTGAGCCGGAGGTGGTGCCCGAGGTAGCTTGTTTCAGGCGCGCCTGTAGCTCAGGTGGATAGAGCATCGGCCTTCTAAGCCGAGGGTCGCAGGTTCGACTCCTGCCAGGCGCATGGTGACTCGATTCTCAGACCTCTCGGGGGGGAGGCGTCTTGGCCAAGATCGATACCTTCCTGAAGATCATGCGCGAGGCGGGGGCATCCGACCTGCACCTCGCCACCAATTCGCCGCCGGTCCTGAGGATCAACGGGGACCTTCAGGCCGCGGATCATCGGGTGCTCACCGGCGACGAAGTCCGGCTGCTCGTCTACGAGCTCCTCACCGAGGCACAGGTGAAGCAGTTCGAGGCGAAAGGCGAGCTCGATTGCGCCCATACCGTCGAGGGTGCCGCGCGCTTCCGCATCCACATCTTCCGACGCCATCCCGGCATCGCCGCCGCGTTCCGCGTGATCCCGCATCAGATCCCCACCATCGAATCCCTGAATCTGCCGGCGGCCGTCCCCCGGATGTTGCAGCAGCGCGCGGGCCTGATCCTGGTCACCGGCCCGACGAACTCCGGAAAGTCGACCACTCTCGCAGCGATGGTCAACCACATCAACGAGACCTTCAAGGGCCACATCCTCACACTCGAGGACCCGCTGGAGTTCATCCATACGCCCAAGAAGTGCATCGTCAACCAACGGCAGATCGGCGAGCACAGCCGTTCATTCGCGGACGCGTTGCGCGGGGCTCTCCGGGCTGACCCGAACGTTGTCCTGGTCGGGGAGATGCGGGACCTGGAGACGATCGCCTTGGCCATTTCTGCGGCCGAGCTCGGGCTCTTGGTGCTGGGCACGCTCCACACCAAGTCGGCCGCACAGACCATCAGCCGTATCGCTGATGCGTTCCCTTCGGATCAACAGGCTGCGATCCGCCTCACGCTCTCCGAGGTGCTGATCGGGATCTGCTCGCAGCAACTCCTGCGGCGAGCCGACAAGAAGGGGCGCGTGGCTGCGTTCGAGATCCTGGTGGGCACCCCCGCGGTGAGGACCATGATCCGCGAGGGGAAGACCCACCAAGTCAACAACGTGATCCTCACGGGCAAGAAGGAGGGGATGAAGCTCCTCGACCAGTATCTCAAGGAGCTCATCCATCACGAGTTGGTCACGGGTGAGGAGGCGGCCCGCTACGCGGAGGAACCCGAGGCGATCCTCGCGTTCGCGAAGTCGGGCGGAAAGCTTCCTCCTGAGCGGGGCGCCGAGGCGGCCGCGACGTGAACAAGCCTCGGAAGAGCGAGCGCCTCGATCAGGTGCTCATGCGGTTGGGGTACGCCACCCAGCCGCAGATCCAGGAGGCTGTCAAGCGCCAGTCGGCCCGCGGTGGCCGTGTCGGCAAGAACCTCGTCGAACTGGGTGCGATCACCGAAGATCAGCTCTTCGATGCCCTCGTCGAGCAGTTCCGCTTGCCGACGACCAAGCTCGAGGAATCGAGCGTGCCCAGGGATCTCCTCGACCGGATGCCACCCGGAGTGGTGGTCGAGCACCTGATGCTTCCGATCGCCTGGGACGCCGATCGCCGCGTGCTGAGCCTCGCGGTCGCGAACCCCGCCGACCACGCAATGCTCGAAACGGTCAAGCGAGTGTTCAACGCTGAAACCGTACGGCTTTCTCTCGCTCAGGAGAATGTGCTCGCCGGACTCGCACGCCGGCTCATGCGGGTGAAAGAGCCGAGCGCCGAGGTTCGGCTGGTCCACCTTCCCGAACTCTTCGGGGGTGAGGACGCGCCCGCAGCTGCCACTCCCGGACCTGAGCAGGCCCAGGCGGATCGCGTGCTCATGATCACGGGCGGCGCGACCCGGAAGAATTTTCTGCCCCCCGTGTTCGAGCGTGAGGGACGCCGCCTGGTGGTGGCCACCGACGCCGAGGAGACGGTAGAAGCCCTCGCCGAGGGCCCGGTGAGCGCGGTCTTGCTCGCGGCCGACATGCAGGAGCCCTTTGCTCGCTGGCGTTCCGAAGGTCGGATCCCTGATCCCGCGGCGGAGGTCACGGTCTTCCAGTCGGTCAGCCACGCGCTGATGGAGAATCCGATCCCGTACGGATCGGTCGTCAAGAGTCTCCGGAGCGCGGTGCAGGCACTCGCGCAGTTCCGCGCTTTCCAACATCAGGTGCGTCCACCTTACGGCCTCATTGCCAACGACGTCGCGGCGTTGGCTCGTGCCCTCGAGATGCGGCGCGTCGTCATCGATGCGCTCAACCTGGCTGTCCACCTGCTGTTGCCCGTGCCCCTCACCCCTGGCACTGACGGATCGAAGGTGGCTGAGCCGTTCAAGGAGTTTGCGTCCTCGAGCGAGCTCGCGACCCGACTCCGTTTTCCGTGGGACTTGGGCCTGCTGCTTTCCACTTGCCGAGGACTCTTCGACGGGCGCACCAAGCTCGGCGGCAAAGGCTATGCGGAAGTCATGCTCGCGGCCCAGGTGTTGGCGATCGTGTGGTACCGACACACCCTGGCGCCCGCGGCCGACACGAACGACGAGGACGGGGGGGTGGCACTCAGGACGGCCCTCCGAGGGCAGGCGGGACGCCTTGCCACCCTGGAGACCGTCGAAGAATACCTCCAGCTCATCACGGAGCGTGACGGGCTCGCTGGAGATCGATCGGACCGCAAGGTCCTACTCGTCGGTGCCGACCGGATTGCTCGGGCCCTCACTCCTGCGTTCGAGCGCGTCGCCTGCCAGCCACGCACGGTGGTCGACCTCACCGACGCCCAGGCCATCTCGGAGAAGGACCAGGTCGCGGCTACGGTCGTGGACCACCAGGTCTTTGGAGACGATGTCGCGAAGTTCGGTCGAATCGTGAAGCTGGGGGGTACCTCGCTGCTCTTCGTGCTCACCGACTCCCCCGATCCGGCCCTGGTCCTGAATCTGCTCGATATCGGCGTCGATGACGTCTTCGGACCGCCGCACGAGTTCGATCTCATTGCTGCCCGTATAAGCCGCGCGATTCGTTCGAGACCGCGCGAGCAGTCGGGAACGGCCTCACAGCCGGGGCAGTTCTCGGCGACCTTCGAGCACTTCTCGTTCTTGGACCTTGCCCAGATGCTCAGCCAGAGCCTCAAGACGGTACGGGTCGACCTCTCCAACAGCGCAGGCGAGCGGGCCGAGCTCTTCATGCAGAAGGGGAGATTCACCCACGCCACCTGTGGCACCGCGGTGGGGCCTGAAGCCGTGTATCGCGTGATCGCCTGGGGGGAGGATGGCGTGTTCACCGTCCGGGAGGAGTCGACCTTTCCGCCGCCCACGATCCAGGCCGCGACCGAGTCCTTGCTCATGGAGGGGTGC
>JBEBGN010000032.1:17500-26340 GCA_040081395.1 Longimicrobiales bacterium
GGTAGGGGAGCGTTCCCTGGGCATCGAAGCGGACCCGTTAGGGCTTCCGTGGAGCGCAGGGAAGTGAGAATGCCGGAATGAGTACGCGAGAAACAGAGTGAGAAACTCTGTCACCGAAAGCCTAAGGGTTCCGGAGCCAGGTTTATCCGCTCCGGGTTAGTCGGTCCCTAAGCCGAGGCCGAAGGGCGTAGGCGATGGGAAACAGGTCAATATTCCTGTACCGCAGTGTGCGCGTTATACCCCGAGGGGGGACGCGGAAGTGAAAGGACCGTCGGGTGGTGGATTCCGATGTAAGGTGGTAGGCGTTGAGGGGTAGGCAAATCCGCCCCTTTAGCCGAGAACCGATGCCGAAGGGGACTTAGGTCCCCGCCAAGGGTCCCTAATCAGGCCGCCGAGAAAAGCCTCGCGGGGAAGTTCACATTGCGACCGTACCGTAAACCGACACAGGTAGGCGAGGCGAGAAGCCTAAGGTGCTCGAGTGACTTGTGGAGAAGGAACTCGGCAAAATTTCCCCGTAACTTCGGAATAAGGGGAGCCCGCGGTAAGTGGACCCTTTACTGGGCGAGCTGAAGCGGGCCGCAGAGAATCGGCCCAAGCGACTGTTTAGCAAAAACACAGGTGCCTGCAAAGTCGCTGAGACGACGTATAGGCACTGACGCCTGCCCGGTGCCGGAAGGTTAAAAGGAGAGGTTAGCCGCAAGGCGAAGCTTTGAATTGAAGCCCCGGTAAACGGCGGCCGTAACTATAACGGTCCTAAGGTAGCGAAATTCCTTGTCGGGTAAGTTCCGACCTGCACGAATGGCGTAACGATTTGGGCGCTGTCTCCTCCACAAGCTCGGCGAAATTGGAGTATCGGTGAGGATACCGATTACCCGCTATAGGACAAAAAGACCCCATGCACCTTTACTATAACCTGCCATTGGGTCTTGGCTCTGCATGTGTAGCATAGGTGGGAGGCGATGACGCGGTGCCGCTAGGTACCGTCGAGCCAACAGTGAAATACCACCCTTGTGGTGTCGAGGCTCTAACCCGGGAGGGTGAATCCCCTCCGGGAACCGTGGCAGGCGGGTAGTTTGACTGGGGCGGTCGCCTCCCAAAGAGTAACGGAGGCGCGCAAAGGTTCCCTCAGTGCGGTCGGTAATCGCACGAAGAGCGTAAAGGTAGAAGGGAGCTTGACTGCGAGATCGACGGATCGAGCAGGTACGAAAGTAGGCCTTAGTGATCCGGCGGTTCTGTATGGAAGGGCCGTCGCTCAACGGATAAAAGGTACGCTGGGGATAACAGGCTTATCGCCCCCGAGAGTTCATATCGACGGGGCGGTTTGGCACCTCGATGTCGGCTTATCGCATCCTGGGGCTGGAGAAGGTCCCAAGGGTCGGGCTGTTCGCCCGTTAAAGCGGTACATGAGCTGGGTTCAGAACGTCGTGAGACAGTTCGGTCTGTATCCATAGTGGGCGTTGGAGCATTGCGGAACGCGTTCCCTAGTACGAGAGGACCGGGAAGGACCGACCACTGGTGAACCGGCTGTCCCGCCAGGGGCACCGCCGGGTAGCTATGTCGGGAAGGGATAACCGCTGAAAGCATCTAAGTGGGAAGCCCTCTCCAAGATGAATGCTCCCAGGGTCTTCGGACCCTCTGAAGGGCCGTACGAGACGAGTACGTATATAGGCGGCAGGTGTAAGCGTGGTGACACGTTCAGCCGAGCCGTACTAATCGCCCGTGAGGCTTGACCGACTCCTTATTCCCGCCAGACACTCATCATTGCCGCAGGACTTCGACGAAAGTCGATGGCTGGGCGGCCGTTATAGCTAGGCTTTCACACTCTCTCGACCTCAGTAGTTCTTTGTCGGTGACAATTGCGTAGAGGCTACACCCGTTCCCATCCCGAACACGGCCGTTAAGCTCTACCGCGCGGATGGTACTGCCGGGGAAGCCCGGTGGGAGAGTACGTCGTCGCCGACTCTTTGCTGAACGGCCCGTCTGGTTTCGCCAGACGGGCCGTTCTTCATTCAAAGCCAGGTCATGCGATCAGCGGCTCCCCGCGATTAGCCGGAGCTCCTTGATTCGCTCGGGGGCCACCCGCCGGTCGCGGCCTATCGCGAGCACGTCGTGGTCGCTCGACCATGGGGTCCCGTCTCGTCGGTGTTCTGTAATTTCCCAGGAGTCATAGATCCGAAAACCGAGCGGCTCGAGGAGCGCACGACACTCCTCGTAAAGCGCACGACTGTGCGTCGAGATCAAGATCGCCTGGTCCGTACCGAGCAGCCTCCTCGCTCCTCGTAGGACTGCGGCCTCTTCTCCCTCTACGTCGATCTTGAGCACTGTCGGGCGGCCGAGATCCAACTCGACGGCGAGGAGATCGATCGTGCGGACCGGTATCTCTTCCGGGCCGCTGCCGAGACGGAATGCGACGGAGCTCCCGCTCCCACCGATCGTGCCCACGCCATTCCAGTCGCTTACGGCGGCCGGTACCACTCGCGCGTTCTCGATACCATTCCACGCCAGGTGGCGCTCGAGGAACCGTAGATTATCCGCGGCGGGCTCGATGGCAACCACTATGCCGAGGGGGCCTACCATGCTGGAGGCCGCGAGACTGACGAAGCCCTTGTGGGCACCTACGTCCCAGAACGCATCTCCGTCCTGGGTCACGGCCGCGAGCGCTTCGATACGATCCCACCCGAAGCGGCCCGATCCGTAGCCTCTACCGAGGGCCGCCGCGCTCCACCACCGGCCGCGATTGCGCCCAGAGCGGATGCGCGCCCGGGCGTTCCCGAAGGCTCGATGCCCCAGCAAGCGGATGAAGTAGGGGAGCTGCACCTCCCAATATACTTGAGGCGCCGGGGCGGTCCGCCCAGCTTTCCGAATGACCGCCGACACAACCGCTTCTGCCACGACCCGCGCTGGATACGTGGCGATCGTGGGTTTGCCCAATGCGGGTAAGTCCACGGTACTCAACCATTTCGTCGGCGAGCACCTGTCGATCGCCTCGGCCAAGGCCCAGACGACATGGCAGCGTGTCACGGGCATTCTCACGGAGGGCTCGAGCCAGATCGTGTTTCTCGACACGCCCGGACTGCTCGAGCCGCGCGACCTTCTCCAGCGCGCGATGCGAGCGGCGTCGCAAGAAGCCGTCGACGACGCGGACGTGGTGCTCCTGGTGGTCGACGCGCTCCGCCGGGCAGGGGCCGGGGAGCACGCGAGGACCAGCGAGATCCTTCAGTCCGTGTCGGTGCCGCTACACGTCGCCCTCAACAAGATCGACGAGGCCGATGCAGACGCCGTCCGACAGTGGGAGGCGTGGGCGGAGACCGTTCCCGGTGCCCGAATACACCGGATCTCCGCGCGGACGGGTACGGGCACTGCTGAGCTGCTCGAGGGCCTCCGGTCGGACCTGCCGGTGAGTCCGTTCTATTTCCCGGAAGACGAGATCGCATCCGCTCCTGTGCGCTTCTTCGTCGCGGAACTCGTGCGGGAGACCATCTTCGAGCGATACCATCAGGAGATCCCCTACTCGGTGTACTGCGAGGTCACCGAGTTCCGTGAGAGTCAGGATCCCGTTTACGTCGGGGTCGACATCATGGTCGAGCGACCGTCGCAGAAGGGAATCCTCATCGGCAAGGGTGGGGCTGCGATCCGTGAGCTCGGTACCGCGTCCCGAGCGAAGATCGAGCACCTTCTCGGGAGGGGCGTGTACCTCGACCTTTGGGTGAAGCCCCTCGAATGGCGACGGAACCGGGCGCAGTTGACCCGACTCGGCTTTCGCCCGCCCCCCGACGATGACGGCACGCACTAGAGCCCTCCCGCTCCTCCTCTTGGGGCTCACCGTCGCCGCTCCTTTGCAGGGGCAGGGAAGCGGCGTGGGCTCTTCCGGGGAGGGTGCACTCTTCCTCCTCCTGCCGGTGGGGGCTCAAGCGGTGGCCCTCGGTCGCGCCATGACTGCCGTGGAGGGTGCCGAGGGGGCGTTCTGGAATCCCGCGGGGCTCGCCGGGGTCGAGCGAAGTGCACTGGTGGTCTTTCGTGGCGACCAGGTTGCGGGCACGGCGACTGCCGTGTCGGGGCTCTTCACCGGCGCGGACATCGGGACGGCGGGCGTCTCGTACCTTCTCTTGGACGTCGGTGACCAAGATCTCACGGACGCCGCGGGAAACGTTCTCGGCACGGTATCCGTGCGGAATCACCTCGGCATCGTGTCGGCGGCCACGCGACTCGCCCCACACCTGAGCCTGGGGGTGAGCTTCAAGGTCGTGCAGTTCCGTCTCTCGTGTCGTGGGTCGTCCTGCCCAGATCGAGGCACGACCGCCACCACGTATGCGTTCGACGCCGGACTTCAGGGGACCCCCCTGTCACGCCTTCGCCTCGGGGCAATGGTGGCGCACGTAGGCCCGCGTCTGCAGGTGAGGAATGCCGAGCAAGCCGATCCGCTACCGCTGCGCCTTCGCGTGGCGGCGTCCTATGACGCGGTGCACCTCTTCACCGATCGCGACGACTTCCACGGGTGGTTCGCTGTGGAGGTGCAGGATCGCGTGCGCGACTTGGGCGTGCCTTCGCTCTACCTGGGAACGGAGCTCACCGCGGGTACCGCCGACCAACCCTTCGGCCTCTCGGTCCGCGCGGGGTACGTGCTATCCGACCTGCTCGACCGTATCGAGGGCTCCGACCCCGAGGACGGGGCGCGGGTGGGCCTCGGTGTGGAGTACGACCGCATTCAAATGTCGATCGCCAAGTCGCTCGCGGTATCCACTCTCACGGGCGAGACCGAGCCCGTGCATGTAACCCTATCGATCGGGCTGTGAGGGTCCGCGGGTGGGCGGTGGCTGTTGCATTGGCGGCTGGCTGCCCCTTCGGCGCGGTCGCGCAGCACCGCGTCGTTCGGGCCCCTCCGGCCTGGGCCGTCCCGTTCCAGCTGCCCGCCACCTCCGATGGCGCAACGGGGGGACTCGTTCCGCCGGCGCTCTCCCTGGTGCTTCCCGGGGCCGGACAGCATGTGTTGGGTCAGGACCGGAAGTGGCTCTACCTCGCGGTCGAGATCGGCACCTGGGCGTTCTTCGCCGAACGGCGGCACGCGGGGGGAGGGTACCGCGATCGGTACCGCGAGTTTGCATGGGAGAACGCTCGGTTCCAAAGCGGTCCCCGAATCGATGGCGACTTCGCGTACTACGAGACGCTCACCCACTGGGCGCGCTCGGGGGCGTTCGACAGCGACGCGGGGGCAATGGGCGTGCAACCCGAGTTGGATGGGACGACCTTCAACGGGTCCGTGTGGTCTCTCGCGGCCCAGATTTTCGGAGCCGGCACGAACGAGTCCGACCCTGCGTATCAGAGCGCCCTCGCGTACTACGCAGATCGCGCGTATGGTCCGGGGATGTCGTGGGATTGGACGGGCTCGCCGATGGCACAGGACCAGTTCTCGGACCTCGTGGACGCGAGCGACAGTCGGTTCCGCCAGGCGACCACCGCTCTGGGCGTAATGATCGCTAACCACCTGATCTCGGCGGTCGACGCGTACATCTCGTCGAGCGCTGCCTCTGGTGCCAGGCTCAGGCTACTGTCGGCTATTGAGTCGGGGGCCGACTGGGGTGTCGTGCTGACGGTTCCGGCCCCCCGATGAGGCAGCGCCGCGACCCACCCGGCCGCCTCGTGCAGGGCGTCGTCTCGGTTACCCGGCGCGGCGATGCGTTCGTGCGGACCGAGGACGGCTCGACCGACGTGTTCGTCCCGGCGGGTCGACTTGCCACCGCGATGGACGGCGACCGAGTGGCTGCTCGCATCGAACGCCGCCCCAAGGGTAGGAACCCGGAAGGAAGTATCGTCGAGGTGCTCGAGCGGGCGCACAGCACCGTGGTCGGCACCTACCACAAGGTCAAGCGTGTATCCTTCGTGGTCCCGCTCGATCGACGGCTCCACAACGAAGTCCTCATCCCAAGCTCCCGTGACGCGGGGGCTTCGGACGGCGACGTCGTCGTCGTCAGACTCACCGGGTTCGGCTCGGGCCGCAGCCGGCCCACGGGTTGGGTCGAGCGAGTGCTCGGTCCGCTCGACGATCCCGGCGTTGACGTGCTCGCGGTGGCTCATGGGTTCGATCTCTCGCTCGAGTTCTCGCCTGAGATTCTCGCCGCGGGTGAGGCAGCCGCGGCTGCGGGCACGCTCGATCCGGGTGCGAACCGGGTCGACCGCACCGAGCTCTTGGTCTTCACGATCGACCCCTCGGATGCGAAGGATCACGACGACGCTCTGTCGATCGAGATGCTGGGTGACGGGAGCGTAGAGGTCGGCGTGCACATCGCAGACGTGTCGCACTTCGTTCACCACGGGGGGCAAGTCGACCTCGAGGCTCGGTCGCGGGGCACGAGCGTGTATCTGGTCGACAGAACCATACCGATGCTACCGCCGGTGCTCTCGTCGGACGTGTGCTCCCTACGCGCCGATCTTCCCCGCATGGCCCTATCGCTCTTCTTGGAGATGGACGCGGAGGGTCGGATCCGGAATCGCCGATACGAGCGCACCCGCATCCGATGTCGCTACGCGCTCTCCTACGAGGATGCTCAATCGGTGCTGAACGGGGAGAGGTCGATCACGCCGGAGCTCGACGCTGCCCTCAGGCAATTGCACGCGTTCGCGCGCATGATTCGTGCGGAACGCCACCAACGGGGTGCGCTCGACCTTGATCTCCCCGAGGCCAAGGTCATCCTGGATGCGCAGGGTGATCCGATCGACATCCAGCGTCGCGACAGGCTCGAGACTCACCGGCTCATCGAAGATTACATGATCTTGGCCAACGAGGTCGTGGCCTCGGACCTGGTGGCGCGCGATCTGGGAGGTCTCTTCCGCGTTCACGAACCGCCGTCGGCCGAGAAGGCCGAAGAGTTACGCGAGGCCCTCGCCCCTCTGGGTCTGGATGTGCCGCGGCGGCGGGCGCTCAAGCCGAGCGATGTGCAGCGCGTGGTGGAGGCTCCGCGAAGTCCCGAGGCTCATGTATTGGTCTCGGCGCTGGTGCTGCGCTCGCTCGCCAAGGCGCGATACGACGTCGACAACCTTGGCCACTTCGGGCTGGCGTCAACGGGGTACACGCACTTCACATCACCCATCCGGAGGTATCCGGACCTGATCGTGCACCGCGTCCTTGCCGCCGCCTTCCTCGGGGGGGTGCCCGCGCCCGACCTGGATGCGGAGGCGCTGGCGTCCATCGCGGCGTCTTCGAGCGCCCGGGAGCAGGGGGCGGCCGAGGCAGAACGTGCCACGGTCGCGATGAAGAAGGTGGAGTTCATGGAGCGTCACTTGGGCGACGAGTTCGACGGGAGGGTTTCCGGCGTGGCGCCCTTCGGCGTGTTCGTGACCCTCGAGGAGTACTTCGTGGACGGACTGCTGCACGTGCGCTCGCTGGACGACGACTACTACCGGTTCAGCGCCGGTGACTATGCCCTGATCGGGGAGCGCAAAGGGCGGAGATACCGCCTGGGAGACCGCATACGGGTTCAGGTCTCACGGGTCGACAAGGAAGCACGTCACATCGACTTCGTGGCGGTCGACGAGCGACGGCGCGCAGATTGACACCGCCAGCGGCGCGGAGATAACCTCTCCTCTGGTGCGTCCCCCGCACGAGGATCCATGGCCTCCGACAAGACCGTCCTTTATTTAGGCCCTCGTCGCAAGCCGCCGTCCGCGCTGGTCACCCGCTTTGCACGCGAGCATGGGCTCGAGGTCGTCACGGTCGGGGGGACGGACGAGGTCCGGGCGCTACTGAATCGGTCGTATCCGGGGTGCGTGATCCTGGAGGTCGACGGGGATCCGACCGGAATCGTCGAGCTGGCCCATGGGCTCAAGCAGGACGCGTTCACGGGCATCGTGCCGTTGATTGTCATGCTTCGCCAGGTCGACGCGGGTGTCGCCGCAGACATGCTCGCCGCCGGCGCCGACGAGGTCCTGAGCGATGGGCTCCCGGAACGCGAGTACCTCCTCCGCCTGGACCAGGTGGTGCGGCGCGCCGACCGTGACGTGTCGGTGCATCCCACGACCCGCCTTCCGGGGACGAACCACATCGCGCGCGACATGCAGACGCGTCTCGAAGCGGGTCAGCATTTCGCGGTCTGCTACGCGGACCTGGATCACTTCAAGGAATTCAACGACCGCTACGGGTACGCGTTTGGCGACGGCGTCATCCGGCTGCTGTCGAAGATCTTGAGGGACATGGTGCGTGGGTTGGCTCCGGGCGGGTTCGTGGGGCACATCGGTGGCGACGACTTCATCATGAATCTCCCGCTCGAGTACCTCGAACGAACCTGCGACGAGATCATTCGCCTGTTCGACGAGTTGATTCCCTATCAATACACGGAAGAGGATCGCCGCGCCGGCTACTTTCTCGGAAAGGATCGGAGAGGCAATATCCACCGCATCCCGCTGATGGCGCTCTCGATCGGTGTCGTGACGAACCAGTTTCAGGTGTTCGAGCACACCGGCCAGATCAGCGAGCTCGCGGCGGAAATGAAGACATACGCCAAGTCACTCCCGGGTTCGAAATACGTGGTCGACCGCCGCCATCAGTCCCCGGCGCTGCCGACGGCGGCAGCTACCGAGGCGGAGATCCTCGTGGCGGACCAGCGAGGACGCGCCGCAGTGAAAACCTGAACCGAAGAGACCCATGGTCATCACCGTAACCTGTCCGTCCTGCTCGCAGTCCTTTCCGGTCGATTCGGCGAAGGTCCCCGCCGGAGGCGTGAAGGTCCGTTGCAGCACCTGCGGCGGCATCTTCCGGGTCGAGAAGCCGGCGCCGGTTGCAGCCCCCGTTATCGCGTCGCCGGCCGCGCTTCCGCCGCCCCCACCGCCCCCGCCGCCACTGCCATCCC
>JBEBGN010000150.1:0-7546 GCA_040081395.1 Longimicrobiales bacterium
CCTCCGGCGAGTTGTGAGAGCTCCCCCGACCCCGCCCCCCCGTCGCGGATCCTCCTGGAAAGCCGGTAGGATGCGGGTGCGGCGCCGCATTATCGGCTCAGGCGCTGGGGGCGAAATCGACCATTTTCGGTTGACCTCGGCGGGCGCGAAATGACGCTCCTCTCACGCCTCCGGTCGTTCTTCGCGTCGACGGGCGAATTGGACGAGGCCGCGCTCGAGCAGCTCGAGCGCCAGCGCCTTGAGCGCGCTGACGCGACCCGACGCGACAACCTCCTCTTCGATCGCCACGGCCCCCACGAGTTCGACCTACTGCCTGGTTCGAAGAGGGCGCGGCTCTTTCGACGCGGAAGGCGCAGGTGACCGCGCCGCTTGCATACGCGGGGGAGTGCGGGCCGCTCGCGCTGGGCGCGCTGCTCGAACTCACGCCCGAGGCGGCGGCCGAAATGCTGTGGCCGGCGCGCGCGTTATGGTGGGACCCACGACGCCCCGCAGGCGGCGACTCGTTCTACGGCACGCCCGAGCGCGCCCTCGAGGACGTCCTAATGCGCGTCGGATGCGAGCTCGACTTTTACGCGGGTGACGGAACGCTCCTCGCCGACACCGCCATCCTCGCGTCGCTCATCCGGCGCGAGGCGCACGAGCGGGTGACGATGGTTCGCCGCGGCATCGTCTCTCCGGCTCCCGCCGGCCCCGCTCCGGGCGACCGTGCGGCCGAGTGGTACGGCACGTTGCACATCCTGCTCCAGTGGATTGACCGCCATCGGGCTGGCCACTGGCTCTACCTGCTCACCGACGGGCGCGCCGCGCACGTGGTCGCGTGCTATGGACCCGCGGTGCTCGTGGGCGACCCGGCCGGCCGGTACGCGGCCGAGCCGTGGCGCGTCTATCAAGCGCTCCGAGTCCACCTACTACCGAACAGAGGGACACCATGAAGAACGTCGAGAAGATGAGCGCGGCCGAGTGCACGAAGGCGCTCGATGAGCTCCGCTCTCGCCAGCGCGCGGTCGTTTCCCGTCTCACCGAGATCGAGCCACCCGGGGTGCCGATTGGCAGCGCAGGCCCCACACCGATCGGTGCGCCGGCCCGTGACGCTCTGCCGGGGGCAGGCGTCGAGTTTCGTCGCATCGCGCTCGAGGGAACGGCGGGCGAGCTCGCCGCGGTGATCCGGGAGCACGAGGAGCTCGGCGCGGAGGCGGTCCAGCTCGCCGTGCGCATCGAGTTGTTCGAGCGGCGGCTCAAGGAGGCGCGCGCCGAGGAGGCACGTCGGGCAGCCCCCGGTAGAGCCAGGAAGCTTCTCGAGGAGCTCCCCGGCGTTCTGGACCGCCTCGACGCGGCGCTGCTCGAGCTGGCGGCGGCGGTCGAAGCGCGGGAGACGGCGCTCCGCGACCTGGATGCCGCGCGAGTGCTCACTGGTGGCGAACCATACTACTCGCCAGAGCTCCTCCGGCGCGTGTGGGCCTCCGCGGGCGTGTATTCTGCGGATGTTCTGCGCAAGAGCCTCTCGACCCGACCCGACGCGTTGGCGGTGGTCGTTCCTACGCTCGGCGGGCAGAAGGTGGTCGCTCCCGAGTATCGTCGCGACGCATTGACGAGACTCGAGCCGCCGAAGCCGCCTATCCTCGAGCGCTTCCGTCGACGCTTCGCGCCGACCGGTGGGCAGCTCGAGGACGTCGAGCAGGCCCGCTCGGACGCTCAGGCCCGGATGGACGCGGCCGAGGCACGCGCGCGTGAACTCGCTGCCCCCCTGAGCGCCTGAGGACGAGCATCAGCGGGTCTGGGCCTGAGAACCCGGCGCGGCAGTTGCCGCCGTGGGCTTCCGTCCCTCTCACGGGGCCCCGCACGCAGTTCATCTATTGCGGCCGGAATACGCCCCCCGAACGTGAACCCATTCGGTCCGAGTTCCTTTCGCGGGGCGCGTAAACCGCGTACCCTGGGGTCATGCGACGATTTGTTGTGGGCCGGGCTTCGGAGCATGATCGCGTGTGGGAGCGAACAGCCTCGAGGTGCTCGTGCTCTTGCGGAGCGCGGAGAACCTCGTGCGCCTGGTGGGACACGCCCTCGAACGCCCCGGTGGTGAGCTCCAGAAGCTCGCCGAGGAGCTCAGGGAGGGTATTGGGGGGGTGAGCACCATCGTCAGCACTGCGATCGGCGTGTTGGTCGGGGGCCTCATTACATGGGTGACGGCGTGGTACTACTACCGCGAAGCGACTAAGGATCTCAAGGCCGAGGCGAGTCGCTTCTCTGGCATCATAGAGGCGACCTTCGCAGACCTAGAACGCTCGGGGTGGTTCCGGATCCGCCGTGACGACGCTGGTCGTGTCATCAGCATTTCGCCCACGCTCTTCTATGGCCGACCTGGGGCGCGCACCCCTCCGGCGTCCGGCGGGGACCAACCACGAAGCGGAGAGTGAAGAGTGAGACGTCCCGGTCTGACGGCCCTCAAGTCCGCCGCTGCGACGATCGAGTACGAGCTGTCGATGCTGTCTGCCGCGTTTGCCGAGACCGGAAACAGCAAGGTTCACCTGCACAACATGGCCGTCGAGACCTTTCTCCTCCACGCTCGAAATCTCCGGGACTTCTTCCGTTCGACCGGGCACGGCGATGACATCCGCGCACGGGACTTCGTGAAGACAATGCCGAAGATCTCGATGCCAACGGTGTTCTCTCCCGCGTTCAACACGCGCGTGAACAAGAAGCTGGCGCACCCGAGCTACAAGCGGGCCCGACTCAAGGCGAAATGGCACCAGGGGAAGATCACGCGCGAATTGGTCCGCGCGATGGATCGTTTCCTTTCGCAACTTGACGCTGACTATCCGCGCCGCCGCGCGTGGTTCGGTGCGGTCACTCGCCTCATCGCGGAAGCAAAGCGCCTCGGGATCGCATAGGGCGGATGGGATGACGAGAGAGTCGAGGCCGGAGTATGCGACCGCGGGATCGCACACCGAGTTCAACCGGTGGGTGAGGGAGGACCCGAGGAACCGGACGCGCGTGACAAAGCTGAACACGGCTGAGCGAGCGCAGGGCAGGGCATCGGGGGTGCTCCACTGGGTCGGGATGTGGAAGAGGTCGGAGGCGCGAGAAGCGGCGGAGAGGCTGGAGGGCTAGGTGGCCGACGTCAGCGACACAAGCGATCCGGGGCCGTCGCCCAAATACCAGCTCTCGCCGCGTGAGCGAGAGCTCCATGACGCGCTCGAGGAGATCGACCCAGAGCTCGCGGGCCTCTATCGCATCGTGTTGCCCCTTCTCAATGAAGAGGGCCACGGAGTCGCGCATGTAATTGGCTATATAGGTCGTGAACTATCGAACACGGTTGCGCGTGCGCTCTGCCGCGATCGGCCCGGACCTGTGGACGGGTCCGTCCCGAAGGATGAGACCCATCGCCTCAGATTCGCCGAGGCGTTGTCGCTCGACCTGATGGATCCTCGCGTGACGAGGTGGTTCAAAGCCCATGCGATGCTCCATGCGGCCACTCACGCACGCAACCCGGGAGCAGCGCCCCCAAATCCAGCTACGGTAAAGGAGGCGTTCAGGCTGCTCGAGGCCCTACTCCACGCGCGCGTAGGACTCTTCTTCCGAAGCCTCGAGGACATCGACGACATGCTCGCACTCGGCGAGCCTACGGCGCGGGACGTCGAAATCCTGCAGGGCCTCCTGCTGAAGCCAGCTCAGGTGATGCACTTCTATCGTCACCTCGAGAATCCAGCATGGCTTCCCCTTCTTCACGAGGCGGGCCTCTTGGCGAAGGCGCCGGGCAGGGAGGTCCTGGAGGATGGTTCATGGCGTGGAGCGCCGTGGCCGGAAGGTATGTACCTGCTGAAGGTCGCCGCCGCAGCTCCTGAGCTCGTGTCTGAGATTCTGCTTGAGATGTCCCCTGATCACGGGAACCCGGTGGTGTGGCGGGGCATTTTGGATATCGCCGCGGCGTTATCAGTGGAACACTCGGTGGCACTCGTGCCGCTCATTATCACGGCCATCGACGAAGGATTCGCCTTCTTTGTCGCTCCTATCCTACTGGCGGAGGTCGTTCGCCTCGCACGCGCTGGGCACGATGAGGCCTATCGGATCGTGAGGCGTCTGATGCACGTTCCGGAGGATCTCGCGGACCGGCTTTCTGAGTGGGACGCACGCGCCGACCAGATCTTCCCATTCCTTCCGCACGTCATTGATCGCGATCTACCCGATACGCTGGAGGAGCTGGCCGAAGTAGATGGCTGGAAGACCGTCGCCATGCTCGTTGGACGGTGGAGGCGAGTGGCGCAGTTGGTGGGTGACCAGCGTGTGGTTGGTGACGAGCGGTCCCGGGGGAACGAGGATTTGGTCGAGATCTTCCTCTTTACGGCCAAGCTCCTTGGCCGGCTCGCGATTCAGAGCGAAGCGGATGCCAAGCGCGCGATCGCACTTCTGGGTGATGGCGACAATGACTTGGTCGGGCGCCTTCGCCTGCGCCTCTTGGCCGACGCGGGCGAACATCTAGTCACCGAACTCGATGCATTTCTGACTTCGGACCTCGCGATGGATGAGGACTACGAAGTCGGTCGCGAGGTGGCCCTGGTTCTTCGCCAAGCGTTCAGGTTCGCCAGTCCGGCGGCTCGAACATCGTTCGCGTCTCGCCTCGCCGTCGGCCCACCGGAAGAGGCTCGCGCGAGATGGCGAACGCGGGAGGACAGCGAGGAGCGGATTCTCGAGCTAGTTGAGCACTGGCAGCGACGCCGCTTGCGATGGTTCCGTGGCAGCGTGCCGGAAGAACTGAAGCCCTTGGCTTTGCACCTCGGCCTTGAGGAAGCGCCGAGCTTTGAGGAGCAGGAGATCGCGGAGGTCGGCAGCTATGTGACCGTGGGCTCCGGCGGATATGACCCCACGCCGGCGAGCGCAACTGACCTGGCAGTGATGCCACTCGAGCAGCTCCGCGAGTTGCTTCGCACTTGGGAACCGGACCCATCCAGTTTTGAGTCGGGCACGAGCCTTGGCTTGTTCGAGGCACTGAGGGCCATGGCGGCTGACAATCCCGAGAGGGGGCTTGAAGTGTGGGACCTCCTCGAGCACCCTCCCGACCCCGTTCACGCCGAGGCGCTCCTCGCTGGCCTGGAGGATGCCCACCGCGCCGGCAAGACCCTAGAAGATCAGGATCGACTCGTTCGCGTACTCAAGTGGGCAGTCGGGAGTGAGTCGACGGCAGGAGCAGATGGCCGGTACCCGTGCGTGAGGCGCGCGGTGGATACTGTTCGCGAGTTGTGTCACCAGAACATCGCCGCGCGGGGCGTCGCGGATGATCTCGCGGCCGTGATGACGCTGGCCGTTCACCACCCAAGCGTCTGGGCCGAGAGAGACTCCTTCGAATGGGACACTGTCGACAAGGTCGAGTCGGCGGCCCTCAACCACGTCGCGGGCCGCGTCGTGCACGCCCTCATGGAGTTCGGACTCTGGACCTACCGCGGCCTTGGCGAGGATCGGCGCGATATCGAACCCCAGCTCGGCCCGATGCTCGACGTCGTGTTACGCCAAGGGGAGGGGCAGGCGCGCGTAGCGGCTGAAGCGGCGCTCGGGGCGTTCATCCCATACCTGTCCTTGATCGCTCCGAGCTGGCTGGCGGCGAATCAGGGTGCGCTGCTGGATGGTGGAGCCACCGATCCACTTGGACGACCGACCTGGGGCCAGTACCTGATACGTGCGATGCTCTACGACACCGTATTTGAGAAGCTGCGCTCGTGGTACGCGGTGGGGGCTGCGGAGATGAAGGGTCACGCTCCTTGGTCCGGAGGGCGACTCTCTATTGGCGAGCACCTCGCGGAGCATGTGATCGTTGCCTACCTACGAGGTCTCGTGTCCATTGACGATGAGGACGCGATCGTCGCGAACACCTTCACGAACACCGCGGCGGAAGACCGCAAACACGTCTACTGGTCCATTTTTCGTGGCTGGTCGGACAGGGACGAGGCTCCCTCGAATGAGGTGATCGATCGCCTTGGGGCCTTCTGGGCCTGGCGGCTTTCCGACCTCGAGGGACGAGGCGCCGAAAACGGCGACGCAGCAGCCGAGGCCGCGGGGTTCGCTTGGTTCCTTCGAACTCCGCACATCCCTGGCCATGTCTTGGTCTCTCTCGGTTCCCGAAGCGTGGAGGTGTCGCGCGGCGAGCTCGCGATCGAGTTTGAGTGGGAGCGCATAGCACCATTGGCCGAGGGCGATCCAAATGGGACCCTTGAGCTGATCGAGCCTGTCCTTCGCAGGCAGCTTGGTGGCGAGATCTGGAAGATCAGGGCCGATGAGGTGATGCCGGTACTGCGAACGATCATCGACACGGGCGGTAAGGAGACGCGTCGGCGCGCGATCAGGCTTGCCAACACCCTCGGGGAGGCCGGGTTCGCCGACTTCCGTGAGTTGGGTGGGGGTTGATGGAACCTGTGTCCCGATTGTGTCCTGGAAGTCGGCGAAACCCGGCGGTCCCCGTACAGAGACCGGCGGAAGGAAGAGCAGGAAGTGAGGAAGTAGGCGGATTCCGCCGGATAGGCGCCCCCCGCGGCAGAGTTGCCAAGGTTGGGGTCGCCGGTTCGAGTCCGGTTTCCCGCTCTGAGCAAGTACACAGGGCGAAGAAAAAGACCCGGCAGAGCACGTCGCTCTGCCGGGTCTTTCGTTTGTCGCGACGGTCGCGCCGAAATCAGCCGCCCAGCGGGAAGGTCGCGCCGAAGCTCGCGACGAACGCGTCGGTCCCGTCGATGTCGCCGAACCCGGTCAGGTACATCCCCTCGACGTAGCCGTTGAGGCCGCCCAGCGGAATGTTGATGCCACCACCGCCTGCCGCAGCGAGGCCGGACGCGGAACCCTCCGGGAACGTGTCGGACTTGTACGAGTGCTTCACGTACCCGGGGCCTGCGAACAGGTAGGCCGTCGTGCCGATCTCGTACTGAAGGAAAGCGGCAGCGCCCATCAGGTTCGTCTTGTCCCCGTCGGTGTCGTGGTTGTTGCTTCCGTACAGACCGCCGACGCCGGCGAGAAGGCCTGCGGTCCCGACTGGGAACGAGATGCCGGCTTGCGCCATGTAACCGATCTTCGCGTAGTCGGCGTAGTCGCTGACCGGGATGCTCGCGCCACCCGACACGAACACCGTTGCCTGCGCCGAGACGCCCTGCGCCGAGAGCGCCAGCGACACGATCGCCAGCGCGCTTCCGATGAACCGCTTCATGGAACCCCCCCTGTTGAGTGTGACGTCGACCGATGCGCTACGACCATCATCCGATCCACCACTGGGCAGGTCCGCAGGCCCGCACTACCAACGTGTTCGCAGGCCCGCGCGCAGGTGGAATCTAACAGGACGGCCGAGGGTCCCCGAAGGACTTCCCAGTGTTGTAACCGGTCGCCGGGACGTTACGTTTTCGGGCCCTCGCACGAGGGTTTTCGGCGCCGTGGCCAAGTGGTAAGGCAGAGGACTGCAAATCCTTTATCCCCGGTTCGAATCCGGGCGGCGCCTCTACAAATGCTTTAGCCCGGAAGCGTACCGCCGCCCGGGTTCGAACCGCAGGTTCGAGCCGAGGCGCAGAAGCGGTGACAAGTG
>JBEBGN010000308.1:0-1899 GCA_040081395.1 Longimicrobiales bacterium
GTGATCCCCGCGTCTGCCGACGACCTGACCAGCTCGAGGATCTCCATCTCGTGGCGGATGTCGAGGCTGGCGGTCGGTTCATCCAGCACGAGGGCCCTGGGCTCGCACGCGAGGGCTCGGGCGATGCGCGCGCGCTGCATCTCGCCACCGGAGAGGGTGGCGACATCGCGTTCGGCCAACTCGGACATGTGGCAGGCGCCGAGCGCGTGCGCGACCGCTGCCCGGTCGGCGTCCCCCTCCGGCGCGAGCGGACCGAGATGGGGGTACCGGCCCATGGCCACGATCTCGCGAGCGGTCAGCGGAAAAGCGATCGACTCGATTTGTGGAACCGCGCCTACGGCGCGAGCCAACTCCCGTCGATCCCAGCGCTCCAAGGCGCGGTCGTCCAGCGTCACGCGGCCGGCCGCCAGCGGCGAAGCGCCCAGGAGCGCGCGCATGAGCGTCGACTTGCCCGAGCCATTGGGCCCGACCACGGCGGTGAGCGAGCCGGATGGTACCTCGAGCGTGAGGCCGTCGAGCGCGGGCCGATCGAGCGCAGGGTAGCGGACGACGATGCCGTCGACGGCGAGCTTCATCGTCCTCCTATGCTCCGGCGCAGCAGTACGAGGAAAAGCGGCACGCCCACGAATGCGGTGATCACGCCCACCGGGATCTCGGCCGGGGCCAGCGCCACCCGTGCCGTGAGATCCGCCAGCATCAGGAAGGCGGCGCCCCCCAAGAACGTGAGCGGCATCAACGTGCGGTTGTCCGATCCGACGACGAGGCGGACCGCGTGCGGGACGACGAGCCCAACGAATCCGATGACGCCGGCCACCGCGACCGAGGCCGCTGTCACCAGCGCGGCGACCGCGAGTGCCAGTCGCTTCACTCCCTCCACGTCGGCCCCGAGGTAGAGGGCGGTGTCCTCGCCGATCGACATCAGGTTCAACGGGCGCGCCAGCGACAGAAGCACGACGACCGCGGGAAGCGTGTATACGGCGGCGGTAATCACGTCGCCCCAGTCCGCCGCTGCAAGGCTCCCCATGATCCAGAGCACGGCGCTCTGGACGGTGCGTGCGGAACTGATCGACAGAATGAACGCGATGCACGCGGTGAAGAAAGACGCGACGACTACACCGGCGACCAGCAGGACGCGCACATCCATGCCCCGACCCGTGGATGTGGCTACCCGAAAGACCAGTGCGATCGCACCAACGGCTCCCGCGAACGCAGCCAGGGGCATCACCCATGGCCCGGCCGCGCCGAGACCGAGCGCGAGTACGGTGACGGCCCCCAAGGAGGCGCCCCCCGACATTCCGAGGATGTACGGTTCCGCCAGCGGATTCCGGAGGAGGGACTGGAGCGTCGCGCCAGCGACGGCGAGACCACCCCCGACCAGACCCGCCAGCAAGACGCGCGGAAGTCTCAACTGGAGGATGATGTCCCGGTGGATTGGATCGCCGCCTCCGTCGAGCACCGCCAACAGCTCACCCGGGCTGACGGGAACCGACCCGAACAGGACGCCGGCGACCGTCGCCACCCCGACGAGTAGCGCGAGCGAGACGCCGAGCGTCCAGCGCATCATTTCAGCCGCCGGCCGTGGATGTGCTCCCCGATGAGCCAGGCCGCATCCACGACACCCGGACCGGGAATCTCCAGCACGCCCCCGACGTCCTCCACACGGGCGCCGGGCACGAGGCTCGCATCGAAGTTGCCAGCTCCCGATACCAGCACCACGTCGATGGCGCGGGTCCGTAGTTCCTCAGGGCTCACGGCGGCGTAGAGCAGCTCGAGGTCGCGGAAGACGTTCTCCCCTCCCATCAGCGAGACGACCTCGTCGATGTAGGTGCCCGGCCCCGCTACCCAGGGTGGTGTGCCTCCTAGCGCGTAGGCCACGCGGACTCTCGGCAGCGGTCGCGC
>JBEBGN010000309.1:0-1893 GCA_040081395.1 Longimicrobiales bacterium
GCCAAGGGGGGCGGAGGGGCGGGACAAGAACGCGTCGGCCGCAAACCCGGCACCGTAGCCCGCAACCCTCCCATATCGTAAGGTGTGATATAGAGCGGTGTAGCCACTTTCCCCGATAAAGACCACCATGCGGCGATCCTTTCTCCTGGCCCTGGGCCTCCTCGCGGGCGCACAGTTCGCCCTCTCGGCCCAGACGCCGCTCAACTTCAACGACCTGATCGACCGCCGCGGCGTGTTCCTGCACCGTCAGACCCTCGAGCCCTACTCGGGCCCGGTCATCGCCATGTGGGACTCGACGCGGGTACGCGAGCGTGGGACCCTCCTGAACGGCCGCTGGGACGGCATGCGGGAGACCTTCTATTACGAGGGCCAGCTCGAGCTGCGCGAGACCTGGCGGAATGGGATGCTCAATGGACCCTTCGAGGGCTGGTTCCGCGAAGGCGTCCAGTCGGACATGGGCACCTATGTGGACGGATTGCTGGAGGGCCCGTACGAGTCGCGCTGGTCGCGGGCTTTGATGAACAACGTCGTCGTGCACCCGGGTGGGCAGTCCCCCGCGCGCGATGGGGGCGAGTTGGCCGAACGCGGCACCTACTCCGCCGGCCGACCCTGCGGCGAGTGGTACCGCTGGGTCCCCCTCGATGGTGGGGGCATGCGCGCCGAAGATCCCATCAACTACGCTCCCTGCCCCGCCAGCAGGGAGTAGACTAGGACGCGCGCCCCTTCCCTGGGGCGGCGTCCGCATTACACTCCGGCGCTTCGCCGCTTTGGGATCCCTCTGAACGGCGGAGCCTTGAACCCACGGGTCGGGCCGCACCGAGCGTCCGCCCCTCATGACCGCGAACGAGCAAAGGGGCGACACGTGTCTCTGTTGGCATCTCCGAAGAAGATCCAGGAACTGAAGAAGGAAGCGGTCCACCTGCCGAGCTGGGACCTCACCTTCCGGCAGATCTGGGACCTGGAGCTCCTGCTGAACGGCGCCTTCGCGCCCCTGAAGGGCTACCTCGGTCAGAAGGACTACGACGGCGTCGTGTCCGGCATGCGTCTCGCGGACGGCAAGCTCTGGCCGATGCCGATCACCCTCGACGTCACCAACGACTTCGCGGGCACGCTGAAGAGCGGCGCGCGCGTCGCGCTCCGGCACCCCGAGGGCATGGTGCTCGCCATCCTCTCGGTGTCGGACATCTTCACGCCGAACAAGGACACCGAGGCCGAGGGCGTGCTTGGCACGACCGATGACGGCCACCCCGGCGTCTTCGAGCTGAAGAAGAGCCACCCGGTCTACGTGGGTGGATCCCTCGAGGGCGTGGAGCTGCCCCCGCACCACACCTTCAAGTACCTCCGCCACACCCCCGACGAACTCAAGGCCGAGTTCGCGCGGTTGGGCTGGAAGCGCATCGTCGCGTTCCAAACGCGTAATCCGATGCACCGCGCGCACGCCGAGCTCGCGCGCCGTGCCGCGCAGATGATCGAGGGTAACCTCCTCATCCACCCGGTCGTCGGCATGACGAACCCGGGGGACGTGGATTACTTCACGCGCGTACGCTGCTACGAGGCGGTCATCAAGCACATGCCCCCGAAGACCGGCATGGTCAGTCTGCTGCCGCTCGCGATGCGCATGGGTGGACCCCGCGAGGCCGTGTGGCACTCGATGATCCGACGGAACTACGGGTGCACCCACTTCATTGTCGGGCGTGACCACGCGGGTCCGGGCAACCCGAAGACCGGCAAGGGCTTCTACGGTCCGTACGACGCGCAGCAGCTTGCCGAGAAGCATCAGAAGGAAGTCGGCATCGAGGTCGTCTCCTTCGAGGAGATGGTCTACTTCGAGGACAAGAAGGAGTACTGGCCGGTCTCGAAGATCCCCGAGGGCGGGAAGATCTTGAACATCTC